>DASWMP010000316.1:0-39927 GCA_036399695.1 Thermoanaerobaculia bacterium | reverse complement strand
CAGGAGTGTCTGTCCTACATTCAGTTCTCGCCGGATGTTTCAATGTAGGACAGACACTCTTGTCTGTCCGCGCCGCAGGCGCCCGGCTCCTCGAAGGCGCTAACGTCTGTTTTTGAGACACCCTCCATTCGCCACCGCACTCCGAGATGGCTTCGCCTACCGCCGCATCCGTCGCCAGACGAACATGCGCATGGCGTCGAACGCCTCCACACACCCGCCCAGGGCGCCGGCCACATTCCACGCCAGCCCGTACCGAAAGTGCGTCAGCATCTCCCCCACCGCGCCGCGGCTGAGCATCAGTGCGCCGACGTAGATGAACTGGGCGGCGCACTTTCTGCGGATGAGCGTCGCGTCGGAGGGAGGGAGATTGCGGGTGAAGACGGCGTAGGCCTCGCGCATCGTGCGGTGGGCGACGGCGGCGCGGTTGCGCTGGAGATGCAGGCCCCAGAGATGGCGTACGGCGTGAGCCTCCCCTTCGTCGACGTCCCGCTGCAGCAGGTTTTGCAGGGCGCGCTGGGCGATGCGTCCGCCGGAGAACTTCTGCTCGGTGCCCCAGATCTCGCTACTGCGGCTGCCGTGCATGCGGTAGCGCATGCCGATTTGGGGCAGCACGACGATGCGGCCTCGGGTCAGCATACGCGTCCAGAGCTCGTAGTCCTCGGCCCAGCGCGCATCCTCCGAGTAGCCGCCGAGCTCCTGGACGACACTGCGCCGGAACATCACCTGTCCGTGCCCGCCGATGGCGTTGCTGAAGAGGAAGCGCCAGCGGATCAGCACCTCCGGCCGCGATACGCGTGCACGTTCGATGACGACGCCATCCTCGGTGATGACCTCGTAGTTCATCGAGACCAGCACCACGTCCCGCTCGCGGTCGAGCAGCTCCACCTCCAGAGTGAAACGTCCCTGCATGGCGATGTCGTCCGCATCCTGCCGGGCGATGTATTCGCCGCGCGCCGCCGCGAGGCCGACGTTCAACGCGTGCGAGATGCCGCGATTGACGTCATTGCGCAGCAGGACGATACGCGGGTCGCGCGCCGCCCATGACGCAAGGATCTCCGGCGTCCGGTCGCGGGAGCCGTCATCGACGATGACGAACTCGAAGTCGGCGAAATCCTGCTGCAGCACGCTCTCGATCGCTTCATCGAGATACGTCGCGCCGTTGTAGACGGGCATGACGACAGAAACGCGCGGGGTGGACGGCTGGGACATCAGAAGCGGCGCGAGTATAAGTGCTCAGAGCAGTTTGGTGCCGGGGAGCAGCCCGAGCGGCTTGTTTCGTAACCGATCCGCATACTCTCCGTGTCCGGCTTCGATGAGCAGCGACAGTTCGTAGAGCCGCGCCAGACGATCGAACCAGGCGCGCGTGTCGTGCTCGTCCAGCGAGGCGAAACGGTACGCGAGTGCATCGGTCTCGCGCGGGAAATGTTTGCGGATGCGGCCGAGGAGCAGCTCATGCGCGCCGTCCTTGTGCGCGACGCGGAGGGCGTCGAGGACGAGGATGTTGGTCGTCCCTTCCCAGATCGGCAGCACCTGCGCGTCACGCAGCAGGCGCGGCATCGGCGACTCCTCAATGTAGCCGTTGCCGCCGATCAGCTCCATCGCCTCGGAGACGCACGGTACCGCGAGCTTGCCGGTCATGGCTTTCGCCAGCGGCGTCAGGATGCGCAGCAGGCGCGCCCCTTCGGCGTCGCCGGCATCCGCGCGGGCCAGCGCTTCGACAGCCTCGAACGTCACGAGCATCGCCCCGATGTGCTCCGCCTCGATGTCGAAGAACGTCTCCTGCGCCAGCGGCCACTCGATGACCGGGCGGCCGAAGACGTGGCGCTGCTCGGTGTAGTCGCGCGCTTCGACGACGGCGCGACCGATGACGCCGATCGACGCGACGGCGTTGTAGAGGCGCGACAGGTTGAGCATGTCGGTCATGGCCTCGAAGCCGCCGACTTCCTCGGCCGGGGCGTTGTCGAGCGTGACCTCTCCGGTCGGCATCGAGCGGACACCGAGCTTTTCCTTCAGCCGTTCGATGCGCACGCCGGGATTGCCGCGCGCGAGCAGGAGAAAGGTGCGCAGTCCCTGCGTGCCGGCCGGCGCGCCTTCAGGGCGTGCGGTGACGAGGACGGCCTCGGCATCGACGTTCGAGCAGAACCATTTGTGGCCGCTGAGCCGCCAGGTGCCGTCCGGACCCTTGCGGGCGATGGTCTCGTTCGCTCCGACGTCCGAGCCGCCGACGCGCTCCGTGAGGAACATGGCGCCGGTCCAGAGCTGGTTCGTGTCGGTGGCCGTGAGGTGCGGCACGACGCGCGCGACCTGATCCTCTGTGCCGTGATGCGTGAGCACGCGCGCGACGCCGTCGGTCATGCAGAGCGGGCAGTAAAGCCCCGATTCCGCCATCGCGAAGAGGTAGCCGAGCGCGAAGCCGACGATCGGGGCACAGGCGGAATGCTCGTGCGCGTGGTACTTCATCGCGATCATGCCCGAGCCGTACGCGATGCTCTCCATCTCGTGGTACGACGGGTGGTAGTCGACGCGGTCGATGCGGTTGCCGAAGGCGTCGTGCGTGACGAGCCGCGGCTGTTCACGATCGGCGATGCACGCCAGCCGCGAAACGTCCCGCGCCGCCCGCTCCCCCATGGCCCGCAGTTGCGGCTCCGCCCAGGCCCACGCGGCGTCAGGCAGCTTACGGCGAATCAGGTTGCGGAAATCGGGCGATGCATCCCAGTACGACTTCGTCGTGGGAGCGGGGATGGACGACATGGGGGCAGTTTAATGGATTGAGGATTGAGGATTGAGGATTGAGGATTGAGAAAGGAAAGCCGGGCGGAGCGCAGTTTGATTGGATTGAGGATTGAGGATTTGAGAAAGGGAAGCCGGGCGGAGCGCAGTTTGATTGGATTGAGGATTGAGGATTGAGAAAGGAAAGCCGGGCGGAGCTTTCCTCAATCCTCACTCCTCAATCCTCAATCCATTTACAGCTCTACCTGCGCGCCGAGCTCGATCACCTGGTTCGCCGGGAGGTTGAAGAACTGCGAGGCGCTCGAGGAGTTGCGCATCATCCAGGCGAAGAGGTGCTCGCGCCAGATGGCCATGCCTGGGGCTTTCGTCGGGATCAGCGTCTCGCGGCCGAGGAAGTAGCTCGTGGCCATCGGATTGAACGACACGGGCTCCGGGGGCAGCTTCTCGAGCACGGCCGGAATGTCCGGATCTTCCATGAAACCGAAGTAGAGCGTCAGGCGATAGACGCCGTGCTGGAGGCTCTCCCACTCGAAGCGTTCTTCCGGCCCGAGGTGCGAGCGCTCCTCGATCTCCACCGTGAGCAGCACGACGCGCTGGTGTACGACCTTGTTGTGCTTGATGTTGTGCAGGAGCGTCGTGGGGATACCTTCCGGACTGCGGGACATGAAGATCGCCGTGCCGGGGACGCGCGGAATGCGGTTGTTGCCGAGATCGCGGAGGAACGCGTCGACGGACAGCGTCTGCTGAGCGAGCCGCTTCGTCAGGATGCGCCGGCCGGCCCGCCATGTCGTCATGAGCCCATAGATCACGATGGCCACCAGCAGAGGGAACCAGCCGCCGTGCGGGACCTTGATGATGTTCGAGCTGAAGAAGGCGAAATCGATGATGAGGAACGGAATCGTCAGGCCGACGATCGCCGCCATGCTCCACTTCCACCGTTCCTTCGCGATGAGTGCGAGGAGCAGCGTCGTGATCAGCATCGTCGTCGTGACGGAGACACCGTAAGCGGCCGCCAGGTTGCTCGACGACCCGAACGCCACCACCAGACCGATCGCGGCCAGCATGAGCATCCAGTTCACCGAGGGGATGTAGATCTGGCCGATCTCGCGGGCCGACGTGTGGCGGATGCGCATGCGCGGCAGATAACCGAGCTGCACGGCCTGCCGGGTGAGCGAGAAGGCGCCGGAGATGACGGCCTGCGAGGCGATGCTCGCCGCGACCGTCGACAGGATGATCAGCGGATAGATCGCCCACGACGGAGCCATCATGAAGAAGGGGTTCTTCACGCCGGCAGGTGTATGCAGCAGGTACGAGCCCTGCCCGAAGTAGTTGAGCAGGAGCGCCGGAAAGACGAACAGGAACCAGACGCGACGGATCGGCGCGAGACCGAAGTGTCCCATGTCTGCGTACAGCGCCTCACCGCCGGTGACGACGAGGAAGACCGTGCCGAGGATCAACCACCCCGCCACCCCGTTATGGGCGAAGAAGCCGAAAGCGTACGTCGGCGAGACCGCCTTCAGCACCGACGGCTCGTGGATGATCTGGTAGATGCCCATCACCGCGAGCGTCAGGAACCAGACGATCATCACCGGCCCGAAGATCGCGCCGACCTTTGCGGTACCGCTTTTCTGGACCGCGAAGAGCGCGAAAATTACGGCGATGGTGATCGGGATGACGTAGGGCGTGAAGACCGGCGTCACGACTTCCAGACCTTCGATGGCGCTGAGGACTGAGATGGCCGGCGTGATGACGCCGTCGCCGTAGAGCAGCGCCGAGCCGAAGAGCCCGAGCCCGATCAGCACGCCGCGGCGCTTCGACTTCTTCGGCTCGACGAGCGACATGAGCGCGAGGATGCCGCCTTCGCCGCGGTTGTCGGCCCGCATCACGAACACCAGGTATTTGATGGAGATGATGACGACGAGCGACCAGAAGATCAGCGAGAGGATACCGAGGATGTTCGGAGCCGTCAGCGGCAGATGGTGCTCTTTGGAAAAGCACTCACGGAACGCGTACAACGGGCTCGTGCCGATATCGCCATAGACGACTCCGAGAGCTCCGAGCGCGAGCGTGTAAAAGTACCGACGGCTGTGCGGCTTATCTGCGGCTTCCATTCGTTCCCGAAGGAGACGCTGAACTTACCACAAACGTGCCACCGGGCGCGCGGGCTTCTTGGGCTCGCCAGCGGAAACGGACAGTTGAAAATATTTTTCTACTCCCTGTGGCGAATTCTGACGTTTGGGCGGCACTAAGTAGCAGACCAACATGAGTGCCGATCCACGTTCCGGGGCGCCGTATGAGCCGCGACAGCTCCACCCGGAAACCGCCCGGATGCTTGCTGAAGCCGACCTCGAAGAGCTGACCCACCGTCTCGTTCTCTACGCGAGTTGGCTGGTGCGGAAACACGTCTGGCGGCCCGGGACGGCCCGGCCTCCGGTGGGGCTGCTGGCCCGCGACCTGGTGCAGGAGGCCTTCGTCAAGTTACTGACCGGGCAGCGCCAGCGGCACAAGCCCGTCTCCCTCTTTCAATTGCTGGCCGGGATCATCCGGAGTCAGGTGAGCCACCTCGGCAACAGCATCGAGAGCCGCCTCCCCCACCAGCCGATCGTCGATCCGGGTGAGACCGGAGGTGTGACCCCGGACGAGCTGGTCGATCCGGACGTGGGTGTCGAGCGGCGGCTCATCGCCGGCGAGTGGCTGGAAAAGCTGCTCGAGCTGTTCGGCGACGACAGCCGGATGCGGCGCTACATCTCTCTACTGACACAAGAGTTTTGTGAAGACGCGGCGGCGTACGCCGCGGAGCTCGGAGTCTCCCGCACGGAGATTTACAACCTGAACCGCCGGCTGGCGCGGTGCCTGGGAAAGAAGGATCTTCCATGAACGAACAGGACGAACAATTCTGCGAGCAGGCGCCCATGAGGTTGATCATGGAGGAGCTGCGCGATACCGGCGTCGATGCCGAACCGGCCGTTGATGTGATTCGCACGCTGGTCATGGAGTACCACGCCCGCGAAGCGGCCCAGCAGCTCTTCCTCGCCCACCTCGGTACGGTCGAACGGATCGCGGCCTTCATCTGCCGCCGCAATCACATGACTGACGACGAAACCGCGGAGCTGATCGGCGAGGTGAAGCTGCGGCTCATCGAGAACGATTACGCGATCCTCCGCAAGTTCGAAGGGCGCTCGACGCTGCCGACGTACCTGACGACCGTCATCCAGCGCATCTTCAACCAGCAGCGCATCGAGATGTGGGGCAAGTGGCGCCCGTCAGCAGAGGCCAAGCGGCTCGGCGACAAGGCCGTGACGCTGGAGCGCATGCTCACGCGCGACGGCTACTCTTACACGGAAGCCACGCAGCTCCTCGTCGGACGGACCGGCTCGACGTACACGAACCTGGAGCTGGAGGCGATCTACGTCCGCCTGCCGATCCGCCGCCCCCGCCCCGTCCTCGTGCGCGACGGCATGACCGCCGACGCCGCGACGGAAGGCAGCGCAGACGACCGCCTGCTCGCCCGCGACCGGGCCCGCACCGCGGAGACGGCGACGCAGGCCATCGACACCGTCATGTCCGAGTTCGACGCGGAAGATCAATGCATCCTGCGCATGCGCTTCTGGGAAGCCTGCAAAGTGCCGGAGATCGCCCGGCGCCTGCAGCTCGATCAGAAGAAGCTGTACAAGCGCATCGACAAACTGCTCCTCAGATTGCGCTTCGCGGTGGAAAAAGCGGGCGTGAAGAAGGACGCGGTCGAGGAGCTGCTGCTGGATTGCGGGAGTGCGTAGCGGACCGGCGTGAAGCTGTGGTCGGTGGTCAAGAGTTTGGAGTGCGGCAGCGATGCTTCATCATCTGCCGCTTTCACATAGCGGAAGCGTCGAGCTTCCGCCCTTCCTGGTGTAGCACGCAGGCCGCAGCTCGCCGCTGCGGCTATGGGAAAGCGGCAGCTGATGAGGCGTCGCTGCCGCACTCCAAACTTCGCCTCGCTGTCCGCCGGGGATCGACATTTCCGTTCTGAAAACGCTCCCTCCCTACAACTGCTCGCCCAGCAGAAACGAGAAAAAGTCCCGCACCTTGTGCATCGCCGGGCGGCGGCGCCACTCGTCGAGCGTCACTTCCGTGGCCTCGGCCAGGTCCTTCTCGAAGATCTCTTCGAGCTGGGTGGCAATGCGTTCGTCGTAGACCACCATCGACACTTCGTCGTTGACCTCGAAGGAGCGGTTGTCGAAGTTGGTGGAGCCGACGCTGGACCAGCAGCCGTCGATGGTCATGACTTTCTGGTGGAGCAGCGTTCTGCGGTAGTCGAAGAGGCGTACGCCGCCTTTGAGCAACGTGCCGTAGTGATGGTGGCTGGCGTGCTGGACGATCGGGGCGTCGCTGGCTGTCTGGTGCGGGATCATGATGCGCACGTTCACGCCGCGGCGAACGGCGTCGATCATGACGTTGCGCGCTGATTTGTCGGGAAGAAAGTAGGGGTTCTGGATCGTGATGCTCTTCCGGGCGGCATGCAGCGCCATGTAGTGCAGCAGCTCGACGGCTGAAGGACTGCCGGCCGCGGAGACGTAGACGACGTGCGCTTTCGTGTCGCCGGCGGGCTCGATGTCCGGGAAGTATTCGTCGCCGCCGATGACTTCACCGCTTTCCTCCAGCCAGTTTTCCGAGAAGGCGGACTGCAGTTGTGCGACGACGGGGCCGGCCACGCGCGCCGAGATGTCGCGGAAGTGCTTTTTGTCTTCGGCGTTGCCGAGCCAGGTGTCGACGAAGCAGTGACCGCCAACGTACGCGAGTTTCCCGTCCATCACGACGATCTTGCGGTGGTCGCGGTTGTTCAACTTGCCGAGATTGGCGACGTGGAGCGGGTGGTACTCCTTGACCTTCACGCCCGCCTCGCGCATCTGCTTGAGCGACTGCTTGCCGAACTTGCGGCCGCCGCTCGCATCGAGCATGACGCGGACGCGCACTCCCTCACGTGCCTTCGCCGACAGGACGTCGGCTGTCCTGCGCGTGACCTCCCCTTCTCTCGCCAGGAAGGCCTCGAGGTTGATGCTGTGCCGCGCTTCCTTCAGGTCGGCGAAGAGGCGATCGAAGAACTCGCCGTTCTGCACGAGCTGCACGTCGTTGCCGTCGAGCATGGTGCTCTGGGTGACGCCGCAGATGGAGGAGATGAGCTGGTTGATTCCGAGGTCGCTCTCGATCTTGAGGCGGGGATGGGAGCGGCGTTTGAGGGACCAGATGATCCCCACCATCAATACGAACGTGATACCGAAGACGATGAGGACCCAGGTCGGTAATGTCGTCAAACTCACTCCCGCAGCCGCAGACGGACGATCAGCGGCCAGTGATCGGAAGGGCCGCGCCGGATGACTTCTGAATCGACGAACTCCCAGCGTGGATCGCAGAACACGTAGTCGAGACGCTGCCGCGTCATCGGGAACGTCACTTCTTTCGTGTCGCCGGCGATGCGCAGATGACCGTGGGACAACAGCGTGCGGATCTCGTCGGCGGCCGGCGGGACGTTGAAGTCGCCGACGAGGATGTGCGGCAACTGGCCGCGGGCGATGACGTCGCCGAGCTCGGCGATCTGGCGCATGCGCGCCACGCGCAGCAGACGTCCCCACGCGGCGAGGTGAGTCACGAAGAAGCTGAGCTTCGCGCCATCGATGGCGACGTCGGCCTGCAGGACGGAACGGGGCTCGCCGGAACCAGGTAGAGGGTAGACGTGCGAGCTTTCGACGGTGCCGCGCGTAAGGATGGCGTTGCCGTAGTCGCCGCCGTCCATGCCGCAGCTCCGTCCAAACTGGAGGTGCATGCCGGTGAGGGCGGCGAGCTGTTCGCCCTGGTGAGCGGACGAGGCGCGGGTTCGGCAATGCACTTCCTGCAGCCCCACCACGTCGGCACCCACGGCGGCAATCGTCTCGGCGAGCTTCGGGATATGGTCCGACCGCCGCGCCGCCGCGTGCCCCTGGATGTTGTACGACATTACTTTCAGCTCGAACATCCGGTCGAGGCTGGCGAAGCGAGGAACGTGCCTGAGACAGCCGGCGGTTGGCAGTTGGCGGTTGGCAGTGGCGGTTGGCAGTTGGCGGTTGGCAGTTGGCAGTTGGCGGTTGGCGGTTGGCGGTTGGCAGTTGGCGGTTGGCGGTTGGCAGTGGCGGAACCAGATGTGGGACCGACACTCCTGTCGGTCAGCCTTCTCCACTGCCTACTGCCAACTGCCTACTGCCTAATGCCTAATGCCACCGTCCAACGCCAACCGCCCAACTCCCCCACTACAATGCGCCCCCTATGCTCTCCGATCTGGACCGTCTGATGTCCTCGCGCGGGATCGGCACCGTCGTCGTGCCGATGCACGAGGCGATGCATGCATCGTTTCGCTGGCTGTCACGCGGTGCGAAGGTGACGCGCGGCTATGCGGTGAAGATGGTGGATCGCGCACCGATCCTCGTGGCCTATCCGATGGAGCGTGACGAAGCAGCGGCCACGGGACTCGAGGTCCGCCTCGTCAACGAGTTCGATCATGACCGCATCTTTCGCGAGGCGACGACGACGGTCGAAGCCTATGCCGAGTTCTTCGAGCTCGTCTTCCGCGAGCTCGAGGCGCCGGACGCCATCGCCTTCTACGGCAACATCCCGATCCAGCTCTACCACGGCATTCTGGACCGGCTGGGTACGCGCATTCATCGCGCAGGCGGCGAGGACCTGATCCAGCTCGCCCGCAAGCGAAAGGAAGAGTGGGAGATCGAGAAGATCCGCTCGGTGGGCGAGCGCACGGAGCAGGTGGTGGACGGCGTCCGCGCGCTGTTGCGCGAGGGAAAAGTGCGGAAGCTCGGCGAGCTCAAGGAGTTCGTCTCGCACGAGATCGCCCGCCTCGGCATGATCGAGGATCACGAGACGATCCTCTCTCAGGGGCGCGACGCCGGCATCCCCCACTCACGCGGCGACGCGAACGCGACGATCCGCCCATCGGTGCCGATCGTCCTCGACATCTTCCCCGCCGATCGCGACAGCGGCTACTTCTTCGACCTGACGCGCACCTTCTGCGTCGGCCCGATCCCGGAGGAGCTGCGCCGCACCCATCAGCACGTGCTCACCGCCTTCGCAGGAGCCCGCGACGCGATGAGGCCGGGCACGCAGGCCAGCTCGTACCAGACGCTCGTCTGCGACTACTTCGAGAAGA
The DNA here is from genome assembly GCA_036399695.1 of Thermoanaerobaculia bacterium. GTDB lineage: Bacteria > Acidobacteriota > Thermoanaerobaculia > Gp7-AA8 > Gp7-AA8 > DASVEE01. Next base: position 30,032 of record DASWMP010000316.1, on the reverse strand, counting down.
ACGGCTTCGCCACGACGCGCTCCCAGCCGGCCACGCTCTCCGGCTACGTCCACTCGCTCGGTCACGGCGTGGGCCTCGACATTCACGAGAAGCCCTTCTTCGGCCTCACGCCGTCGAACCGTGACCTGATCGAGGTAGGCGACGTCGTCACGATCGAGCCCGGTCTCTACTTCCCCGACCAGGAGCTGGGCGTCCGCATCGAAGACACGTTCGTCGTGCGGGAGTACGGGGTGGAGACGCTGTGCCGCGGGGGGTATGGGCTCGAGCCCTGACGGGCTCGAGCCGTTGTTGGTTTTCGGTGGTTGGTTGTTGGTTTCTGGTGGGGAGCGCGAGGCGGATCGCTGAGAACACCGACGTCCGCGAATGCAACCAAAAACCGAAAACCAACTACCAAAAACGAAGAAGGCGGGCCGAAGCTCCGCCTTCTTCTTACAGATTCCTATCGATGAACTGCTGGAGTGCGTTCTTCGGCATCGCTCCGACGGCGCGGTCGACCAGCTTCCCGTCCTTGAACATCATGAGCGTCGGGATGGAGGTCACACCGAAGCGCTGGGCCACGTTCGGGTTATCGTCCACGTTGAGCTTGGTGATCACTGCCTTCCCCTCGTACGAGGGGGCGAGCTCTTCGACCAGCGGGCCGATGAGCCGGCAGGGTCCGCACCACGGCGCCCAGAAGTCGACGAATACCGGCTTGCCGCCGTTGAGAACGCTGTCGAAATCGGAGTCCGAAACCGCCTGCACTGCTTTCGAGTCTGCCATTGAAATCTCCTAACGAAGTCTCACAAAGGACGGTCGCGCTCGCCAAATTCCAGACGGAACGACTGTCACTCAGTCATACCTGTATAACCATACGCTTATTTCGTCTGCCCTTCCAGCAGCCGGTTGTTGCAACTCGAAAACCAACGAAACCGTCCGGCTGAATCTGGCACGTCCCTCGCGATCAACAGCGTTAAGCAATGTCTGACCGACGCACTCACTCACGCCCGGATTCACCAAACCGGCGCACCTCTCCCCGGCCCCCGCTCTGGCTCAACCTGACGTTGCTCGTGCTGGCCCTCGGCACCTTCGCCTGGGCCCGCTATCACCGCAATCAGGTGCAGGAGAAGGCCACCCGCCTCTTCAAGCCCACTCCGGCGTCGCCGCAGGAGATGAACCGGATCCGGGACGAGCTCGCCTCCCTCGACCTCTCGCGCGAGCAGCTCGAGAAGGAGCTCGAGAACAGGCTGGCGTTCGTACGCAGCCTCGAAGGAGAAGAGTTCTACATCTCCATCGACAGCGAACGCCGCAAGTTCCAGCTCCGCCTCGGCAAAAACGTCGCCCGCGAAGCCGACGTCCAGATCGGCGCCCCCCGCACCGTGGAGGCGGAAGGCAAGACCTGGACGTTCGTGCCGGTCAAGGGCGCCTTCAACATCGAGTCGAAGGAGTCAGGCCACACCTGGACGCCGCCGCCGTGGGCGTACGCGCTCAGCAACCAGCCGCCTCCGGAGAACCCTCAGCCGATCGCCAACGGCCTCGGGCGCTACGTCATCTTCCTGCCGAACGGCTACATCATCCATTCACCCCCGGCGGAGGAGTCGCCTCTCGACGGACCGAAACCGGGCTCGTTCATGGTGCCGGAGGCCGACCTCGCCGCCATCTGGGCACGCATCACCGACAAGACACGCGTCTATATCTTCTAAAGGACCCCCTATGCCACGCTGGATCGGTTTTCTCGGCTCCTGGGCACTGCTCGTACTAGCCCTCGGCCTCGCCTCTGTCGCCGTCGCCGGTGAGCTCATCAACATCCGCGACGACCAACGCCTCGAACGGGTCGCCGTCATCGACAAAATGATCGCGGAGCGCACCGGCGGCAAAACCGAGAAGCTCCGCACCGTCGCCGAACAGCGCTCGGCGCAGGTGCAGCAGCTCTCGCGCAAGGTCCAGCAGGCCGGCCGCAGCGCGGACACGCCCGACACGAACCAGGTAATCATCGTCTCGACCGCCGAGAACAAGGTGTACGTCCGCCGCAACGGCCAGACGGTCTACGAAGCGGTCTGCTCGACCGGTAAAGGCCACCGCCTCGCCGTCGACGGCCGCACGCTCGTCTTCGAGACGCCCACCGGCAAGTTCCGTGTGAAGTCGAAGGAAGAGAACCCGATGTGGGTGCCGCCCGACTGGCACTACGTGGAGCAGGCCCGCAAGAACGGGATGCGCGTCGTCCGCCTCAACTACCAGAACCAGATCTCCCTCTCGACGGGCGAACCGGTACGCAAGCAGAGCTCCGGCGTCTGGTCGTGGTTCGAAGGCTCGGGCGGCCCGGTGCTCCGCGTGAAGAACAACACCGTCGTCGCCGATTACGGCGATTACGACCGCGAGCTACCGCCCGGCGAAATGATCTACGCCGGCGGCGCCGTGGTCATCCCCCCGGTCGGCACCCCGCAACGGAAGTTCGACAAGGTGCTGGGCCATTACCGTCTGAATCTCGGCGATGGCTACGCGCTCCATGGAACGCAGGAGACCAGCAAGCTGGGGCAGTCGGTATCCCACGGGTGCGTGCGTCTCGGAGATGCGGACATCGAGCAGCTCTACCAGATGGCCAGCGTTGGGGATGAGGTAGTGATTTACTAATTAGGAACGATAGGACAGATGGGACCTATGGGACAGATGGGACCTATGGCTTCGCGGTTTTCCCATCTGTCCTATGGGTCCTATCTGTCCCATTGGGCCCATCGTTCTCTGTTGCTTTACACGCTCCGCCTGCGCGCCGCGGCGCGAGCCACTTCCAGCGTCACGCGCTGCTCGCGCAACAGCGTCCCGCTGGTGAACCGCAGCACCAGCGTGTAACGCCCCGGCGCCACCGTCGGGGCCACCCGGAACTGCACGCTCACCGGCTGGTTCGCCGCAACGGTCGTTGAGCCAGCGGTCAGCGTGATGCCCGGCACCTGCTGCAGCGTCACATTCGCGGCACCCGCAAATCCGTCGATGGCCACCAGCTCGAAGCTGGCCGTCGTCTCCCGCCCCTGCGCGAGCTTCAGCGTCGACGGCCCCGCGATCGTAAAGTCCGCGGTGACCGGCGTCGCGCCGTTGCCGTTGTCGGCGGTCAGACCGCCGGTACGGATCGCGAACCAGACCTTCGGATCTTCCTGCCCCGCGGCCCAGTGGGCCACGCCGCCGATGTCGGCGTGCTTGCTTTTCAGCAGGTCGACCTTCGCGAGATAGCTGACCGCGTCCTGGAAGTAGACCGTGTGGTCGGCATAGCGGAACATCGCCTCGCCGCCTTCAGGATCGCGATCGATCTTCGCGCCCTTGCTCTGCGCGAGGGCCATGGCCGAGGCGTAGGTGACGTGCTTGCCGGTCGTACCGACCCAGTCGAAACCGTAGAACGGCAGGCCGATGACCACCTTCGAGGGCGCGATGACGCCGCGGGCGTACGTGGCCACCTGATCGAGCCAGGTCAGCGGCGTGACGGCGCCGGCGTCGCTGCCGCTCCAGTGGAAGTTGTAGACCATGATCTTCACGGAATCGGCGGCCGCTCCGATGGCGGCCCAGTCCTGCGAGCCCGGACCGCGGCGCGTCGTGCTGTCGGACGTCTTCGCATGCACCGTGATCGACAGCTTCTTACCCGTGGCGTGCAGCTTGTCGGCGAGCACGCGCACGAAGGCCGTGAAGTCGTTGCGCGACGCGGACGGGACGCTCTCGTAATCGATGTCGATGCCGTCGAACGCACTCGCCACCACGAGGCGCGTGATCTCTTCCGCGTGACGCTCGCGTGAGTCGGCCGTGGAGATCAGCGTCGCCACCAGCGGGCCGTTCCAGGCGTCGCCGACGTAGTTCTGGATCGTCGGGATCAGCTCCGTGCCCTGCATCGCGGCGCGCCAGGACGGGTTCTCCGCGTTCCAGACCTTCGTCACCACGCCCGCCGCGTCGAGCGTGTACCAGACGGGATTCGACTCATCGAGATGCTTGGCATTGGCCTGCATCGACGGGAGTGCTTCCTTGTCCCAGGGCGGAACCCAGATCGAGTTTCGCCAGGCGAAAGACGGAAGGGCGCAAGCCAACGTCATGACCACAGCCAGTACGACTGAACGAATCCGCAATGGACGCTCCGGTGCGATCGCTATTGCCGGAAACGTCCTTCAGAGGAAGGAGGACGGAGCGCAGGATTCGGAGGTCGATCGGACGACACCGAACTAACGGCGCTCCGACCACGTTCGGCGGCCCAGCCATCTCACGTTGCCGTGAGATCTGTGACTTTGCGTCCCTCAGTCGCCCGAGGTTTGCCTTTATCGTGTGATCGCGATTCTTATTGGTACTACTGGCAATCAAAATAACAGAACTCGTTTTTCCATTCCACTACAATGTCGCCCGTTTCAATGAATGTCTGGCGCGAACGACTTGCCCGCTGGTTCAGCCCGCTCGCGCGGCGTTGCCCCATCTCCCCCAACGCCATCTCCCTGATTGCCCTGGCGCTCAATCTCATTGCCGCCACGCTCCTGTGGCAGCGGTACTTCATCTTGGCCATCGCTTTCCTGCTCGTCGGCGGCCTGGCCGATGCCTTCGACGGCATCGTCGCGCGCGTGCAGCAGAAGACGTCGCGCTACGGCGACTTCCTCGACCACTTCGCCGACCGGGTGAGCGATACCTTCCTCGCCGCCGGCTGGCTCCTCGGCAACCCGATCCGGCTCGAGATCGTCGTCATCTGCCTGATCGTCGTGATGCTGAACGGCTACATCGGGACGCAGATCGAAGCGACGTGGCGCGAGCGGAACTACGAATCGGTCGGACGGGGCGAGTTCGTGCTCGCGCTGATCGTCTTTCCCACGGTCTCGCACATCCTGCTGTCGAACGGCTGGGAGATGACCGCGGCGCTCGGCTTCACCGTCGCGGAGTGGCTCGCCTTCCTGCTGCTGGCTTTCGGCGCGCTCGGCATCGTGCAGCGGCTGGCGCTGGCCTCGAGGCTGGAGCGCTCGTAGTGCCTGCATCTCGCGAGGGAGGGATACGGCGGCACCTCCTCACGGGCGAGCCGATTCTCTTCGCTCCCGGCCGCGCGGGCCGGCCCGTCGTCGACGCGGAAGGCTGCCCCTTCTGCCCCGGCCACGAAGCGCAGACGCCCCCGGAGCTCGCGCACATTGGTGAGCCCTGGACGGCACGGGTCTTCCCCAACAAGTACCCGGCCGTCGAGGGCCACGAGGTCATCGTCGAGTCGAACGTGCATGACGATACCTTCGACCGCATCGCCAACCCGGTCGACGTCGTCCGCCTCTATCGCGACCGCTACGACGCGCATCGCGACGCCGCCTACACCTCGCTCTTCAAGAACCACGGACAGCGCGCCGGCGCCACGATCGCGCACATCCATTCGCAGCTCCTCCCCGTCCCGTTCGTGCCGGCGCGCATCGAGCGGGAAGCGGCGGCCTTCACCGGCGAGCGGTGCCCGCTCTGCGCGCCGCTCGAGCATGTCATCCAGGAAACGGAGCATTTCTACTGGATCGCGCCGTATGCGTCGTCGATGGCGTATCAGCAGTGGCTCGTGCCGAAGCAGCACGCGGCCGAGCTCACGGAACTCGGCGACGCGCAGCTCGCCGGCCTGGCGAGCCTGCTGCAGCTCGCGTCGCGGGCCACGCTGACGATCGGCGAGGCCTACAACTGGTCGTTCGTGAACTTCCCGCGCACGCGAGCGGCGCACTTTTACGTCGACCTCTTTCCGCGGCTGACGACGGTGGCCGGTTTCGAGCTCGGCACCGGCACGTTTATTGAGATCATCGACCCAGCCGCGGCCGCGCGGCGCCTTCGCCATGCTGCCGCTCCGTGATGACAACCCCCGCCGTAGCGTCCCTGTCGTGACGTATTCGCTCGTTGCGCTCAACGTCGTCGCGTTCATCTGGGAACTGATGCAGGGTCCGGCGCTCCAGCAGCGGCTGTTCGACGTCGCCTTCATCCCCGCCCGTTACATGCTGCCGGGCTACATCCTGCCGGACCTCTATACGATGTTCGTGTCGATGTTCCTGCACGGCGGGTTGATGCACATCGGCAGCAACATGCTCTACCTCTGGATCTTCGGCGACAACATCGAAGACCGTCTCGGCCGCTTCCGGTATCTCCTCTTCTACCTCGCGTGCGGCATCGTGGCCACGCTGGCCCACGCCTTCTTCAACCCCGCCTCCGTCGTGCCGGCCATCGGCGCCTCGGGCGCCATCGCCGGGGTGCTCGGCGCCTACCTGATTCTCTTTCCTCACGCGCGGGTGATGACGCTCATCCCGATCTTCTTCTTCATCACGATCCGCCACCTGCCGGCCGTGCTGATCCTCGGCTTCTGGTTCATCCTGCAGTTCTTCAGCGGCGTCGGGTCCCTCGGCGTGCGCGATGCGCAGGACACCGGAGGCGTCGCCTACTGGGCGCACATCGGCGGCTTCGTGGCGGGGATGTTGTTGATCGTGCTGTTCGGCGGCCTGAAGCGGCGGCCGGAGCCGGAGCCGGATTACCCCTGGTGGTACAACCAGCGGCGTTAGCCGCTCACCGCCAGCGCTTCAACTCGGGCCACACCTGTTGCAGCGGGACCTTCATTCCTGTGACGTGAAACAGTGGCCCGTTCTCCTCCGGCATGGCGTACGGGTGATTCCTCCGGTCGAACACCTTCACCGTCTCGAACATCGGCTCCCGTCCGCCGAGGTCTTCGGAGATGACGATCAGCGACTCGCCGGTGAAGCCGTGCGTGCCCCAATCCCAGTAATGCTGATGAGGGCAGATCGCCGGAGGGAGGTTGTACTGCCTTCCGTAGAAATCGATGGCGCCTGCTTCGCCGTAGTTGCCGGCGAAGATGCCGGTCTTCGCGCGGACGTCCGGCGGCAGTGAGTGATAGTAGCGGGCCACTTTCGCCACCATCTCCGGCCACCCGAATTGATCGGAGAAGATCTGCGGCATCTCGGAGGTGTGCGACACCTCCGTCCGCGCCGGCGCGACTCCCAGCTTCCGCTGATACGCGAGGTAACTCTCCGGCGTCAGCATCGGCAACGCCAGCGGTGCCGCGATGATCCCGCCGGCGATCACGAGCGCCGCGGCGATCCCCGCGAAGAGCCGCCGCCGCGCGAGCACCACCGCGCCGGCCGCGAACAGCACCGGATAGATCGGCGCGACGTAGTAATCCTTCCCTTCCAGCGCGATGAAAATCGTCAGCACCGCGAGGTACGTCCACGCCAGGAAACGGTACGGCTTCAGCTCTCGCACGAAGAACAGCCCCGCCAGGCCGGCGATCCAGAGCGGCGCGCTGAAGGGATTGAGCATCATCACCTGCTGCACGACGAAGTCGACCGGATCGAGGACGATGTTCTTGCCGCTCTCCTTCACATTGCGCAGCAGCTCGATCGTCGGGAAGCCGTGCGCGTACTGCCACAGCAGGTTCGGGAGGAAGATCAGCAGCGCGAGCGCGCCGCCGGCCCAGATCCAGGGACGGGCGAGCGAGCGCCGCAACGGCGTCAGCACCAGGCCGGCGACGACGGCCGCGCCGAGGAACAGCATCGAATGCTTGTTCTGCAGGCCGAAGCCCGCGAGCACGCCAAACAGGAGCCAGAGCTTCTCCGACCCTCCGTTCGCAATCTCGATCACCACCAGCAGGCAGCCGAGCCAGAAGAGGTGCTCGAAGACGTTCATCGACAGGACCGAATCGATGCCGAGGTAGATCGGCGCGAGCAGCACCGCCAGGCACGCCAGCCCCTGCGCGGCCCTGCCGCCGCCGAGACGCGCGGCGATCACGCCGGTGAGGACGATCCGCGCCGTGCCGGCCAGCGTCGCCAGCAGACGGAAGCCGCGCAGCGAAGGCCCGAACAGCTCACCGATGCGCGCGTAAACGGCCACCAGCGGCGAATGATCGACATAGCCCCAGTCGAGGTGGCGGCCGCAGGCGATGAAGTAGAGCTCATCGCGGAAGTAGCCGTAATGGCCGCTCGTCCAGAACTGGAGGACCAGCTTGGCCGCGGCGATGCCGAGGATGACCGACCATGCGACGCGCTGCTTCACGGCGCGTTATGCGGGGCGGACAAAATACTGCTCGAGGTGCTCGTACGCCTGGCGCACGGCGTCGGAGCGTCCGCGCAACTCGGCCGGCAGCGCTTCGCGATAGACCAGGCGCACGCGCTGTTCGTTGCGCTCGCGCAGGCTGTACGACAGCTCGCGCAGCGACTCCGTCTCCGCCGGCGCAAGGTCCGTGCGGCTGACTTCACGTTCCACGAGCGACTGCGCGGCACGCCAGTGCTCGTCCTCGGCCGACGCCGGCCGTGGCGTCGAAGGCATCGTTGACGTCATGGGGGCCGGAATCGCCGTCGGCTGCGAGTGCGTCATGTCGACGGAGCCCGGCAGTTCCTTCAGTTGCGGGCTGAACTTGCCCATCATGAAGAACAGCTCCTTCTCGTTCGAGAAGTTACCGACGAGGCGCGCGCCCTTGGCGAGGTCGAGGTGCTCCGACTCCTGCAGCATGATGAACGCGCGGGCGCGGTCCTCGAGCGAGATGCGCTTCGCGTGGACCTTCCAGGCCGTGAGCGTCCCCTGGATGAAGCACGCCTGGCCGGCGCGGATCGAAACCGCTTCGACGTTGACGTTCTCCTCGATGCGGATCGACCCGTTGGTCGATTCGATCTCGGAGTAGATGCCGGAGTTCTGGATGACGAGGTTGCCCGGGGTCTTGATCGAGAGCTGTCCGTGTGCGTTCACACGGATCTCAGTCCCTCGGGGGATGATCATCGTGGGGAAATTGGCCTGATCGCGGTCGGCGGTCGTACTCATCTGCCCTTCCTCCCATTCCCATTCGCATAACCGACAAACGCCGTGGGCAGTGGATCGAAATTCTTGTATTCCTTGCTCGTGCGCGCCTTCATCAGAAGGGTCGCCTCGTTGTTCCACTGATAGTTCAGGATGTAGATCCGCGGGTCGACCGGGGCGTACGTCCCCTGGACCTCGAGGTCGCTGCGGATCTCGTAGTGCAGGTGGGAGTTCGTGCTCCAGCCGGTCGAGCCGACCGTGGCGATGATCTCCCCTGCCCGCACCTGCTGACCGGCCTGCACCTTCACCGAGTCGCAGTGCGCGTAGATGGTGATGAAGCGGTCCGCGTGCTTGAGTACGACGACATTGCCGAAGCGCCACCAGGCCACGCTCTGCGAGATCGGGTAACGGCCGGAGAAGGTGACGGTGGCATCGGCGGCGGCAAAGATCGGCGTGCCGGTCGGGGCGGAAAGGTCGAGCCCCTTGTGGAAATCGGTGCTGCGGGTGAACGGCGAGACGCGCGTGCCGAACGGCGACGTCAGGACGAACTGGTCGGGCGGCAGCGGCAGGATCGACGGCGTATGCCGGACCAGCTCCGCGTTGGCCTGCTCGTAGCGCGAGAGGAGATCGAGCTGCGCCTGGAGGCGGCGCATCGCATCCTTGAGCGACTGCTCGCGGCGACGGGCGTCGTCGAGCTGCCCGCTGATGACGTCCGTGCTCGGCGCCGGCAGGGAGAAGCCCCCCTGGCCGAGCGTGCGGTCCAGACCGTAGACGGTGATGAGCTTCTCGACCCGGATGCGGTGCTCCTCGAAACTCCGCTCCAGCGACGACATCTGCACGACGTGCTCGCGCAGGCGCTCGCGCTGGATGTCCCGCTCCTGGCGCATCGTGTTCAGGTAATTGGTCTTATAGACCCGGCGGATGACCGTGGGTGCCGCGGCCATCGATCCGATGATCCCGGCCAGCAGCACCGACAACAGGATGATCCCGACGACCACACGACGGCGGTCGAAGAAGAAGTACCTGACGCGACGGCGGATGTCGCTCGGATGGATCTGGATTTCGATCATGGCTACGGGTCCCGGCCTGGCGCGGGGTCTGGCAGTTTAACATGCACAATCCTCGGTGCAACCGGCGGCGCCGCCTATAATCCGCGCCCGATGGAACCAAGCGGCTTCGTTCGCGTCCGCGGCGCCCGTGAGCACAACCTCAAAGACGTCAGCCTCGAGATCCCCCGGGACGCGCTGGTCGTCTTCACCGGCGTCTCCGGCTCCGGTAAGTCGTCGCTGGCGTTCGGGACACTCTACGCCGAGGCGCAGCGGCGCTACCTCGAATCCGTTTCCCCCTATGCCCGGCGTCTCTTCCACCAGATGGCGGTGCCGGAAGTCGACGAGATCGACGGCCTGCCGCCGGCCGTCGCCCTCCAGCAGCAGCGCGGCTCACCGACCACCCGCTCGTCCGTCGGCAGTGTGACGACGCTCTCGAACCTCCTGCGGATGCTCTACTCGCGGGCCGGCGACTACCCGCGCAACCAGCCGTTGCTCTATGCGGAGTCGTTCTCGTCCAACACCCCCGAGGGGGCCTGTCCGGAGTGTCACGGCCTCGGGCGCGTGTACGAGGTGACGGAAGAGTCGATGGTGCACGACCCCTCGCTGACGATCCGCGAGAAGGCCGTCACCGCCTGGCCTCCGGCGTGGCACGGCCAGAACCTGCGCGACATCCTCGTCACCCTCGGCTACGACGTCGACCGCCCCTGGCGCGAGCTGCCGAAGAAGACCCGCGACTGGATCCTCTTCACCGACGAGCAGCCAACCGTCCCGGTCTACGCCGGCTACACACCCGAGGAGACGCAGCGCGCGCTCGCGCGGAAGGAAGAGCCGAGCTACATGGGCACCTTCAGCAGCGCCAAACGGCACGTGCTGCACACCTTCTCCAACACCAACAGCCCGATGATGAAGAAGCGGGTCGCGCGGTACATGCTCAGCAGCGAGTGCCCGACCTGTCATGGCAAACGGCTGCGGCGCGAGTCGCTCTCCGTGAAGTTCGCCGGCTTCGACATCGCCGACATCTCCCGCCTCCCTCTGGCGCGGCTGGCGAGCGTGGTCCGTCCGTACGCGGAAGGAAAGGGGAAGGCCAACGAAGGGCATCCGGAGAAGGTCATCGTCACGCAGCGCATCGCGGAGGACCTGGCCGCCCGGCTCGACGTCCTGCTGGAGCTGGGCCTCGGCTATCTGTCGCTCGACCGCAGCACGCCGACGCTCTCCCCCGGCGAGCTGCAGCGGCTGCGCCTCGCGACGCAGGTCCGCTCGAACCTGTTCGGCGTCGTCTACGTCCTCGACGAGCCTTCGGCCGGCCTGCATCCCGCCGACACGGAGTCGCTGTTGTCCGCGCTGGACAAGCTGAAAGCATCCGGCAACTCGCTGTTCGTCGTGGAGCACGAGATCGACGTGATCCGCCACGCCGACTGGATCGTCGACGTCGGCCCCGCCGCCGGCGAAAAGGGTGGCCACATCCTCTATAGCGGGAAGCCTGAAGGACTGGCGAAGGTCGAGGAGTCGCAGACGCGGCGCTATCTCTTCGACGAGCGTGGTCCAACCGGGCGCGTGCCGCGCGAGCCGGAGGGCTGGCTGCGGTTGAAGGGCGTCACCCGCAACAACCTGCACGAGCTGGACGTCGAGTTCCCGCTGGGCGTCCTGACGAGCGTCACGGGCGTCTCCGGCTCCGGGAAGTCGAGTCTCGTCAGCCAGGTGCTGGTGGAGCTCGTCGCCGAGCACCTCGGACATCACGTGTCGGTGGAGGACGACGAAGGCGAAGAGCTCGAGCGCTCGACGGTCGTCACGCTCGGCGGCAGCATCGCCGGCGGTATGGAAGGGATCAAGCGCCTGGCCCGCGTCGACCAGAAGCCGATCGGCCGGACGCCGCGCTCGAACCTGGCGACGTACACCGGCCTGTTCGACCACGTGCGCAAACTGTTCGCGTCGACGAAGGCAGCGCGGGCGCGGCGGTACGACGCGGGCCGCTTCTCCTTCAACGTGGCGAAGGGCCGCTGCGAGACCTGCGAAGGGGAAGGCTTCGTCATGGTGGAGCTGCTCTTCCTGCCGAGCGTCTACGCCCCCTGCCCCACCTGCCACGGCGCGCGCTACAACGCTAAAACGCTGGAGATCCAGTACCGCGGCAAAAACATCGCCGATGTGCTGGGCCTGACGGTGGATGCGGCGTGGGAGTTCTTCGCCGACGATCCCCAGGTCGCCCGCCCGCTGGACGTCCTGCGCGAAGTCGGCCTCGGCTACCTGCGCTTAGGGCAGCCGGCGACGGAGCTCTCCGGCGGCGAAGCACAACGCATCAAGCTGGCCACGGAGCTCCAGCGCGCGAGCCGCGGCAACACGCTGTACATCCTCGACGAACCGACGACGGGGCTGCATCCCTCGGACGTCGAAAAGCTCATGACCCAGCTCCAGCGGCTGGTCGACGCCGGCAATACGGTCATCGTGGTGGAACACGACATGAGCGTCGTCGCCGACAGCGACTGGGTCCTGGACATCGGCCCCGGCGCCGGGGAAGAGGGCGGGCGGGTGGTGGCGGCCGGGCCGCCGTCGGAGGTGGCGCGCGCGGCGAAGAGCAGGACGGCGGTGTACCTCAGGAGAGCCAGGGAACGATAGGACCTATGGGACTGATGGGACCTATGGGACTGATGAGACTTATGGGCCCCAGGCGCTCACGGGAGTGTCGGCGCAGGCTGTGCACCTGTACAAAGGCAGCCGCTACCGCTTCCGGAAGCGAAAAGTTCGCTTCTGGATCATTCGATTTCGCTTCCAGAAGCGAAAAGTTCGCTTCCGGTTCATTCGATTTCGCTTCCAGAAGCGAAACGTTCGCTTCCGGCTACTCCGTCGCGCGAACGCGCACGAAGCGCTTCAGCAGCATTGGAATCAGCACGACCGCCAGCATCAGGCCCGCCACCGTGAAGATGCGCTTGAGTGCGTCCCCCTCGGACATCGTGCCGTTGAACAGCGCGTCCGAGCAGTAGGCGAACACATAATTCGACGGCGCCAGCCCGATCGCGGTCGCGAACACGAAATCCAGCAGCCGCGCACCCGCCACGCCGGCGGCGTAGTTGATCACCGCGAATGGAAACAGCGGGATCAACCTCAGAATCAGCAGCGAGCGGAACCCGGCGTGGTCGAGCTGCTTCGCGACCGCGCGCCCGGCCCGGCCGAAACGGTCCAGCATCCCCTCGCCGAGGAACCGCCCGACACAGAACGAGGCCGTGGCGCCGAGGACGCCGCCGATCATCGCGTACGTCCCGCCCAGCATCCAGCCCCAGATGAACCCGCCCGAGAGGACGAACACCGTCGCAGGGATGCCGAAGACGCAGCCGATCGCGTACAGCAGGATGAACACGATCGGGCCGTACCAGGTGCCACGGAACTGCTCGACCGTGGCGCGGACATTCTCGCGCGTGAGCTGCTCGCGGAACGGCGAGAACCAGACCGCCGCCACCGCCGCCGCGAGCAAGAGGACGACGACGACTTTAATGAGCGTCCGCTTCGACATCAGTGCGAGCCGCTCCCGACACTGATGAGGGATTTGCTGTACGTCACCCCCGTCAGGCCGAGCGACCGGAAGACGGTGTTGAACGCCGTGCTGCACGGCACGCCGGTGAAGAAGAACGTCCCGCTCCCCTTCACGTCCGGATCGAGCACCAGATTGCGGATGCCGCACTGCTGCTGCATCGACTTGAAGATCTCGCGGACGTCCGCATCCTTCACGTCGAGGGTCACGGCCGGCTCTGGCGCTTTGCGGGCAGCCGGCCGCTTCGCGTCGAGCCGCTTCGGCGCCGCACGCTTCACCGGCTGCGCTGCCGAAACCGGCAGCGCAGCGGTGAGCAGCAGAATCACCAGCAACGATTTCAAGCGAGGCTCTCGACGATCATGGCGATGCCCTGACCGCCGCCGATGCAGGCCGTGGCGAGGCCGTACTGCTTGTTGCGGCGCCGCAGCTCGTAAAGCACGGAGAGCAGGATGCGCGTGCCGGAAGCAGCCAACGGGTGGCCAAGGGCGATCGCGCCGCCGTTGACGTTCAGCTTCTCGCGGTCGATGCCCAGCTCCTTCACGACCGCCAGGATCTGCGCGGCGAACGCTTCGTTGACCTCGATCAGGTCGAGGTCTTCAAGCTGCAGGCCGGCCTTCCTGAGTGCGATCTGCGTCGCCGGGACCGGCCCGATGCCCATGATCTCCGGATCGCAGCCGGAGATGCCCCACGACTTGATGCGGCCGAGCGCCTTCGCGCCCTTGGCCCTGGCGTTGTCGGCTGAAGTGACGACGAGCATGGCCGCGCCGTCGACGATCCCGCTGGCGTTGCCGGCGGTGACGAAGCCGTCCTTCGAGAAGGCGGGCTTCAGCTTGGCCAGCCCTTCCATCGTCGTGTCCGGGCGCATGTGATCGTCTTCTTTCACCAGCTCGCCCTTACGGCCGACCGGCACCGGGACGATCTCTTCGGCCAGGCGGCCGGCCTTCGTCGCCTCGGTGGCGCAGTGCTGGCTCTGCAGCGCGAACTGGTCCTGCTCCTCGCGCGAGATCTCGTACTTGCGGGCCAGGTTCTCCGCCGTCTGGGCCATGTAGAGGCCGGCGTAGGTATCGAGCAGCGCCACCATGAGCGAGTCTTCCATCGACGTCTGCCCGAGCTTGAGGCCCTTGCGCGCGCCGCGGATGACATGCGGTGCCTGCGACATGTTCTCCATGCCGCCGGCCAGGACGGTCGTCGCTTCGTCGAGCATGATCTGCTCGGCGGCGTTCACGACCGACTGGATGCCCGAGCCGCAGAGGCGGTTCACCGTCAGGGCCGGGACGTGCTTCGGGACGCCGGCCTTGAGGCCGACGTGGCGCGCGCCGTAGATCGCGTCACCCGAGGTCTGCAGGGCGTTGCCGACGATCACATGATCCATCTCCTCGGGGGAGAAACCGCTCCGCTCGAGGGCAGCCTTCGCGGCGATCGTCGCCAGGTCGATTGCGGTCGTGTCGCTGAAATGTCCGTTGTACTCCGCCATCGGCGTCCGTGCGCCGTCGACGATTACGATTTCTTTCACTTTGACTCCTTGCTGGATACTCACCGGGTTAACGAATCCCGGCGCGATGATATTCGGATCGGAGGTGCTTCATCCTCCACAACAACACCAGAATCCCGGCGACCTCCACGGCTGAGAGCAGCGCGCTTCCTTCGATGCCGAAAGCGCCGCCCGTCTGCCAGAGCGGGCCGCTGCCGGCCGTCGTGAAGATCGTCTTCTCCGGCAGGTAACCGCTGACCTCGTAGCCGAGCACCGGACCGGACATCAGGTTCCACGCCACATGAAGACCGATGGGGAACCAGAGCCGGCAGTGGAGGGCGTACGCCAGCCCGAGCAGGATCCCCCCCAGAAAGATGTTCAGGAGGGCGAGCATCGTCACGTTGCTGTTGCCCCCGTGGACGAGAGCGAACGCGAGCGCCACCGCCACGATCGTGACGCGGGGCCAGCGGCGGTGCAGTTTCTGGAAGGCATAGCCGCGGAAGAGCAGCTCTTCCCCCACCGCGGCGGGGATGAACACCACCACCAGCTCACGCCAGGGGAAGCCGGTGCCGGGCCCGTGGCGCAGCCCGCTCACGATGACGATCAGCAGGTCCGCGCCGCCGATGAGCAACACGGCAAAGATCGTCCCGCCGGCAAAATCCTTCAGCGCCACGGCCGGCCGGACGGCGAGCCCCAGGTCCCACTTTCCGTGGTCGGCGACGGCGATCGCCACCACAGTCGCGAGCACCACGCCGGCGAGGCTCAGCCAGTAGAAGGCACTGGGCCGGAACGAAGCGAGCGCGGCGAGTGTGGCAAGATAGACCAACACGAACAACGCGAGCGGGAAGACGAGACGGTCGGCCGCGGCCACCCGTTCTCCGAGCGTCCGCGAGGAGCGCTGATGAAGAAGTGGAGCCCCGACGTCGCTCTGCTCCTGCTGCGGGTCGCGGCGGGACTGATCTTCCTCCCCCACGGCTGGGGAAAAGTCTTCGGCAACGGAGGCCCCGCCGCTTTCGCCTCCAGCGTCGCCGAGAACTACGCCATCCCCGCCTTCCTCGGCTACCTCGCCGCCTACGCCGAGGTTTTCGGAGCGCTTTTCCTCATCGCCGGGCTGTTCACGCGTATCGATGCGTTCCTCCTCGCCTGCACGACGTTCGTCGCGACGTTCATCATCCAGTTGCGGGATGCTTTGTACGGTGTGGAGGCCGGCGCGAGCAAGTTTTTCGCGGCCATGCAGGCCATCGAGCTGCCGCTGGCCCTCTTCGCCATGACCTTCGCGCTCGTGCTGACGGGCGGCGGGAGGCTCTCGCTGGACGCGCTGCTGGCGAAGGCCTGGGAGAAACGATCGACACAAAAGAAAGCGGCGGCCGAAGCCGCCGCTGTACGAGTCTGAAACGTTGACCGGCTATTGCGAGCTGACGTCCTCGACGATGATGCCGATGTTCTTGGCACCGCTGGAGCGGGCCATGTCGAGGAAGCGCATCGTCGTGTCGTAATCGACGTCGCGGGAGCCGGAGAAGAAGACCATTTTCGACGTGTTGCCGCGGAGGATGTCCCGAATCCGGTTCGGGAACTCCTGCAGCGTCATCTCGTCCTTGTTGATCAGCACGCGGCCTTCCGGCATGAGGCGCAGAACGATCTGGTCCTGCACCGCGGACGGCGGAAGGTTGGCCGGCGCTTTGGGCGGCACCTTCACGAGGTACCCCATCTGCACGACGGGCGTGATGACCATGAAGATGATCAGGAGCACGAGCACAACGTCCACCAGAGGTGTGACGTTGATGTCGGACCGCATTGAACCGCTGCCACCTACCTGCATCTGTCAGTTCCTTCCGGGTATTCGAACGTGGCTACGTCGAGGGCGCTGCCTGGCCGACGGTCTTCTTCGGGTCGGCGATGAGGCCGACGTCGTTGAAGCCGACCTCGCGGCAGGCCTTGAGCACGTCCATCACGTCGCCATACTTCACGAGCTTGTCGCCTTTCACCGCGACTTCCCGGTCGGGAGTGCGCTGGTGGATGGCTTCGAGCTCTGACTGCACCTGTTCTTTCCGCACGGCCAGAGGCCCGAGATACACACTGCCGTCAGCCTTGACGGAGATCTGAAGCTGCTTCTCGGTATCGGGCGTCTTTTCCGGATCCTCGGTCACCGGCAGGTTCACCGGCACACCCTTCTGCAGCATGGGCGTAACGACCATGAAGATGATCAGGAGCACGAGGCAGACGTCGACGAGCGGCGTGACGTTGATGTCGGACGTCAGGCTCCCCGAGCTGAGCTTCCCGAGGGAATTAGCCGACGGCTTTTTCATTGCCGACCCCGGCTTCCTTCATGAAGTAGATCGACATCTCGGAGCCCGAGTTCGACATCTCCACCGTGAAGCGATCGATACGGTTCTGGAAGTAGTTGTAGGCCCAGACGGCCGGGATGGCGACGAGGAGGCCGCCGGCGGTCGTCAGAAGAGCTTCGGCGATACCGGCCGAAACCGAGGCGATACCGCCGCCCGACTTGGCCATGCCTTCGAACGCGCGGATGATGCCCATGACCGTGCCGAACAGACCGACGAACGGCGCCGTGGCACCGATGGTCGCGAGAACGCCCAGGTTCTCCTTCAGCTCGGCGACCGTGATCATCGCCGTGCGGTCCATACCCTGACGGGCGGCTTCGACGGCGAGCTCCGGATCGGTGTTGCGCTTGTCGCGGCGCGAGGCCTCGAACTCGAGCAGGCCGGCGGCGATGACTTTCGCCAGGTGGCTCTGCTTGTACTTCTTCGTGACTTCGATGGCCTGACCGTAGTCGCTCTTGGTGAGCAGGTTCGAAAGCGCACCGAGAAGCTTGAGCGACTGGTTCTTCGCCTTGCTGAAGACGATGAAGCGCTCGACCATGACCCACAGCGAGTACACCGACATCACGAACATGACGATGACGACGCTTTTACCGACGAATCCCATCTCCTGCCACAGATGGCCCCAAGACATATCCATTGGAAAATCCCTCCTCTGACAGCCGCGGACGCCCCGGGCGCGAGCCCGGGGACCGAGACCGAATGTTTTAGTTCAGTTTGAAATTGACGGTGAGGTTGAAGATGACGTCGACGGGCTGGCCGTTGAGCGTACCCGGCTTGAATCTCCACTTCTGGACCGCGTCGACGGCGGCCTGATCGAGGCCGAAGGGAAGCGGCTTGAGGACTTTGACGTCGCGGACGACGCCGTTCTTGTCGATGACGCACTCGACGATCACGATGCCGGAGATGCGGGCCTTGCGAGCCACTTCCGGATAGTGAGGCTCGACGCGCGAGATGACGACCGGCGCCTTGACGTCGCCGCCGACTCGCAGCGGCGCCTGCTCCTTCGGGGGAGGAGGCATGGTATCGGTGATGACGCCACCGATGACGCCGCCGACGACGCCGCCGACCACACCACCTGCGACACCACCCTCGACGCCGCCTTCGACACCGGCATCGGGGGAGCCGCCGCCGGTTGATTCGACCGGCTTCACTTCATCCGGGACCTCCGTGGGAGCGAGGTTGGCGATGTCCTTCGGCACTTCCACCGGACGCACGGTCTGCGTCTGCGTCTGCGTCGACGCCGCTTTCGGCGGCGGCGGAGGGGGAGGAGGTGGCGGCGGAGCGGCGGCGACCGAATACTGCGCCACCTGGGCCGGTGAGTTCGTCGGGAACTCGACGTTCCAGACCGCGCCGAAGATGATGCCCGCGATCACGACCACGTGCAGTCCCAGCGACACCGGAAGCGTCAGGTACTTCTGAATCCCGACTTTCTGTTTTTTGGACTCGACGACTGTGGATTCGAACATGGCTTGTTGTCTCGTCGCTCTGTTAGCTCTGCTTCGGTGCGCCAGCCGGGGCGGCCGCCGCTTTCTTCCTGCGGATGATCTCCATCGCCTGCCCGCGCACCGCGTCAGCCTGCGCGATCAGCGCCTGCTGCTTGACCGGGTCGGTCTCGAGGAGCGCCTGCTGACGGAACAACAGGTTCAGGTAGGCCATCGATTCGAAGTAATCCGGCTTGATGGTGATGGACTTCTGAAGAGCGCTCTTCCCCTTCTCGATCAGAGCCATGCGCTCGGCCATGTCGGCCGGCGGGTTCTTCGCGACCTTCTCGTAACAGACGACGCCGTAGATGTAGAAGGATTCGGGGTTGCGGGCGTCGAGGAGGGTGATCTTCTCGTACCAGTTGAGGGACTCGTTGAAGTTGCCCTGCTTCGCGTACAGCGTCGCGATCGACTTCACTGCTTCGAGATCGTTCGGGTGCGTCTGGAGCCAATCGCGGAAGTAGTTGATGGCCTCGGTGGTGCGCTCGGCGTTGAGGTAGAGGTTGATGAGGGCGTCGCGGGCGATGTTGTCTTCCGGCCGCTTCTTCAGATATTTGCGAAGCTCCCCGATCGCGGCGTCGGCATTCGCGGTGTTCTGCGGCGACTTGTCTTCCGGCACGAACATGCCGATGTGGGAGTAACCGATCATGCGATCGAGGTCCGGGAACTGCTCCCCGGCATGCTTGCGCGCCTCGACGTAATGTTTGAGCGCCGTCGCGTATTCTTCTTTCGCGTACGCCTCATTCGCGGTCTTGATCTCCGTTCGCGCCTGAATCTGCTGGCAGCTTGCGAGCGAAAATAGGGAAAGAGAAAGTGCCGCGAGAAGGCACAACTTCTTTTTCATGCGGTAACGAACTCCCTGATGAGTGATCGCAGACTTAGATGGTGCGAGGGCGCTGTGTCAGGCTGCTTCCCGGCCCGCGTCAGGCAATGGTCAGCGAATATACCCATCGACTTGTACACCGTCAACTCAATTCGTAATACTTGAAACCGAAAGTTTTAGCTGAAAAATGCGCCTCCTGAAAAGCTCGGTTTTCAGGGCTCTCTTCGCGCAGGTTGGACATCGCAACGCATCGAAAACTAACCAGATTTCGACGCAGGTTTTTCTGTATCCGAAACGACTCAATATGTGGGCTTGTACTCCGAGGTGAGCTCGCTGATCGCCGCCCAGAGCTCCGGGAACAGTGGTTCCCTGGTACCGGCCTCGAGTTGCGCCGCCGGCACTCCCTTCAGCGACATCACCCGGTCCCCGATGATACGGAACGCCAGTCTCATGTGGGTGAACCGCCAGTTCATGAATGACTCATCGTAGTCCATGAACGCCTGGAGGAGGCGAAAGACCGGGTAGTGCTCGCGCGGACGCCGCTCGACGTCCATGATCGTCAGCGAGCGCCGCTCCAGCACGGCTACGAAGCGCGGCCACAGCCGCTTGCCGAGTCCCAGCAGAATATGGAATCCCGGCGACTCCTGCCCGCTCCCCCGCCCCAGTGAGCTCGTGCGCAGCACGTGGTAGTCGGCCGGAGCCATGGTCTCGAGAATGATGATCTGCGTCCGCAGCAGGTCGAGGATCCGGCGGCAGCGCTCGATGAGGTCCGTCGCATGCTCGATCTCGTCCCGATCGAGGTACTCCTCGGCACGCACCATCTCGTAGTCGATGTGGTGGAGCCAGAGCTCCGCGGTCTGATGTGTCGTTTGGAAAAGCCGCTCTTCCGGGTTGGCCAGCAGCTCGACCGGCTTCTGCAACTCGAGCAGTTCCGGCACACGCACGTAACGTTCGTAGTCGGAATCTCCGCGGCCTTCGAGTATGGGTCCGATGTGCGGCATGCGCGGCGCATCCTAAACGCGAAGTGTCGAAGGAACAATGGAAAACTGGCGCCCGCTCGGCGGACGCGGGTTGTCCGTTGTCAGTTTTCCGGGGCAGGTGCGCAAGTGGAGGACGGACAATCCTGTCCGTCACGCGTGAAATGGCGCGTCGCCTTCATCTCCGCGCGGCAATCGCTACCGCCTCGCCTGACGGACAAGATTGTCCGTCCTCCATTCGGTAGCGCCGGGCGAAGCACCAGCAACCGACAACCAAACCAACAACCGGTGGGCGGGCGGCTGGTGCTACACCAGCTCGAGAATGTGCCCCAGCTTCTTCTTCTTCGCCTCGAGGTACTTGCGTGTCGTGTTCGACGGGGCAATCTCCAGCGGGACCCGTTCGACGATCTGCAGGCCGAAGCCTTCGATGGCCACGTACTTGGCGGGGTTGTTGGTCATCAGCCGGATCTTGCGGACACCGAGGTCGCGCAGGATCTGGGAGCCGGTGCCGTAGTCTCGGATGTCGGCGGCGAAGCCGAGCTGCGCGTTCGCCTCGATGGTGTCGTGTCCCTCGTCCTGCAACTCGTACGCTTTCAGCTTGTTGAACAGGCCGATGCCGCGTCCTTCCTGCAGGAGATAGAGGATCACGCCTTTGCCTTCCTTCTCGATCGTGGCGAAGGCGCGGCTGAGCTGATCGCCGCAGTCGCAGCGGCTCGACTGGAAGACGTCACCCGTGAGGCAGGAGGAGTGGACGCGCACGAGCACTTCATCGTCCTCGTGGATCTCCCCTTTCACCAGGGCGATGTGCTCCTCCCCGGTGATGTCGCTCGAGTAGCCGTAGACGCGGAACTCGCCGTGCTCGGTCGGCAGCTTCGGCGAAGCCATGCAGTGCACGTGCTTCTCCGTCTGCATGCGGTACTTGATGATGTCGGCCACCGAGATGATCTTCAGGCCGTGCTTGACCGCGAACTCCTTGAGCTCGGGCAGACGCGCCATGGTGCCGTCCTCGCTCATGATCTCGCAGATCACGGCTGCCGGATTCATCCCCGCGAGCTGCGCCAGGTCGACAGAAGCCTCCGTCTGGCCGGCACGCTTGAGCACTCCACCCTTCCGCGCGCGCAGCGGGAAGACGTGCCCCGGACGCGACAGGTCCTGCGGACGCGTCTTCGGGTCGATGGCCACCCGCACCGTCTCGGCGCGGTCGAACGCCGAAATGCCGGTCGTCACCCGTCCCCTCGCCTCGATCGAGACCGTGAACGCCGTCCCGTAAGGGGACGTGTTGTTCTCGACCATCAGCGGCAGCTCGAGCTCCTCGCAGCGCTCTTCCGTCATCGCCAGGCAGATCAGCCCGCGGCCGAACTTGGCCATGAAGTTGATCGCTTCGGGCGTGACTTTTTCGGCGGCGATACAGAGGTCTCCCTCGTTCTCGCGATCCTCGTCGTCGACGATGATCACCAGCTCGCCACGGCGATAGAGCTCGGCTGCTTCCTGGACATTCGCAAAGGGCATAGATTTACTCGACTTTGAACTGTGATTTCAGATTGTAGCTCTGGTTCGTCGCGGGATCCGCAATCGTTATTTCGAGCTCGTACGTCCCCGCATCCATTTCGCTGAGGGGAATGGCCCCTCTGACGAGATAACAATTCGACATTGCCTTCAGGCGGTCCGGCGTCACGTCGTCCGGGTCGGCCGTGATGTTGTGCGTCTCGCCATTGATCTCGCCGCTGATCTTCAGCCCGACGTTCAGGCGTGAGACTTCGCTGTCCGAACAGTACCGCGCGGCCCAGCCGAGCTCGTCCTGCTTGGTGAACGTCGACAGCGGCGTCAGCCCCTCGAACAGATCGCCCTTCTTCTGCGAATCGAGGGCGAAGACGTCGCGGACGAGCGTCAGCCGGCTCGCGCCCGCCTCCCCTTTCGGCAGCATCGCCGAAGGAGCAGACGCCGACGGAACAGCGCCGACGGTCAACTTCTTCTCCAGGTGCATCGGATGGAGCCCGCCACGCGCGGCCCAGTCCGGCAACGAGGTCAGCTCCGGGTTTTTGACGTTGAGCGCGATGGCAGCCGGCTCGGCCGCCAGGAAGTCCCCCCGCTGCGTATCGCGGATGACCCGGCGGGTGATCGGATCGGCCACGAAGACGACTGTCACGGCCGGGAGGCCGAACTTCTGCGCCTCCAGATGCTCCCACTCCCAGACATCGCGCGCGCCGAGCTCGCGGCCGCCGGTGGCGTCGCCGCCGCCCCCCGTCTGTTCGGCGGCACCGACGGAGACGGCCTGATCGCTGCTGGCCTTCATCTGCGCCTGCATGCGCCGGGCGGGCCCGAGGGTGACGTAAACCCGGCCACGGTCGGAGAGAGCGCCACGGCGGCCGCGCTCGGAGAAGTTCCTGTCGGCGTACGCGACGCGGCCGGCGAACTCGTTACGGAACTCGTTGGCCGGCGTACCGGGGGTCGGGTCGCGGCGCGCCCAGAAGAGGTCGATGAAGGCGATGGCTTCCTCGTCGGTATCGACCGCTTTCCACGCCCGCTGCTCGTCGCGGGTCATGATCCACTGCTCCGGCCCTTCACCCCACTGACGGTAGTCGCGGGACATCGAGGCAGCAGACGCGGTGAGCGG
This sequence comes from Thermoanaerobaculia bacterium, assembly GCA_036399695.1. Taxonomy (GTDB): domain Bacteria; phylum Acidobacteriota; class Thermoanaerobaculia; order Gp7-AA8; family Gp7-AA8; genus DASVEE01. The sequence continues at coordinate 7,025 of DASWMP010000316.1, read as the reverse complement.
CGCAAGCGCCAGCAGTGCGATGAGGATGGCTTTCATGGAGAGATTGTCTACCCGTTGGCGGTTACAGGCGGGAAACGGTTTTTCCGATTTGGGATTTCCCGCTTCCAGAGAACCCGATGGGACCTATGGGACAGATGGGACAGATGAAAGGCCAAACGAAAGCGCCGGTGTTGCCACCGGCGCTCAGGTCGATCTCCTTCCGGAAACCGGTAATCGGTAATCGCGTTTACTTCACGATCTTGAAGTCCTGCGACAGGTTGTACGTCTTGCTGGCGGCGGTGTCGATGACCTTCACCTTCAGCGTGTAGTCGCCCGGCTCGAAGTTCGCCAGGGGAATGGCGCTGCCGACGCCGTAGTGGCCCGGCACGCCGCGGAGCTCGTTGACTTCCGCTTCGCGCGGCGGCTGCGAGGCCTTGACCGGACGGCCGCTCCCCGCTTCCTTCCCTTCCAGGTCGAGCTTGATCTGGACCTTCGGGAGACCCTGGTCGTTACGGCCGGGGTTGAGCATCTCGAAGAAGTACCAGAGCTCGTCGGTCTGGCTGAAGACTCGGTCGGCCTTCGGCACGACCTTGACGCCGCCGAAGGCGAACGGATCGTTCGGGAGCTGGGGGGTCTGGAGCGGGTAGATGTTGTTCGAGAGGAGGAGCTGGGAGATGCGCGGCGTGGCCGGATCGATCGTGCCCGCGAGGGTCATGTCCGTCGAGACCATCGACACCGGCTTGCCGGCCTCGGCGAGGCCGAACGTCGCCTTGTACTTGCCGGCCGGCAGCGACAGGGACTTGTCGTAGTAGAAGTCGTTCGCCGTCGCCGACAGCTTCGCCGGCTCTTCGACGACCTGCACGACTTTCCCGTTCTCGTCCGTGATGGCGCCGAAGAACGTGAGGCTGCTGTCAGCCGTCAGGCCGGTGGCCTTCGGGACGTAGAGCGAGACCGGGACGAAGTAGGTGCCGTCAGCCGTCACGAACTCACCCCAGGTGCTGTAGATCGCCTTGCTGGCGTAGGGGCTGGTCTTGGCGGCGCGGAACTCGTCGACGGCCGTCTGGTAGGCGGCGGTGCTGAACGTGGTCTTGGCCGCGACTGCCGGAGCCGCCGCCGGAGCGGTGCTCGCGGCCGGGGCCGGCGCTGCCGCCGGAGCGGGGGCGGCCTGCGTGGTGTAGGTCGGGACGGCCGTCAGGTCGGGCTGCGTGATCGCCTTGTTGACGACGTACTGCGTGGCGCGCGTGAGGTCGGCCGAGCGTCCGGCGCGGTCGATCACGAACTCGTTGCGGCTGTACTGGTCGATAAAGTTGACGTACGCGATCGGCGTTCCGAAGATGTCCTTCGCATTCGGGGACTCGTAGACCCAGACCTGGCGGGCGGCTGCGTCGCCGCCGCCGGCCTCCGGGTTTGTCCCGAAGCCCTGTTCCGTCAGGCTCTTCTTGTCGCTGCGCTGCACCTTGGACGGCGCGCCGAAAACGATGAACACGCGGCCACGATCGGTCTGCGAGCCGATCTTCTTGCCGGCCGTGAACTGCTCGTCCGTGTACTTCACACGCGCCTCGAACTCCTCACGGAACTCGTTGCGCGGCGTCGTGGGGGTCGGGTCGCGGCGGGCCCAGAAGAGCGCCACGAACTGCTCGGCCTCTTCGTCCGTCTTGACCGCCTTCCACTTGGCCTGCTCGTCTTTCGTCATGATGTACGAGGCCGGGCCTTTGCCCCACGCCGTGTGCTCCGGCGTGAGCGCCAGCAGGTTGCCGGCTACGGCCGTGACGAGGACAGCCGTCGAGAGAAATCTCTTGATGTTCATGCACTCTCCTGAGGGTTTTGCTCACGTTCGAAACAGGAGCAGGGAGGAAGAATTTCATTCGGGGCACAGGGGCTCAGGCACGGGATCAGGGATCAGGGCCCGGGGCCCGGGATTGATTCCCCCGAACCCCGAGCCCGACCCCAACTGAGCCCCGAGCCCCGGGCACTGGTCTACTGCTGTTCGAAGTTTTCCATCTCGTCGTACAGACGATCCATCTCGGCGTCGATCTCCTCCTGCTTCAGGACCCCTTTCCGCACCAGAAGTGCGGCGAGGCTGTGCAGCAGAATCCCGTTCTCGATGATCATCTGCTCGATCTGTTCTTCGTCATCGTCCATTTCGTTGCCGTTGTCGCGATCGATGTCGTCCATCGTTCCTCCTACTCAATCGGTTGACGAGAGGCGCCAACTGCCCATCGCCAACTGCTCCCCACCGTGTACCACTGGCTACCGCTCACTGGCAACCGTACAATCACGCGCACGATGAAACGAGCTCTACTTCTGGTCATTCTCTGCGCATTTACGGCCTGCCGCGAAAGCTCCGCACCCGCGGAACCTCAGACTGCCACCACCGCCTCCCGCGGTGCGGGCACGACGTCCGGCGCCCCCGCGGGCACGTTCAGGGCGGGCCTGCTCACCCCCGGCTCGATCAACGACAGCGGCTGGAACGCCATCGCCTACGAGGGCCTGCAGCAGATCAGAAAAACGTACGACGCCGAGATCTCCAACCAGGAGACGAAGACACCCCAGGAGGCCGTCGAGGGCTTCGAAGCCTTCGGCGCGAAGAAGTTCGACCTCGCCTTCGGCCACGGCTTCGAATATCAGGACGCGGCCATCGCCGCGGGCAAGAAGTACCCGAATACGATCTTCATCACGACGTCCGGCAGCTCTGTCGCGCCGAACGTCTCCCCGATGGTGTTCGAGCTGGAACAGGCGACGTACCTCCTCGGCGTGATCGCCGCACGCGAATCGAAGACCGGCAAGGCAGGCCTCGTCGGCGGTATCAATCTCCCGTCGATCGCTTCCACGTTCCTCGCCTTCAAGGCGGGCGCGCATTCGGTGAACCCGAACTTCGAGGTGAAGGAGATCTACACCGGGAACTTCGACGACCTCGGCGCGGCGAAAGCGGCGACGCTCTCGCTCATCAACGCCGGTTGCGACTACATCTTCCATCAGGCCAACGAAGCAGGCCGCGGCGTCTTCCAGGCCTGCAGCGAGCGGAAGGTGCGCTGCTTCGGCTCGAACAAAAATCAGAACGATCTGGCTCCCGACGTCATCGTCGCTTCGGCGGTGCTCGACGTCCCGCGCGCCTTCCTCTTCATGGCCCGGCTCATCCACGACAAGCAGTTCAAGCCGCAGGTCTACTGGCTGGGCATGAAGGAGCAGATCGTGTCGTTCGTCTGGAACGACGCGCTGAAGGCGCAGCTCGAGCCCGAGACCGTGGCCGAGGTGACGCGCCTGGAGGAACAGATCCGGACCGGCGCTTTCCAGGTTCCCCGAGGTAAATTCTAGGGGTGCAGCTCACCCGCATCGCGAAGTCGTTCGGCGCCAACCGCGCCCTGGACGACGTGTCTCTCACACTCCGCGAGGGAGAGATCGTCGGTCTGGTCGGCGAAAACGGCGCCGGCAAGACGACGCTGATGCGCATCGCGGCGGGTGAGCTGGCGCCGGACAGCGGGACCGTGACTGCTGCCGTTGGCGGCAACGCGGAGCTCGTGCATCAGCACTTCATGCTGGTGCCGGATTTCACGATCGCGGAGAACCTCGCGCTTTCGTCGGGGCGGTTGCTGTCGACGGCAGACGCCGAGCGGGTCATCGCCGGCAGCGGCATCGCGTTGGCGGACGTGCGCCGCCGTGTGGGCGATCTGTCGGTCGGCGAAAAGTCGAAGCTGGAGCTGATCAAGGCCATTGCCCGGCAACCGCGCGTGCTGATCCTCGATGAGCCGACGTCCGTTCTGACGCCGCACGAAGCGGAGGAGCTGTTCGCTGTCATGCGCAGGCTGGCCGCGGGCGGCACGGCGGTGGTCTTCATCAGTCACAAGCTTCCCGAGGTACTGGCCGTTGCCGATCGGGTGGTGGTCATGCGCCGAGGGAAGATCGTGGCCGAGAGTGCTTCCGGTGCGATGACCGCCACGTCGCTCGCCGACGCCATGGTCGAGCGCACGGGAATGGCCCGAGGGTCTGAAGATGTGGGACAGACACTCCTGTCTGTCCGGCCCCACGAAAAGGCCGGCCAGCCACTGCTGACCCTCGACGGTCTCGTCCTGATGCGCCACGAGATCGTGGCCATCGCCGGAGTCGCCGGCAACGGCCAGAGCGAGCTCGCCGCGCGGCTGCGCGACCTTCGTCCCGACGGGCTGCGCATCGCCCACATCCCGGAGGACCGCACGCGCGACGGCATCGTCGCGGAGATGTCGATCGCGGAGAACCTGGCCCTCACGGCGCCACGATGGCATCCGCGCGAAGCGCAGAAGCACGCGGAGGAGATGATCGCCCTGTTCGGCATCCGCGCGCATGGGGCTTCCCAGCGCACGGGCGACCTCTCGGGCGGCAACCAACAGAAGGTCGTGCTCGCGCGCGAGCTGGAACGCAAACCGGACGTCATCGTGGCCGCCGAGCCGACGCGTGGGCTGGACATCGAATCCGCGCGCTTCGTGCACGAGCGCTTGCGCGCCGCTGCCGATGCCGGCGCCGCGATCCTGCTGATTACCTCCGATCTCGATGAGGCGTTCGCGCTGGCGGATGCCATTCAGGTGATCTATCGCGGCAAGCTGTCGGAGCGCATGGCGCCGCGGGAAGCCGTGGCACGCGTGGCCAGTCTCATGGCGGGGGTTGGATGAAGCCGGTATGGAGTGTGGCAGCGGCGCTTCATGAGCTGCCGCTTTCTTATAGCGGCAGCGTCGAGCTTCCACCCCTGGTTGCTGCACCACGTGGGCGGCAGCTCGACGCTGCCGCTGTAGGAAAGCGGCAGTTGGTGAACCATCGCTGCCGGACTCCAAACTCAGCCGGCGCTCCAGGAGAAACGTTCTGAGGCGCGTGCTCCTCCCCCTGGCCGCCGCCGCGCTCGCGGTCCTGCTCCTCGCTCTCTCCGGCGCGGCCTTCGGCCACTCCCCGCGCGAGCTGCTGTCCGTCCTCGTCGAAGGCTCCGTCGGCTCGCGATTCGCGCTCGAAGGTACCCTCCTCAAATCCGTCCCGCTCCTGCTCACCGGGCTCTCCGTGGCCCTGGCGTTCCGCGCCGGCGTCTGGAACATCGGCGCCGAGGGGCAGTTCCTGGCCGGGGCGCTGGCGGCGTACCTGGCGGCGCCGTACGGTGTCGTCGCTTCGCTCCTCGCCTCCATGCTCGCCGGTGCGGCGTGGGCGTCACTGGCCACGGCGATGCGGCTCTGGCGCAATGCGCCCGAGGTACTGACCACCATCCTCCTGAACTTCACGGCCGTGCACCTCCTCGGCTGGTGCGTCAATGGGCCGCTGCAGGAGAAGGGCGCGCGCTATCCGCAGAGCGATGCGGTCGAGGCCGCGCTCCCGGCGATCGGTGCGCTGCACGCCGGGATCCTCATCGCCGTCCTCATGAGCGTAGCCGCCTGGTGGCTGCTCTACCGCACGACGGAAGGGCTGCGCCTGCGCGCCACCGGCTTCAACCCGTTCGCCGCGCGCTGGGCGGGGATCAACGTGAACGGGCAGATCGTGCGGGCCATGGCCTTCTCCGGCGCGCTGGCCGGACTGGCGGGCGGCATCGAGCTCCTCGGCGTCACGCACCGGCTTTTCGAGCGCTTCGCCGCTGGCTACGGTTACTCCGGCATCGCCGTCGCCCTCCTCGCGCAGCTCCATCCGCTGGCCGTCATCGCCTCCGCCTTCTTCTTCGGCGCGCTCGTCACCGGCTCCGGGGAGCTGCAGCGCACGGCCAACATCTCATCGACCGTGGCCACGCTCGGGCAGGCCGTCGTGATCCTCGTCCTCGTCGTCTTCGCAGCACTGGAGAGGCGCCGATGGTCGAAGTGATCCTGCTCGCCCTCACCTTCTCCACGCCGCTCCTGCTCGCGGTCCTCGGCGAGCTGACGATGCAGCGCGGCGGCATCATCAATCTGGGCATCGAAGGGATGATGCTCACCGCCGCGATGACCGCCGTCCTCCTCGCGCAGACGACGCACAACACCGCCGCCGGACTCTTGGGCGGCATCGCCGGCGCACTGCTCATGGCGGCGCTGTTCGGCGTCTGCACGATCGTCCTGCGCGCCGACCAGATCGTCACCGGCACGGCCATCAATCTGCTGGCCCTCGGCGTCACCGGTTTCGTCTACCGCGAGGTCGGCTACGCCGCGATCCCGCAGATGCGCACCGACGTCTTCGTGACCATCTCCTGGACCGCCATCCCGCTGGCTCTCGCGTTCCTGCTCTGGCGTACGACCTTCGGCCTCCGCCTGCGCGCCTGCGGCGAGAACCCCGACGCCGTGCGTGCCTCCGGTGCGTCAGTCAACGCACACCGCTGGGCCGCCCTGCTCATCGAAGCGCTGCTCGTCGGCCTGGCCGGCGCGTTCCTTTCGCTGGCGCTCTCCAGCGGCTTCGCCGAGAACATGACCGCCGGCCGCGGCTTCATCGCCCTGTCGATCGTGATCTTCGGCCGCTGGAAAGTGAAAGGCGCGATCCTCGGCACGCTGGTGTTCGGCGTCGCCGCGGCCCTGCAGTACGCCCTCCAGGCCGCGAACCACGGCGTGCCGTTTCACCTGCTGCTGGCGGTGCCGTACATTGTGACGCTGCTGATCCTGGCCGGCGTGGCGGGCAAGGTACGCGCCCCCGAATCCCTCGGCCGCTGAGAACTGCATCTCGGACTGCGGCGGCGAACGCCGCCGCTCTGCTACACGCGTACAAGAGCGGTAGCGATCGCACCCGAGGTGTCCCAGCGGGCACCCGAGGTGTCCCAGCGGGCGCTCGAGGTGTGCCGGTGGGCACTCGCGGTGTACCGGCGCGCACTCGCGGTGTACCGGCGCGCACTCGTGGTGTACCGGCGCGCACTCGCGGTGTACCGGCGCGCACTCGCGGTGTACCGGCGCGCACTCGCGGTGTACCGGTGCGCACTCGTGGTGTACCGGCGCGCACTCGCGGTGTACCGGCGTGCGCTCGCGGTGTACGGGCGAACAGCGAAAAAGGGGGCTTGACAAACGCCGGGCTCAGCCCTAACTTATGCGTGCGGCTAACGACGATACGTCGATTCTGGAAAGAATCTGGCAGTTCGTATCGGGTGCGGG
>DASWMP010000315.1:0-16535 GCA_036399695.1 Thermoanaerobaculia bacterium | reverse complement strand
CGCTGCACGGCGCTCCCCGCGCAGCACCAACAACCAACAACCAACAACCAAAAACCGGTACCCGGTGGGGGTGCCGGTTACCTCAACTGACCACCGACTACCGACCACTAATAAATCGGAAACCTATCGCACAGCTCCTTCACTTCGCGTTTCACCTGGGCCGTGACGGTGGCGTCGCCTTTGGCGTCGAGGACGCGGGCGATGAGCTCGGCGACGGTCTTCATCTCCGGCTCGCGGAGGCCGCGCGTCGTCACTGCCGGCGTGCCGATGCGGACGCCGGAGCCGGTCATCGGCTTCTGTGTATCGAAGGGGATGGTGTTCTTGTTGACCGTGATGTTGGCCGCTTCGAGGATGTTCTGTGCGTCCTTGCCGGTCACACCTTTCGAGAAGACGTCGGTCATGAAGAGGTGGTTGTCGGTGCCTCCGGAGACGATGCGGAAGCCGGCGCTTGCGACGTGCTGCGCGAGGGCCTTGGCGTTGCGCACGATCTGCGTCTGGTACTCCTTGAACTCCGGCGAGAGCGCTTCCTTGAAGGCGACGGCCTTCGCCGCGATGATGTGCACGAGCGGGCCGCCCTGGATGCCGGGGAAGGCGGAGCGGTCGATGTCTTTCGCGTACTGCTCCTTGCACAGCACCAGGCCGGCGCGCGGTCCGCGCAGCGTCTTGTGCGTCGTCGTCGTGACGAAGTCGGCGTACGGCACCGGCGAGGGGTGATTGCCGGTGACGACCAGGCCGGCGATGTGGGCGATGTCGGCCATCATCAGCGAGCCGGCCTTGTCGGCGATCTCGCGGATGCGCTTGAAGTCGATGATGCGCGAGTAGGCCGACGCGCCGCAGACGATCATCCGCGGCTTGTGCTCGACGGCGAGGCGCTCCATCTCGTCGTAGTCGAGCAGCTCGTCCTCTTTGCGCACGTGGTACGCCACGACGTTGAAGTCGCGGCCGCTGTACGAGAGTGGATGGCCGTGCGTGAGATGGCCGCCGTGCGAGAGGTCCATCCCCATGATGGTGTCGCCCGGCTTGAGCATGGCGAAGTAGACGGCCATGTTGGCCTGCGAGCCGGAGTGCGGCTGCACGTTCGCATGCTCGGCGCCGAAGAGCTTCCTGGCGCGCTCGATGGCGATGTTCTCGACGATGTCGGTCGGCCCGCATCCGCCGTAGTACCGCTTGCCCGGATACCCCTCGGCGTATTTGTTGGTGAAGACCGAGCCCATGGCCGTGAGCACGGCCTTGGAGACGTGGTTTTCCGAGGCGATGAGCTCGAGCGTGTCGTTCTGGCGCGTCGTCTCCAGCGCGATCGCATCGGCGATCTCGGCATCGGACTCGGCGAGCGGACGGTGGAGGAAGTCGTGTCCGGTCGCGGCGTGGAGCTCTTCGTCGTTGATGGTCGTCATGGCTTCTCCTGTCGTTGGCAGCAGGCAGTTGGCGGTCGGCAGGAGCTAAGTGCTTGCCACTGCGAACCGCCAACTGCCAACTGCCTACTGCGGAACCGATTCTATGCGAGGATGCGCGCAATGATTGCCGGTCTCGTCGTTGCGGTCGCGGCGCTGCTCGTCGCCTGGCTCGGCTTCTTCTTCTTCCGCGACAACTTCTCCACGCACTACGCGGCGAAAGTCGTGTCCGCGGAGGCGTTTCGGAACGGTGAGATCCCCTGGTGGAACTTCTATGACAGCGGGGGGCAGCCGCTGGCCGGCAACCCGAACCTGCTGACGTTCTACCCCGACAACATCCTCTATCTGCTCCTCCCGGGCCACGTTGCCTTCAACCTTCATTTTCTGATCCACATCATCGCCGGCTGGGTCATCGTGCGCGCCCTCTGCCGTGCCCGCGGCGTGTCGGACCGGTCGGCCACGTTCGCGGCGACGGTCTACGCGCTCAGCGGCGTGGTCGTCAGCACGACTGCCTTCTACAACCTCATTACCGCCGTCGCCCTGATCCCGCTGGCGCTCCTCGGCATGGAGCGAAAGTCATGGCGGCTGATCGGTGTCGCATTCGGGCTCATGCTGCTGGCGGCCGAGCCGGTGACGCTCGCGGCTGCGGCGCTGACGGTGGCGATCTGTGGCGGCCTCGCCATCTGGCCGCAACTGCTGCGGGCCATCCCGCTGGCGACGGCCATCGGGCTGCCGCAGATCATCGCCTACCTCGATATCGCCGGCGACACCGAGCGGGCGGTGCGCTTCTCCGCCCGCACGGTGCTGACGACGTCCCTCACGCCGGTGCGTGTGGCGGAGCTTTTCCTCTGGCCGTTCTCAGGGTTCCTCAACGACAACATGGTCGGCGAGGAGTCGCTCCGCCTCTTCTCGACTCTGTTCCTCGGCGTCATCGCCATCCCGGCGCTGTTCCGGAAGTCCCGCTACAACGCCGCCGCCCTGGTCCTGCTCCTCATCGCCATCGGCCGCTACAACCCGCTGATCCGCTGGCTGGCGGAGCTCGAGAGTCTGCGGATCATGCGCTACCCGGAGAAGTTCGCCCTGCCGCTCGTCGTGGTGCTGGTAGTGTCGATCGCCGTCTATTTCGAGCGCACGCGCTTCAAGCTGCCGTGGGCCGTCGTCACGCTCGTCCCGCTGCTCGTCGTGGCGTGGAAGACGCTGCCGATCGACTGGTATGCGCCGTATGCCGTGGCGGAGGTGCGGCAGGACGCGAATGCGCCCGGCGCCGGCAGGATTCACGTCGCGCCCGGAATGGTGCTGCCCGGAGCACCGGCGCGCGTCGAGTACCGCAGGCGCGCGGAGCTCTACATGCCGAACTTCGGCTCCGCGGCCGGGGTCCGTTACGCGGTGGAGCGCTCGGCCGACGGGATGCATTCGCTCTTCAGCCGCATCGCCACGGAGCGCTTCGGCCCGGCGCCGCTCGAATTGAAGCGGCGCTACATCCGCATTGCCGGCGGCATCACGCCCGGAGCGCTGCCCTACGCGTTCATCGTCCCGCGGACGATCCCGGCACACTCGATCCACGAGGTCGTCACGGTGCTGGAGCAGCCCGGCTTCGACGAGCATGCCACGGCGGTGGCGCCGCTGAAGAATTTCGTCTCGGCGCCGGGCCGCGTCGTGGCATACCGCGAGCAGGGGCAGACCATCGAGATCGACGTCGAAGCCGCCGGCCCGGTGCTGCTCTTCGTCAATCAGACCTACTTCAAAGCTTGGGTGGCCCGCGCCGATGGACAGACGCTGAAGACGGTTCCGCTCGACCTGGACCGCATGGGCGTGCTGGTGCCGGGCTCCGCGCGCATCACGCTGACGTTCGGCCGCTGCCGCGGATTCGTCGTCGCCGCCTGGATCGCGTCGTCACTGCTGCTGCTGGCCGTATTTGCGGTCGAAGTACGCGATCGCCGCCCCCGCCAGGTAGAGCGACCCGCCGACGAAGAGCCCCTTGCCGTCTGATTCCATGGCCAGCTCCAGCGCGACCTCGGGATCGCTCTCCGCCACGGCGTCGATCCCGAGCTCCCGCCCCCGTTGCGCCAGCTCCTCGGGGCTCACGGATCGCGGCGGGTAGGGGTCGGTGGTGATGATCCGCTCGAAGAGCGGGAAGAGGATGCCGGTGGCCTCCTCGATGTCCTTGTCGCGCATCATCCCGAAGACGAGCGTGCGCGGCCGCGGCAGCGTGCGGTCGACGTGCGGCGCGACGACCGCGACGGCGTGCGCGTTGTGGCAGCCGTCGATCAGGATCTGCTTGCCGCCAGCCTGCACGCTTTCGAGCCGTCCACGCCAGCGCGTCTCAGCCACGCCACGCGCGATGGTCGTCTTCGTGATGAGGTTGAAGTGCGTGGCCAGCTCCTCAGCGGCCCGGATGGCCAGGGCGACGTTCTGCTGCTGGAACTCTCCCGCCAGCGGCGTGGCGATCGGCTTTCCGCCGGGCCGCACCACGTGAAAGGGATTGCCGAACTTCGCCGCGCGGCGGGCCAGCACGTCCAGGACCGCCGGGTCCTCGTTCGACGTCAGCACGATGGTCCCGCGGTGAATCACGCCCGCCTTCTCCGCCGCGATCTTCCGCAACGTGTTGCCGAGAAACTCGGTGTGGTCGAAGCCGATCGGAGTGATGAGCGCCGCCAGCGGTTTGACGACGTTCGTCGCATCGAGCCGCCCCCCGAGTCCCACTTCGAGTACGACCACGTCGCACCGCGCCCGGGCAAACGCGAGGAAGGCGATGAGCGTCAGCGCTTCAAAGTACGTCGGGACGATGCCGGCCGCTTCCGACGCCTCGCGCACTTCAGCGATGCAGGCGTCCAGCATCGGCTCCGGGATCATCGCGTTTTCGATGGTCCAGCGGTCTCGCTCGTCGACCAGCGGCGGCGACGTGTAAAGCCCGGTGCGATAGCCGGACGCCTGGAGGATTGCTGCAAGCGTCGCCGCCGTCGAACCCTTGCCGTTCGTTCCGGCGACGATGGCGCAGGGATACGCGAGATGCGGGCGGCCCATCTGCCGCAGCAGGCGTCGCGTTCGTCCGAGACCGAGCGCAATCCCCAGCCGCTGCAGCGAATTGAGCCATACAAAACCGTCCGAACTCATCCGCGCCGATTATCCTATGGACTCGATGACGCACGGTCGGCTTCGTGACGATCTCAACTTCTCCGCGCGATACCTTCGCATGATCGCGGCAGAGAGAGGCTGGCAGCTCCTGCTGCATCCGGACGGCGCGTTCGCCGGTGAGGTTCGTCTGCCGGACGGCGCGTCACGCTACTTCGTCCGCTCAACTTACGACCTCAATTCCGCGGGGGCCGCAAAAGTGGCTCTCGACAAAGGATTGACCAAGTTCTTTCTGCACGAGAAAGGCTTCCCGGTCATCGAAGGGCAGACGTTCTTCTCGGACCGGCTTTGCGCGGAAACGGGGTCGCGGCGCGATTCACATGCGGCGGTCCAGTATGCGACGTCGATCGGCTTCCCGGTGATGGTGAAGGCGAACTCCGGTGGCGGGGGGGAAGGCATCGAGCGCGCGTCGGATGCGGCCGAGGTAGAGCAGGCGCTTGCACGTGCCTTTGCATTCGGCGACGTCGTGCTGATCGAGTCCTACCTGGAAGGACTGCGCGATTACCGCCTGCTGGTCCTTGACCGTGAGGTCCTCCTCGCCTATGAACGGCGGCCGTTTGCAGTCGTCGGCGACGGGATTTCCACGGTCGCTGAATTGGTGGACGAGTTTCGCCGCACGGCAATCGTTCGAGGAAGCGGGACGCCCGACTTCGATCGCCTGCAACGCTCGTTGGTGCGGGCCGGTGTCACGGAGACGGACGTACTGGAGCCTGGCGTGCTGCTGGCGCCCATCGAGGTCGCGAACCTCAGCCAGGGCGGCTCAGCCGTCGAGGTCACGAATGCCGTTCATCCGAACATCGCCCGCCTGGCAGTCGATGCTGCGCGCGCGATAGGTTTGCGCTATGCGGGTGTGGATATTCTGAGCGACGATGCCACCCGGGAGACGAGCGTCGCCTACATTCTCGAGGTCAACGCGTCGCCGACAATCCACCAGTTTGCGGCGCTGTGTCATCCAGCCGAGGAGCGTCTCATCGCGCTTCACCGGAAGATCCTGGATGCTCTGGCTGGTGCGGCGTGAAGTTCTACGCGACGCCTGCTGACGAGGCTCGAGCGCCCATTCCCGTCGCCGTCCTGACCCCCGCCGCGATGGAGGAGCTTCGTGCGGCGTCGGGTATGCGGCTCATAGTCCACCACGACCGGCTCAGCGTGGCCGTCTGGATACGCTCGACCGACGAGTTGCCGCAGAAGGTGCCTGCCGGCCGCCGCCGCGATGAAATGGTATGGCTGTCCCGTCGCGCACAGGCTTTGTTGCGCCTTGGAGCGGATTCGATCTGCCTGGTCGAGCTACAGAGTCCGGAGACCGCGTCCTTTGCAGTCCGGCCGGCACTGGTCGACGATCTGCCGCGCGTGAGCGAAGTCGACATCGCGCCCGCCGAGGTGCAGAGATTCGGAAAATGGGCACTCGCGTATAGCGGCGGCATCAGTATTCCGGTCCGGCTGCGTGGCCGGCGGGTGCCCGCGGGCGAAGCACGCCTTTCGCGGCTGATGCGGACCCTGGCTCGCGTTGACGACGGTCCCCACCCGCGTATTCGTCTCAGCCGCTACGTTCCGGAGAAGTTGCACTGGAAAGACGAGCTGCGGGGACGAACTGCCGTGGCGGGGCGCATCGGCGTCGTCATCGCGTCGTTCCGCCGGATCAGCCGGTACGCGGGGCTGGTGGCGGAGGTCGTCCTGCGGCGGCTGTTCCAGGCGCCTCCGCTGGCCATGGCTACGATGGAAGCACAGTTGGGCGACGATACGAATCGTGTCGTGCGCATCCCAGACGAGACCTTTGCCGTCCTCGGTATTAAAGCTGGAGACGACGTCTTCGTGGAATGGGCCGACCAGCGCGTTATAGCGGTTGCTCACCAGAGTTTCGTGGGCGAGGAGCAGGATGCGATCGCGCCGGCAACGGTGGACACCTGGGGGATGGACCGGGATGTCGCCGCGGCGGCTCGCCATCTGGTGATAGGCGTCGGCGCCCAATTGCGCGGCGAGCTCCGGATTCCGCGGCGGACCATCGTGAACGTGCGGCGGCGAGTTACGAGTATTTTTTTGCGGCGGATGAACGAACTGACCGTTCCTGTCGGTGGATTGCTTCTCGCGGCTGCTGCGATCAAGGACTTCCCCATTCTCTATGTCGTCGGCGGGACGGTGGTCGTGACGGTGCTGGCGATGCTTCCGGCGCGATATCGGGTGCCGCCGCGAGGAAGGTGGCCGTAGTTGGTCGCGGAGCTTCTTGCGCCGGACGAAGTGTTCTTCGACGAGTGGTCCAGGTTGCGGCACGTTACGAAGCGAAGCATCGCTCGCGCGGCTGCACTCGCCGCCGCGCTCGAATTGCCTCTGCATCAGATTCCGACTCTCGTCGTCGTCGGGTCGAAAGGGAAGGCGACCGCGGCCACGTATGCGTCGGCTGTTCTCGCGGCCGCGGGACTGCACGTCGGAACCATCACGAGTCCTCCGATCATTACCAATCGCGAGAGGATCCGCATCGATGGCACAGCGATCGATGATGCTACGTATGCCGCGATCGCCTCCCGCGTCCTGGACGCGCGCTGCCGCCTCGCTCCGGCGACGGCAGCGAGCGGCTACCTGTCCCCGGCCGGGCTCTATCTGATGGGAGGCCTGGACGCCCTTCGACGCGAGCGATGCGACGTCGCCGTCGTCGAAGCAGGAATCGGCGGCCGCTCCGACGAGGTCAGTCTCCTCGACGCTCGAGTGCTCGCCGTCACGCCGATCTTCGGCGAGCATCTCGGGGTTCTCGGCGACAGCGTCGATGCGATTGCGGAGGATAAGCTCGCGATTGCCGGCCCGGCGACGAGAGTTGTCTCCGCGCTGCAAACTGCCGACGTGCAGCAGGTGTTCGCGCGCAGGGGAATCCAGCCGGTCATGGCAACCACCGCGGCGTGCGCGGTCGAGGGTTCCCTGCTCCCGCCCGGACTATCGTCGGCCAGCGCGGCCGTGGGTATCGTGGCCGCGCGCATTTTCCTGGACGGTACTCGGATCCCGGTCGAGGCCGTACGTGGCGTGCTGCGAACGATTCGACTTCCCGGACGCCTCACGGCTGCTGTCGACGGGGAGGTCCGGCGTTGGCTGGCAGATGCGGCAATCGACGCGCGAGGCGTCCAGGAGGCGGTGCACCATGCGCGGCGCCTCTTCGGCGCGGTCGATTACGTTCTTGTCTCACTTCCGGACTCGAAGGACGTCGAAAGAACGGCAGCCTGGCTCGATTCTGAGTTGGGTGGAGACCGATGGACGCCGGTCATCCCGCCTGGCGCCGCTCATCTCGCGTACTCCGAGGCGGCGTGGAAGCGGCCGCTCGTCGAGTGGCAGGCTGTTGGCCACCATCTCTCCGGCCGTCGCACGGTTGTCGCCGTCGGCTCGTGGAGCTTTATGTCGGCAGTGCTGGCGTCGCTGGGTGTGAGCAACGAGCAGGCGTTTCAAGCGTCAGCGGGACTCGAAAAAGCGTAGAAAGCGTCCGATCGTCGGCTTCATCTCCTGGCGCGGCGTGATGATGTCGACCATCCCATGCTCGACCAGGAACTCCGCGGTCTGGAATCCCTCGGGCAGCGTCTGACGGATGGTCTGCTCGATGACGCGTGGCCCGGCGAAGCCGATCAGCGCCCTCGGCTCGGCGAGGTTGAGGTCGCCCAGCATGGCGTAAGACGCGGTGACGCCGCCGGTGGTCGGGTCGGTGAGCACGGAGATGAACGGCAACCCGGCTGCTGCCAACCGCGCCAGCGCGGCCGAGATCTTCGCCATTTGCATCAGCGACAGGATGCCTTCCTGCATGCGCGCCCCGCCGGAGCAGGAGACGATGATCAGCGGCTCTTTCTTTTCGACGCAGCGCTCGATGGCGGTGGTGATCTTCTCGCCGACTACCGAGCCCATGGACCCGCCCATGAAGGCGTACTCCATGGCGCAGATGATCACGGGGGTGCCCTCGAGCTTCCCTTCGGCACAGAGGACAGCATCACCGGAGCCGACACGCTGCTGGTAGACCTTGAGCCGGTCGGCGTACCGTTTGGTGTCGCGGAAGCCCAACGGATCGCCCGAGCGCACGTTGGTGGCGAATTCTTTCCACGCGTTGTCGTCGAACAGGATCTCGAAGCGCTCACGCGCGCTGAGACGGAAGTGGTAGCCGCACTTCGGGCAAACGCTGAAGTTCGCCTCCACTTCCTTGCGGTAGACGATCTCTTTGCACTCGTCGCACTTGATCCAGAGGCCTTCCGGAATCGCGGTCTGTTTCTCGACCGCTTCCTTCGGCTTCTTTTCTTTCCGGAACCACGCCATGGCGGGCGACTCTAGCAGAAGTTGAGGGCCGGGCGGTATCGCCCGGGGTGACGACCGTGGGGCCTCCGGCGGGCGGGCGCGGCGCCGGTTCGTCTCTTGGTTGACATACTCCTGGCCTGCCTTCATGTTGTTATCAGCATGAGCAAGACCGTGACAGTCGAGATGTCCAGGATCGGTGACGAGCTCGCGGCTGCGGCTCGGGCAGCCGGGTTGTCGCTGCCGGTTTATCTGGAGCGGGAGTATTCGAGCACCTTCCCGGTGCTGACGGTGGACGAGCTCAGAGCTCGACTTCTAGGCCGGGAGCAGGTTTCCCTCAGCAACGAAGCAATCGTGGAGCTCATTGAAGATGAGACCGGCGATGAGCGGACCGACAGCTCAACGCAGCTTTCTGAATGATCGTCATTGATGCTTCGGTGGTCGTTCGTCTGCTGACCGACGCGGGACATGATGTGCTGTTTGAGCGCCTCATACGAGGGGAAGCGGTTGCGCCGCAGATCCTCGGTCTCGAAGTTCTGAAAGCATTGCGAAACGGCTATTTACGTGGCGATTGGACGGAGGCACGAGCGACGGAAGCTGCAGGCGACCTGCTCACCTTACCGATCCGCCGGTACTCTCACGACTTCCTCCTGCCGCGCATCTGGCAGCTCCGTAACAACATCACCGCCTACGACGCCTCGTACGTCGCCCTCGCCGAGCTCCTGAACGTGCCGCTCCTGACGCGCGATGCGCGTCTGGCTCGCTCCGCCGGGCACAGCGCGTCTATCGAGTACATTGACTAGAGTCCCCCGCAGGGATCGACGCTGATTTGCGGACGCTGTGCGCCGAGCCTGAGGCAACCAGCGCCGCGGGCCGTGCCCGCCATCGACTAGAATCCCCCTCCCCATGGCGAATAAACCCGATACCGGCGAGAAGCTGATCGCTTCGAACAAGAAGGTCTACCACGAGTACTTTGTCCTCCAAAAGTACGAGGCCGGGATTGCGCTGACCGGCACCGAGGTCAAGTCGCTGCGGGATGGCAAGACGAACCTCAAGGATGCATACGTCATCTTCAAGGCGGGGGAGGCCTTCCTTTTCGGCGCGCACATCTCCCCCTACACCCACGGGAACCGCGAGAACCACGAGCCCGACCGCACGCGCAAGCTGCTCCTGCACCGGAAAGAGATCGAGAAGCTGTTCGAGGCCACGCAGGAGAAAGGGCTCTCGGTCGTGCCGCTGCGGATTTACTTCAAAGGGAGCCGCGTGAAGACGGAGATCGCGATCGTGAAGGGCAAGAAGCTGTACGACAAACGCGAGACCGAGAAGAACCGCGAGCTCGATCGCGAAGCCGCCGCCGCGAAGAAGTTCGCCCGCTGACCTGGGGCGGACGGTTCGCAACCTCTCCGCCGAGTCACTCGACACTCCGATGGAGCCACGCGACACTCAGGCCGAGTCACGCGACACTCCAACGGGACGTCGCAACCTCCCGTCACACCCAGTGTGGCTCCACAGCCACACTTCTGCGGTGCACGGAGGACAGGCGTAGTGCTCCTACGAGATCGGTGTCGTACCCGTAAGTTACAGCAGGGATGTGTGTTAACTCCAGTTTAGCGCCCTCAGCCGTTCGTGGCACCGGCCCTGCTCAAGAACGAGCCCGGATATGTACGCACAGCGGAAAACGATCAACGCCAACGTCAGCATCACCGGAATCGGGCTGCACTCCGGGATTTACACGAAAGTCGAGCTCCACCCGGCCCGCGCCGGCAGCGGCATCACGTTCGTCCGCGCCGACCTCGGCGGCCTGCGCATCCCGGCCCTCCAGGCCTCCACCACCGCCCTCGAATACGCCACGACCGTCGGCAAGGACGACGTTTCTGTCGGTACGGTCGAGCATCTTCTTGCGGCCATCATGGCCTGCAGCATCACGGACGTCGATATCCTCATCGACGGCCCCGAGGTCCCGATCGTCGACGGCAGCGCCCTGCCGTTCATGCATCTGATCGATGCCGCCGGCGTTCGCGATCTCGGCGTCGAAGTCCCGGTCCTCCGCCTCCGCCACCCGGTCGAGATCGTCGATGGCGACAAGAGCATCCGGATCACCCCTTCGAACCGCCTGATCATCAAGTACAAGATCGATTTCGATCACCCGGTGATCGGCCGTCAGTCGTTCCAGTTCGATTTCGGCCACGACAGTTTCATGAAGAAGGTGGCCCCAGCCCGCACGTTCGGCTTCATGCGCGACGTGGAAAAGCTCCGCCAGGCCGGCCTGGCCCGCGGCGGCTCGGTCGAGAACGCAATCGTCCTCGATGACAAGCACGTGGTGAACGGCCCCCTCCGCTTCCGCGACGAGTTCGTCCGCCATAAGATCCTCGACCTGGTCGGCGATCTGGCCCTGGTCGGACGCCCGATCGCCGGCGAGATCACGGCTTACCGCGCCGGGCACGCGATGCACTCCCGCTTCGTCGAAGCCCTCCTCCACGCCGCCGAAGCCCAGGAAAACGAACAAGTCGGCTTCAGCGGCCACCAAGTGGGCAGCTTCGCCTAGGTTGCGGGTATACGGGAGGACGACCGAGAGGCCGCCCGCCGGAGGCCCTTCGTCGTTCCCCCGTGCACCAGCACCTGTGGTAAAACAGCCACACTGTGAGAGCGCTGGGGCTGGGTTGTCTCGTTTGGCTCGTTGCGGTGGGGGTGTGGGCGGCCGATCCGAAGATCGAGAACGTCGTCGCTACGGCCAGCCGGGAGCGGGTCAGCGTGCGGTTCCAGATGGCCAACGCCTTCCATGACGACGAGATGGTCCAGGGGCTACAGAGCGGGGTACCGACCAGCTTCAGCTACGTCGTCGAGATCTTCCGGGACCGGCCGAACTGGTTCGACGAGGACATCGACCGGGCGCTGATCGAGGTCATCTGCACCTTCAACTCACTGACACGCGAGTACCTGTTGAACTACCGGCGGGACAAGAAACTCGTGAGGTCGGAGACCTTTACCGACCTGGTGGAGCTCGAGCGGCGGATGACCGTCATTGAAGAGAGGGACCTCTTCGAGATCGGCTCGCGCAAAGAGTACAAGCTCAAAGTGCGGGTCAAGGCCGACCTCACGCGCGGGTACCTGATGTACGTCATCCCCTGGTCACAGTCGACGCGCTGGCGTGAGGCGCGGGTCCGCAAGGCGGAACCGTGACCTGGCTGCGCGACCTGCTGCTGCGGTACCGCAAGGACCCACGGTTCATCATCACTGTGCCGCTGGTGATTCTTGCGGGCACGAGCCTCGTCTATTACGCCATCCAGAGGGCCAAGGACCTCGACCCGCAGGCGGTCAACAGCCAGGTTCTGCTGTTCGTCCTCTGGAACGTCAACCTGCTGCTGATCCTCGGCATCCTCTTCATGCTGCTGCGCGGCGTTGTCAAGCTGGTGCTCGAGCGGCAGCGCGGGCTGATCGGGTCGCGGTTCCGGACCAAGCTCGTCGTCACCTACCTGGCGACGTCGCTCTTTCCGGTGATTCTGCTGTTCCTCGTGGCCACGGACCTAATGCGCGTCTCCATCGACCGCTGGTTCACCACGCCGGTCGCCACCATCCTGCGCAACGGTGACGCCATCGCCCAGCTCGCGCAGGATCAGGCGGCGGAAGCGGCGGCCGGCGCCGCGCGAGAGGTCGCAGCCGATCCTCGCTCCCGGGACGCCGCGCGCATCGACGAGATCCTCGGCCACGTCCGCGAGTTCCACCACGTCGACATGCTCGCCGTCTACCACGCCGACGGCATCCTCCTGAAAGCGCAGTCCGATCCCCGCGCGCCGATGCACGAGGTGGCGGATCCGTCGCAGCGCTTCTTCACCGACGTACGGGCGAAGGGGAGAGCGGTGAAGATCGACGTCGTCCGCAGCGGCAAATGGATCCGTACCGCCGTGCCGATCGCCGGCGGCAGCGACGTCGCGCTGGCCGGCGTCTTCATCCCCGACACAATGAGCCGGATGATCGACGAGTCGATCGTTGCCCACAGCAATTTCCAGCAGCTCTCGTCGCAGCGGCAGCGGCTGAAGGCGTCGCAGACGTCGTTCTTCCTCGCGATTACGCTGGCGGTGCTGTTCGGGACGCTGTGGACGTCGATCTACGCCTCGCGCCGCATCACCATTCCGATCAAGGCGCTGGCGGAAGCGACGGAGAAGCTGGCCGAAGGCGGGTACGGTCACCGCGTGGAGATCACAGCCACGGACGAGGTGGGCACGCTCATCCGGTCCTTCAACGACATGTCCGGCCAGCTCGCGGAGCAGCGGGACGAGCTGACGGAGACGAACCGCCGCCTCGCCGGGGAGCGGGCCTTCATGCTGACGGTGCTGGAGAGCGTCTCGACCGGCATCCTCGCGTTCGGCGACGAGTTCGAGCTGCTGTCCATCAACCGCGCGGCCCTGCAGATGCTCGACCTCGAACCGCCCCCTCGCCCGACGAAGCTCGACGAGCTGCTCACTGGCGATCTCGCGCCGCTCGGCGATGCGCTGCGCGAGCTCACCGGAGGCCGCGCCCGTTCGCGTGAGGTCACGCTCATCCGCGGCGGCGAGCTGCGCTACCTCGAGCTGTCGGCGGCACGGCTGACGTCGGGACGCGAATCCGGCTGGGTGCTGGCGATGGAAGATTCGACGCAGCTCGTGCAGGCGCAGAAGCTCGCCGCCTGGAACGAAGCCGCCCGCCGCATCGCTCACGAGATCAAGAACCCGCTCACGCCGATCCAGCTCTCCGCCGAGCGCATCGCCAAGAAGTACCGCAACAACGACGAGGACACGGGCCGCGTCATCGAGCAGGGGACGAAGACGATCGTCGAGGAGGTCGGGCAGCTCAAGCGCATGGTCGACGAGTTCGCCCGTTTCGCCAGAATGCCCGCCGTCCATCTACGCCACGCGCAGCTCGCCGCGATCCTCGAGCAGGCCGCGAGCCTCTATCGCGAGGTGAAGACGAACGTCACGATCGCCGTCGACGTGGCCTCGGATATCGAGCTGCTGATGGACCCGGAGCAGATCCACCGTGCCGTCGGCAACCTGCTGAAGAACGCCGTCGAAGCGACCGACTCCGGCGAGATCCGTGTCTCCGCCCGCAAGGCCCCCCACCGCGTGGTCATCGAGGTGGCGGACCCTGGCCGAGGAGTGCCCGACAGCGACAAGGACAAACTCTTCCTCCCATACTTTTCCACGAAAGGCCGCGGCACAGGCCTCGGCCTGGCCATCGTCCACCGCATCGTCCGCGACCACGACGGCCACATCACCGTCCACGACAACCACCCGAAAGGCACGAGGTTCGAGATTGAGTTGCCAGCATAGGAGCCGTTGTCCGTTGCTCGTTGTCCGTTGTCCGTTCGCGGGCAACACGGACAACGGACAACGGACAACGGGCAACGCGTAAGTGTCCCGCATCCTGATCATCGACGACGAAGCGTCGATCCGCTCGACGCTGGCCGGCATCCTCGAGGACGAGGGGCATCGCGTGGCCACGGCGGAATCGGGGGAGGAGGGGATCGCGCAGTTTGCGCGGGAGGAGTTCGACCTCGTCTTTCTCGACCTCTGGCTGCCCGGCATCGACGGCATGGCCGTGCTGGACCGGTTGCGCGCGGCAGGGGCGCCTCCGGTGATCGTCATCTCCGGGCACGGCAACGTCGACGCGGCAGTGAAGGCCACGCGGCTCGGGGCCTACGACTTCCTCGAAAAGCCGCTCTCGCTCGAGCGGGTGCTGCTCACGGTCAACCATGCGCTCAGCGATCGCCGGCTGCGCGAGCAGGTGCGCGACCTGAGGCGGCACCTGACGCTCGAGGAGCTGCTCATCGGCGAGAGCGATCCGATGCGCAAGCTCGAACAGCAGATCCGGAGCGCGGCGCCGACGACTTCACGGGTGCTGATCACGGGAGAGAACGGCAGCGGCAAGGAGATCGTCGCCCGGACATTGCATCGCCTCTCCCATCGCGCCGATCAGCCGTTCATCGACGTCAACTGCGCGGCCATCCCGGAGGAGCTGATCGAGTCTGAGCTGTTCGGGCACCGGAAGGGGGCGTTCACCGGCGCCATCGACGACCGTAAGGGCAAGTTCGAGCTGGCCGACGGCGGGACGCTCTTCCTCGACGAAATCGGCGACATGAGCCTCAAGACGCAGGCGAAGGTGCTCCGCGTGCTGCAGGAGCAGACGTTCCAGCGCGTCGGCGGACAGCAGACCATCAAGGTGGACGTGCGCGTGCTGGCGGCGACGAACAAGTCGCTGGAAACGGAGATCTCCAACGGTAATTTCCGCAGCGATCTCTTCTACCGGCTCAATGTCATCCCCATCGAGGTCCCGCCGCTGCGGGCGCGCGGCAACGACATCGTCCTGCTGGCCGAGCACTTCCTCCGCCGCTTCGCCGCCGAGACGGGACAGCCGCGCAAGAAGCTGTCGGCGGCCGCGGCCGCGCGGCTGCGCGGCTACCACTGGCCCGGCAACGTCCGCGAGCTGCGCAACGTCATCGAGCGACTGGCCATCCTGCTGCCGGGCGAGGCCATCGAAGGGGATGACGTCGAGCTCGGCCCGCCGCGCGCCGAGGAGGCGCCCGCGGCCATTTCGATGAACCTGACGCTCAAGGAAGCGCGGGACGAATTCGAGAAGCAGTACATCCTGGCAAGACTCAGGGAGTACGCCGGTAATGTCAGCCGTACCGCCGATGCCCTCGGTGTGGAGCGCAGCAACCTCTATCGCAAGCTGCACGCGTATGGGATCCGGGTGGAACGACCGTGACGAGTTGGCGGTAGGCGGTTGGGCAGGAGTGAGTCCGCCGTCTAATTACGGCGCCGCCGCTGCCGCTTCCTCCGCCCGACCGCCAACCGCCCAACTCGCATTCGGGAAATACACCGTACCCCCATCGCGTTAGCCGCCTGTGCTGACGCGAAAGCTGGTCGCCAACGCAGCGGGATTCGGGCTTGACACGAAACCCACTGCTGACTAAAGTTCGCGCTCCGTACGCGGGAATAGCTCAGTGGTAGAGTGCAACCTTGCCAAGGTTGATGTCGCGGGTTCGAATCCCGTTTCCCGCTCCAAACGAACGTAAATCGAGGGCCGCGAGCGATCGCGGCCCTCGCTGTGTGTGCGAGATGCGCTACCCGTTGCCGCTGTAATAGGCGACGGCTGCCTTGCCGACGCCGCGCATCGAGAGGTAGTTCACCGTGCCGCCGGCCACCGTGCCCAGGATCGGGGCGATGGAGGGGATGCGCCGGACGAGGAAGCGGCCGAAGATCTTGCGGGCGATTTTGGCGGCGGCGGCGTGCTCGAGCCCTTTGGTGACGAGCATGCTCACGCCCAGCCGGCCGGCCGTGGCGCCGGTGGCCACGCCGAGAGTGGCCAGCACTTCCTTGAAACGCTGCTTCATGTTCGGCTTCTGGTCGTAGAGGAAGGCGATCGAGAGGATGAGGCGGCTCTGCTGGTGGACGAGATTGAAGATGTCGGGCGCCATCGCCAGCACTGCCAGCGGCCCTCCGGCCACGCCCGCCGCGGCACCGACGGCCGCCACCTTCACCGATGCCTTCTTGATCAACTGCTCGGCGAGCTGTTCGCGGGAGGCGTTGGGCTTGGACTCGCGGAGCTTGGTGACTTCGGCGTGGATCGCGTCCTGGTCGATCTCCTTGAAGAGTTTTTCGAGGAGATCGTAAAAGCGGCTGTCTTCTTCGGGAGGAGTTGTTTTGCTCACGAACGGACGCTACTGCAAGAGTCGTACTGCTGATGAGTTGGCGGTTGGCAGTTGGCGGTTGGCAGTGGATACGGTGG
>DASWMP010000314.1:0-14378 GCA_036399695.1 Thermoanaerobaculia bacterium | reverse complement strand
CGCCACCGCACTCCGAGACTACAGCTCCGCCCAGCGACGCAGCAGGTTGTGATACACGCCGGTGAGCTGCACCACACTCGGATGATCCGGCGCATCCCCCCCAAGCCGCTGGATGGCCAGATCCAGATCGAACAAGAGCGTGCGCTGCCCGTCATCGCGGACCATGCTCTGGATCCAGAAGAACGACGCCACCCGCGCGCCACGCGTCACAGGCCGCACGTGATGCAGGCTCGTGGCGGGGTAGAGCACCATGTCGCCGGCGGCGAGCTTCACCTGCTGCACGCCGTACGTGTCCTCCACCACCAGCTCGCCCCCCTCGTACTCCTCGGGACGCGATAAGAACAGCGTCGCGGAGAGGTCGGTGCGCAACTGGTGCGCGGTGCCGGTCACCTGCCGCACGGCGTTGTCGACGTGCGACCCGAACGACTGCCCACCGCTGTAGCGGTTGAAGAGCGGCGGGAAGACGTGCAGCGGCAGCGCGGCGGAGCGGAAGAGCGGGTTGCGCGCGAGCGCGGCCACGATCGTCTCGCCGGCCTGGCGCGCGGCCGGATGCGACTCCGGCACCTGCTGGTTGTCTTTCGCGCGCGCCGACTGATGGCCCGCCGTGACGCGGCCGTCTACCCACTCCGCGGCGTCGAGCAGCTCGCGGGCGCGGGTGACCTGGTCGGGCGTGAGGACGTTCGGGACACTGAGCAGCATCAGAAATCGAAATCGGCGCTGACGATGACCGAGCGGCGCGCACCGGGGATGTAATGCCCGCCGCCGACGCGGTCGACGAACGAGGCGTCGGTGAGGTTGTTCACGTTGAGCCGCAGCGTCAGTGAGCGGTTGACGTCGAGCGACGCCATGGCGCTGACGAGCCAGTAGCTCGGCACAGAAGTCGTGTTGATGGCGTTGCGGAAGACCGCGTCCATGTACTGCGCGCCGGCGCCGACGCTCATGCCGTGCGGCAGCGCGGCGGTCGTCCAGAAGTTGAACGAGTTCTCCGGGACGAAGGCGAGCGCGCTCCCCTGCTCGTCCGGATTCGCCGAAGCGACGATCTCGGACTGGAGGTGCGAGTAGGCGGCGAGGACGCTCCAGCCGCTCGTGAGCTGCCCCGTGACGCTCACTTCCACGCCGTCGACGCGCTGCTCGCCGCTGAGCACGTAGGGCTCGGTGGTGGTGCCGCGCGTGCGGGCGTTCGTCTTCTCCGTGCGGAAGATGGCGGCCGTGGCGGCGGCGCGTCCGCCGCGCAGCTCGTACTTGCCGCCGAGCTCGAAGTTGCGGCTCTTCTCCGGATCGAGGTTCACGTTGTTGATGGCTGTCGGGCTCTCGCTCAGGCCCGCGCCGCCGGCCGCCGCTTCGACGGACGGATTGAACGACGTGCCGGCGCTCGCATAGAGGCTGGCGTTCGCGCGCGGCTTGTAGACCACGCCGCTGCGCCAGCTCAGCATCCGCTCACGCTTCTGGAGCGCCGACTGCAGCAGCGTGTACTCGGCGTCGATGGTGTCGAAGCGGAGACCGCCGCTCACCTGCCACTTCGCGCCGAGCTTCACGGTGTCGAAGGCGTAGATGCCGGCGGCGTCGAGCGTCGTCTCTTCGAGATTGCCGGCGTTGACGGGCATCGGTCCGAGCGGCGATTGCGAGGGATTGGGATCGAGCAGATCGGTCTGCGGCTGGTTCGTCGTCTGCGACTGACGGCGCGTGGCCGTCGCTTCGCGGGCCAGCTCGATGCCGAACACGAGATCGTGATTGCGCAGCGTCCCGCTCAGCGTCGTCTGGTTGGCGAGCTGGCCGTGATCCATCATGCGCTGCTGCAACTGGCGGTTGGGCGGCCGGGGGGACGTGATGGCGGAGTCGCGGTGATTGTCGGCCCAGCGGGAGACGTTGCGGAGGAGCCAGCCGTCGTGCACGTCGTGGTCGACTGTCATCGTGGCCACGTCGCTCTTGACGTCCTCGTAGTCGTAGTTTTGGAGGCCGTAGAAGTTCGTCTGATCGACGCCGGGCGTCTCCAGCGCGGCCCACGGCAGACCGTAGTCGGGGACGTTCTCCTGCTCGAGGTGCTGCCAGCCGAGGGTGAGGCGCGTCGGCTTGCCGATGCCGAGGGCGAGGGAGGGGGCCAGGCCCCAGCCTTCGTTGTGGACGACGTCGCGCCCCGGAACGCCGCCGCGATTCGTCATGGCGTTGAGGCGGAAGGCGACGCCCTCGTGCACCTGCTGGTTCATATCGACGGACAAGCGCGCCTGGTCTTCACTGCCCAGGGCGCCGCTCATGCGGGTGAACGATTCCGCCTGCGGCGTCTTCGTCACGAGATTGATGGAGCCGCCGGTGGCGCCGCGGCCTGAGGTCACGGAGCTCGGTCCCTTCACCACCTCGACCTGCTCGAGGTTGAAAGCATCGCGGGAGTAGGCGCCGACTTCGCGCACGCCGTCGACGGTGACGTCGTTCCCGGCGGAGAAGCCGCGCATCGAGAACGTGTCGCCCGGCAGTCCGCCGCCACCTTCGCCCGCCTGGAAGGTGATGCCGGGCGTGTTGCGCAGCACGTCGCGCAGCGTCGTGGCGCCCTGCGCGGCGAAGACTTCGCGGGTGATGACGGCGATGGTCTGCGGAGTATCGAGCAGCGGCTCGCTGAACTTCGGCGAGGAGACGGCCGCCGCTTTCGCGGTGACGTCGATCGATTCCTCGAGCGCGTCGAGCCGCAGCGTGGCCGCGCGGCGTGCGGTGAAGCGATGGCGGATGCCGCTCTCGGCGAGGAGCTGTGTGAGCGCCTCCTCGTTCGTCAGCATCCCCTTCGCGCCGCCGCTCGTGAGGTTCGGCAGCACTTCGCGCGGGAACTCGACCTTCAGCGTGACGCCGGTCGTCTGCTCGAACGCGTGCAGCGCCGTATCCAGCGGACCGGCGGCGATGTCGAAGCGCCGCACCGGCAGCTCCGTCGCCTGCGGCGAAGCGTTGCTCCTGGCCGGCGTGGCAGCGAACGTCTCCTTCACGCTGCCGTGGAAGGCGGCGTAGGCGACGAGCGTTCCGAGTGCGAATTTCCTGCGGATCTGTTTCGAACGGCGACCACTCATGACGAAATCTCCTTGCGTCTGCGCCAGCCGCGGAAGCGCCGCAGCGACAGGGCGATGCCGGTCCAGACCAGCACCACCGCTGCACCAGAGGCGACCGCGGCGACGAACTGCCCGGCGATACCGCCGGCTTCACCCGTGTGGATCCAGCGCAGCCAGGCGCGCGCTTTCCGTCCACCTTCCTGGGCGGCGTATGTTTCCCATTTGTTGATGCGATGCGTCTCGGCGTCGAGGAGGAGCGTGGCCCGCTTGTCGGGGCGCGTGCCGTTGCCGGCATCGACGGCGATGCTGGCTTCCCCCTTCGCCGGGATGGGCAGGCGGATCGTCGCGCTCTTCCAATTCGGCATCGTGCGGGCGATCTCCGGCCGCGCGGCCGCCCAGACGGCGTCGACGTCGCCGCGCGGCCCCTTCGGCTGCTGCGGCTGTTGCTGCTGTGGCTTCGGCGGTGTGCCCCCGGCAACGGCGTAGACGAGGCGCGTGACCCACGGATACGAGATCGTCATCGCCGAAAAAACGATGAGCAGCAGCGGGATGGCGGACCAGATGCCGAGGACGTTGTGCCAGTTGAAATCGCGGGCGCGGCCACGCAGGCCGCCGCGGAAGCCGAAGACGAACGGCCCTTTTCGCGGCCACCAGAGCACCGGCCCGCTCAGGACGATGAAGAAGAAGAGGAGGTTCGACGCCCCGGTGATGGCTTTGCCGGTATCGCGGTCGGCGGCCAGCCAGCGGTGGACGTCTTCGACGTTCCCGAAGAATTTCTTCAGCCCCTTCGCGCCTTCGCCCAGCACGTTGCCGGTAGCGGGATCGACGAGCAATGTGCGCCCGCGTCCGGCGCTGACGAGGGCCGGAGCGGTGGGATCGGACCGGAAGGTGATGGCCGTGGCCTTCTCTTTGCCGACGATCCGCGACGGCGGCAACGCCGCGCCGCTGGATGCGCGCAGATGCGCTTCGGCGCGGTCGACGATCTGCCGCTCGAACGCGAGCAGCACGCCGGTCACGGACATCACGAGGACGACGAGTCCCGCGAGCAGACCGGCGGTGAGATGAATCCAGAAGATGACTTTGCGCATTGCGTTGGCGATGTCGTGTTGAGACACCGTCTCAACTGACAAGCGGCACGGTAATGGTCTCAATTGAGGTTGTCAACGGGGTGGCTTGGGGTGGCCGCGGATTTCGGGGAGGACGATGGGACCTATGGGACTTAGGGGACGGATGGGACCTATGAAGCCACGGAAAGCGCCCGCGGACGGAGTCCCGGGGTCTCATAGGTCCTATCCTGTCCGACCTGTCCCATCGTTCTCGCCTGCCCACCCATGGCACGCGCGTCGCTAGCGGCAACGTCATGCGCCCCCATTTCTCGCATGACTCCGCGGCCCGGATTCTCGCCCTCCCCTCCTCCGCCATGACGCAGCTCATCAGCAGTGGACGCATCGATGCGACGGTCGTGGATGGGGCGCCGGCAATCGCGGCGGAGTCGATCGAGACGTTCCTCCGGGAACGGTTCCTCGAGCTCTACCGTGCAGAGGCGCAGCAGCCGCAAGGATCATCACAACAGCAGCAGCATGCCGAAGAGACGATCGACCTGCATCCGGAAGAGGAGGCGCCCCTGCAACCGCGGGCAGCCGCCGCGGCCGAAGCGGACCCGGACGTGACGGAGCCGCACGTCGAGATCACCCGCTCGTTCAACGAATACGAAGCCGATGCGCGCCCGCAACGGCCGAACATGCGCATCGCACCGCGCTACGTCCCCCGCCGTCAGCTCGGCGGCACGTTCCGCCAGATGCGGTTCACGGTGCTCCAGGTCTCGATGACGGGCCTCCGTATCCGCCACGAGGAAACGCTCCGCCCCGGCGACGTGGCCCGCCTGACGCTCTCGCTGATGCGCCCGGCTCGCACGTTCGCGATGCAGGGCCGCGTGGTCTGGACGAGCATCGCCCAGCGCGGCGACGGCCCTTCGTTCTGCATCAGCGGTCTCCGCGTCACGGAAGGGGCAGACCAGCTCCGCCACGCGATCGATCTGCTCCGCGAAGGCCGCGATCTGCAACAGGATGAAGGCGCCCGCCGCATCGCGAACTCCCCGGCCTCGCTCACGGGGCTCTCGGACGATGACGTAGCGGCCATCATCCGCGCGGTCCGCAGGTTCAGCACAGACCCGGTGGAAGCGAACCGCTGGTATACCCGCGCACGCTTCGCCCTGGCGGACGAAACGGTCCGCAACGCCGCCCCGGCAAAGGCCCGCGACCGCGAAGAAGTCGTCGGCGTCTGGGAGTACCTCGACCGCCGCGTCGAGCTGCACCAGATCGCAGGCGTGGTCACCTGGCTCCGCCAAACCCGCAGCGCTTCCGCCGGCTAACGTTGGCGAGAGGGAGATACGACGGGGGCGCCTCCGGCGGGCGGCCACGGGCCGCAGCGCTTGTTGCCTCAGGCTGCGCGGTGGTCGTCGCAATCAACACGTTAGTAAGTAGGGTCGACGGCGGCTTGGCCAACAAGCGCCGCGGCCCGTGGCCGCCCGCCGGAGGCGCTCTCGTCGTCCTCTCGGTCGTCGCTGTCGACATCGCCAGCCGGCAGCGCGTACTCTTTGGGGACTGGTCATGTTGAGTGATGGTGTGGGGCTCGTCTCCGCGATTGCTTTCCTTGTCATCGCGCTCGTCGTCGGCGGCGTCTACTTATGGACGCGCACCTTGCGGCGGCGTGCGCACAAGCTGCAGATGCGTGTCGAGGCGCAGACGCTTGCGCTCAATGCCACCATCGAGCAACTGCGCGAGGCGAAGGAGATGCTCGTCGACAAGAACGCCTTGCTCGAAGTGTCGAACATCCGGCTCGAGCAGGCCAACGAGCGGCTCGAGCGGTTGTCGTTGAGCGATGCGTTGACGGGTGTCGCCAACCGGCGTTACTTCGACCGTGCGCTCGTCGACGAATGGGAGCGGGCCATCCGCCGCGGCGACATGCTGTCGCTGATCCTGCTCGACCTCGATCACTTCAAAGTGCTGAACGACACGCATGGCCATACAGCGGGCGACGAGTGTCTGCGCGCTGTGGCGGCCTCGCTGGAGAAAGCGGTGCGCGGCAGCGGCGACGTGATCGCCCGGTGGGGCGGCGAGGAGTTCGCGCTGTTGCTGCCGAATACGAGTGAAGAGATAGCCGTCGCGATCGCCGAGCGGCTCCGCGCCGGGATCGAGCCCCTCGGCGTCACCGCCAGCTTCGGCGTGGCCACGTCGGGGACGGACGTCAACCCGCAGGAGCTCGTCGAGCGTGCCGACCGAGCCCTCTATGCGGCGAAGCGGGCCGGCCGGAATCGCGTGCACTACGCGTCGAAGGCCTGGCCGCGCGACGCGATGGCCTAGAATTGCGCACATGGCCAAGAGCAACGCGACGACGGTCGAGGCGTACCTCGACGAGCTTCCCGAAGAGCGCCGTGAGGTGGTCGCGAAGGTGCGCGAGCTGGTGCAGCGGAATCTCCCGAAGGGCTACAAGGAGACCGTGACCTTCGGGATGATCACCTGGTGCGTCCCGCTGGAGCGTTATCCCGACACGTACAACAAGCAGCCGCTCGGTTACGTGGCGCTGGCCGCGCAGAAGAACTATTACGCGCTCTACCTGATGAACGTGTACGCCGACTCCGAGCAGGAGCAGTTCCTCCGCGAGGAGTACCGCAACGCGGGCAAGAAGCTCGACATCGGCAAGTCGTGTCTGCGGTTCAAGAAGCTGGAAGATCTGCAGCCCGAGGCGGTAGGGAAGATCATTGCCGCCACGACGCCGGAGGAGTTCATCGCGCGGTACGAGGCCATCCGCGCGAAGAAATGATCTCCAGGATCAGCTCAGGAGCGTTTCGATCTTCTCCCGGTAGCGGCGGCTCGACACCACTTTCGTCCCGTCTTTGAGCACCAGCTCGAAGGTGCCGTTCAGGAGCGAACGGACTTCCTTGACGCGGTCGATGCGCACGATCGTCGAGCGGCGGATGCGGAGGAACTGGCCGGCGTCGAGACGCTGCTCGAGGCTCGTGACGGTCTCACGCAGCAGATAGGTGTTCGCGCCGGCGTGGATACGCACGTAGTTATCCTCGGCGTGGATCCAGTCGATCTCCGCGATCTCCACGAACTGGACGCGATTCGCCGAGCGGACGATCAGCCGCTCCGCACGCGGCCTCGCCGTCTCCAGCAGACGGAGCAGCCGCTTCTCGAGGTCGCGCCGGTCGCCGGTGGCGATGCGCTGCCGCGCCCGGCCGAGTGCACGCTCGAAGCGTTCCGGATCGACCGGCTTGAGGACGTAATCGGCGGCGTTGCGGTCGAAGGCATCGAGCGCGTACCGGTCGAACGCCGTCACGAACACGACCGCCGGCATGGCCTCGGCGCCGATGGCTTCGACGACTTCCAGGCCCGACATGCCCGGCATCTGGATGTCGAGGAAGACGAGATCGGGCTCGTGCTCGCGGATCGCCTCCACCGCGGCCGGGCCGCTGCCCGCTTCGCCGGCGATCTCGACGTCGGGCTCCCGCTCCAGCAGCCGGCGCAGGCCGCGCCGGGCGATCGGCTCATCGTCGACGATGAGGACTCGCATCACGCCGTGGCCATACGGAAGGGAATGGAGATGCTCACGAGCAGGCCGCCCGTCGCAGGGCTGGTGAGCTCGAGCTTCTGGTCCGCGCCGTACATCTGCCGCAGCCGCGCCTCGGTATTCGACAGGCCGACGCCACGCCTGGCGTTGCGGGCCAGGCCGGGACCGTCGTCCCGCACTTCGAGCCGCAGCTCTTCCCCCTGCTTCTCGGCGCGGATGGCCACGGTCGAGGGGCGGTCGATGGCGGCCACGCCATAACGGATGGCGTTCTCGACGAGCGGCTGGAGGATGAGGTTCGGGACGCGCGCGCCGAGGGAGGTCGGATCGACGTTCATACTGATCGTGAGACGGTCGCCGAAGCGCATCCGCTCGATGTCGAGATAGCGCTCCAGGAAGCGGAGCTCGCGGTCGAGGCTGACCTCGTGCGGGGAGTCGGCGGTGAGGCCGTGCCGGAGGAGATCGCTCAGGCGGAGGAGCATGCGGTTCGCGACCGTCACGTCCTCGAACATCAGCACGGAGATGGAGTTGAGGGTGTTGAAGAGAAAGTGCGGATGGAGCTGGCGTTTGAGGACTTCGAGCTTCGATTCGGCCAGCTCGGCACGGAGCTGCGACGCCGTCAGCTCGCGGTCGCGCATGCGCTGGTAATAGCCGAGGGTGTGGTCGATGACGATCACGGCCCAGTAGCGGAGGATGTCGCCGTGGAGCTCCTCGTACATCAGCGCGCTCCAGCCCCAGCTCCAGTCGCGAAACGGCTCGCCGTTCCAGAACCGGTGCGCCATCTCGACGATGAAGAGTGAGAGGGAGGAGAAGATCAGTGCCGACGCCATGTGCAGCCCGACGTGCGGCCAGCGATGGCGCCCGGTGAGCGGCCAGCGTTTGGAGAGGATGAGAAGAAGCGGGGTGAAGAGGGCCCAGGTGTAGGCGCAGGTCAGGTGGATGCGGGCCGTGTAGGTGAACGGCAGCGGACGGCCGATGTAGGAGTACAGGGCCATCGTATGGACGGAGAAGTAGAGTCCGACCAGCGTCCAGCAGGCGAAGATCAACAGTGCCTTGCGCGTCACCGACATGGCGCGTTGTAACCGGGCAGAGGGTGGAATGCTTTCGGGGTGGGACGAGCGGCCGGAGTGGTGGGATGAACGGTTGGAAATCCGGAATCGGCTACAGCTTCACCGTGCAGTCCCACTCTTTCCCTTCGTCCTCACAGGTGATCCGCACGTCGAAGGGCTCGACCGACGTAATGTGCACCCCGTCCCACGGCACTTCCCCCTTGGCGGCGATGACGGTACGGTCCGGGCCGGCGAGCTGCTTCACGAGGTGCGCGAAACCCCGTCCGGTATGGCAGGACTGCAGGACGATGGTGGCGTGGGGATCGAGGCGCTCGAGGAAGGCGGAGAGGCGCCAGCGGTCGCTGCCATCGAGGGTGCGGTGCGTCCGCCCGGCGAAGTACATCGAAAAGGGGTCGCCGTGCGCGGAGATGACGAGGAGCTTGGCGCCGGTGACGTCGACGGCGAAGAGGGCGTCGTCGGTGGCCACCTGACGGTGGACTTCCACGGCGTAGCGCTGCCGAAGCTGCTGCCGCAGGTCATTCTGGTGACGGGTGTAGAAGACGGGCCAGAGCGACCACCGCTCCCGCGGGTAGATCAGGACAGCACGTTCCCGATCCGCCGCATAGGCGGGGAACACCTGCACGCAAAGCAGCGCCAGCAGAATGACGTTTCGGAGCATGGGGCACCGAGCAGATTTTGGACGAGATGATTGTACGCCCGCGCTCGGTTGGGGTTGCAGGGAACGTTGGGGGACGATGGGACCTATGGGACCCCGCCTCCCCATTGGTCCCATCTGTCCCATCTGTCCCATCGGTCCCATCGGGTCCATCGGGTCAATCGACCCCCCAACGGGGTGGTAGTGGCACTACTTGACGGCTCCCACGACCGCCGCCTACGCTGGTCGTGTGACCCCTCAGGACGGCGATCTCACCCTCACCTCGCGCGGACGCCTGCTCGCCGCCGGCAAAATGCTCTTCAGCCGCAACGGCTACGAGTCCACGTCCACGGCGGCGATCGCGAGGGAAGCAGGGAGCTCGGAATCGCAGCTCATCCGTTATTTCGGAGGCAAGGCAGGCCTCCTCGAGGCGGTCTTCAACGACGGCTGGACCGTCTTGGCGGACGACGTGACGCAGCAGATCGCCGAATCCCGCCACGGCCGCGACGCCATTCTTCGCATCCTCGGCCTGATGATCGACAACTTCTCCCGCGACCACGACATCGCCTTCCTCTTCCTCTTCGAGGGACGCCGCATGCGCGGCCACGAGGTGGTCCTGTCGAAGGGCTACACGACGTTCATGGAGCTGGTGCTGTCGCTGATCCGCAAAGGGCAGGAAGACGGCTCGTTCCGCAACGATACCGCCCCCGCACTGCTGGCCGCCGCGATGCTCGGCGCCGCCGAAGGCTTGCTGCGCGAGCGCGTGCTCGCGGAGCGGCAGAACCGGCCGTCACCGGGTGACGATAGCCAGATCAGGGCCGCCTTCGCGGCGATGGTGAACGGTTTAGGACCGGCGTGATCTCGGAGTGCGGTGGCGAACGCCACCGCTGTGGTGCAGGTATGAAAGAGCGGTGGCGTTCGTTCGCCACCGCACTCCGATAGAAATCCCTTACGCCTCTTCCAGCAACGCCGCGTGAGCGAAGTTGCCGATGACCGCCGGTTTGATCTTCCAGATCTCGTTCGCGTACTGGCGGATCGTGCGGTCGCTGCTGAATTTGCCCATGCGGGCGATGTTCAGCAGGGACTTGCGCAGCCAGGTGCTTCTGTCGCGATAGGCCAGATCCACCTCCGCCTGCTTGTCGATGTACGGCTGCAGGTCGGCGAGATGGACGTACTCGTCGCGCAGCGAGAGGAGCTTGGCCACGATTGGCCGGAAGATGTCCTTGTCGCCGCGGGAGAAGTGGCCGGAGCCGAGGGAGTCGATGACGCGGCGGAGGTTGCGGTTGGCGCCGAGATAGCTTTGCGGGTCGTAGCCGCGGGCGAGCAGCGACGCCACCTCGTCTGCCTTCAGGCCGAAGATGAAGATGTTCTCCTCCCCTACCTCTTCGCGGATCTCGATGTTGGCGCCGTCGAGCGTGCCGATCGTCAACGCGCCATTGAGCGACAGCTTCATGTTGCCGGTGCCGGAAGCTTCCTTGCCGGCGGTGGAGATCTGCTCCGACAGCTCGGCGGCCGGCATGATGGCCTCGGCCAGCGTCACGCGGTAATCCGGCAGGTAGACGACCTTGATCCAGTCGCGCGTGCGGGGATCGCTGTTGACCACCTCGCCGACCGAATGGATGAACTTGATGATCAGCTTGGCCAGCCAGTAGCCCGGCGCCGCCTTGCCGGCGAAGAAGAACGTCCGCGGCGCGAGCGGCCGTTTGCCGTCCTCGACGATCGACCAGTAGCGGTCGACGATGTGCAGCGCGTTGAGCAACTGCCGCTTGTACTCGTGGATGCGCTTCACCTGCACGTCGAACATCGACAGCGGATCGACGACGATGCCGGTCAGATCCTTCGACAGCCGCGCCAGCGCGACCTTGTTGCGGCGCTTCACGTTCTCCAGGCGATCGAGCAGCGTGCCGTCCTCGACGAAGAGCTCGAGCTCGCGCAGGCGGTCGAGGTCCGTCACCCACTGGTCGCCGATGGTCTTGGTGATCAACGTTGCGAGCGGCCGGTTGGCGTGCAGCAGCCAGCGGCGCGGCGTCACGCCGTTCGTCTTGTTGTTGAAGCGACCGGGGAAGAGGCGGTTGAAATCGGGGGCCAGCGATTCGACGACGAGCTTCGAATGCAGCTCGGCGACGCCGTTCACGGAGTGGCTGCCGGCCATCGCCAGGTTGGCCATGCGCACCTCGCCGTCGGCGACGATGGCCACGTTGTGCAGCATGGCAATGTCACCCGGGAAACGGCGCTCGACGTCGGCGATGAGCCGGCGGTTGATCTCCTGGATGATCTGCAGGTGGCGCGGCAGCACCTTCTCGAGCAGCGCGAAGGGCCATTTCTCCAGCGCCTCCGGCAGCAGCGTGTGGTTCGTGTAGCCGCAGGTCTGCACCGTCAGCAGCCACGCTTCTTCCCACGGCATCCGCTCTTCGTCGACAAAGAAGCGCATCAGCTCCGCGACGGTGAGCGCCGGGTGCGTATCGTTCATCTGGATGGCGACGCGCTGCGGGAACTCGGCTAACGAGTCGTGCTGCTCGCGGTACCGCTTCACGATGTCGCGCACCGAGCAGGCCACGAGGAAGTACTCCTGCAGCAGACGCAGCTCGCGGCCCGACTGCACGGCGTCCGACGGATAGAGGATCTTGGAGATGGCCTCGCTCTGGATCTTGTCGTTGACGGCCTTGATGTAGTCGCCGGAGTTGAAGATGGAGATGTCGAATTCGTCGGACGCGCGGGCGCTGAAGAGGCGCAGCACGTTTACGGTGCGGCCGCCGAAACCGACGATCGGCATGTCGTGCGGGATGCCGATCATCGTCTTGAAGTCGACCCAGCGCGGTGTGTAGACGCCGTTCTCCGTAAAGTGGGCGATGCTGCCGTAGACCGGGATGCGCACCGCTTCGTCGACGCGCTCGACGAGCCACGGCGACCCGCCCTCGAGCCAGTGATCGGGCTTCTCGTGCTGGTAGCCGTTGAGGAAGGACTGACGGAAAAGGCCGAACTCGTAATTGATCCCGTAGCCGAAGCCGGGGTAGTCGAGCGTGGCCAGCGAGTCGAGGAAGCAGGCCGCAAGACGCCCGAGACCGCCGTTGCCGAGGGCGGCATCGGGCTCGAGCGCCTGCAGCTCCTCGAGGTCGGCACCAAGATCGGACAGGATGGCCTTGGCGTCATCGTAGATGCCGAGGTTCGTCAGGTTGTTCCCGAGGGCGCGCCCCATCAGGAACTCCATCGACAGGTAGTAGAGGCGCTTGGAGTCCTGCTCGCGATAACGGCGCTCGGACTCGCGCATGGCGTCGAGCGAGGGGCGGCGGACGGCGCTCGCAAGCGCGTTGAGCCGCTCGCGAGGCGAAGCCTCGCTCCAGACGCGTCCGCGCGCAAAGCGTAGAAATGCTTCGATCCCCTCACGCAGGTGAACAGCGCGCGACGAGCTCGGATCGATTCGGTTGGTACCCTTCACAAGGGGCTCCGGGAGAGGGATCCGGGCCCAGGGCTCGGGGCCCGGTGGGTGTCAGACCCGAGGTTCGGGGGGCATTCGCGGCGCGGTTTCATCGTGAATGGGAACTGTACCCAAACCCAGACTTCTTCCGGAAAGAGAGTGGGCTCAGGTGGGAACTCGGGCGCAACGCTCCTCAGACCAAGGGTCTGACCCCACCGGCCAAGCGTCTGACCCCACCGGGTCTGACCCCACCGGCCCCGAGCCTTACCAAGCCAGGGCTCAGGGAGCAACGTCCCCCAGACCAAGGGCCTGACCCCCACTGGGGCCCAGGGCCCCGGGCCCCAATCGTTACCAAACTCAAACGCTGTGACCCTCCTCACGGCCTCAGCCGCTACGGCGCCCCAATTTGGCCGGGCCATGAAGAAGATTCTCAAACGCATTGCGGTCGGTCTGCCGCTGACGTTCGTGGTGCTTCTCACCACAGCACTTGGTTACTCCCACGTTACGATCTCCCGTCCGGTCGAGGTGCCGCTGCCGCGGATCAAAGCGGACATGAGCCCCGAAGCGCGGGCGAAGGGGGCGGCGATCTTCCACTCGATGTGTGAGGATTGCCACCTCGACCGCCACACCGGCCGCGCCGCCGGCGCACAGATGAAAGAGGTCCCCTCCTTCCTCGGCGAGTTCTATTCGGCGAACCTCACGCGCGACAAAAAGGCCGGCATCGGCGGACTCTCGGATGGCCAGGTGGCCCGTCAGGTCCGCTTCGCCGTCAATCGCCACAACCAGATGACGATCATGCCCTCCTTCGGGATGAGCGACGCCGACCTTGCCGCCGTCATCGGCTATCTCCGTTCCGACGATCCCCTCTTCGCCCCCGATCCGAAGGTGAATCCGAAGAGCCGCCTCAGCGCGCAGGGCAAACTGATCGCCCTCAGCGCCGGCGCCATCCGCGTGCCGAACCGTCCGGCCGACGGCATCGTCGCGCCGCCGAAGGGGCCGACGGTCGAGTGGGGCCACTATCTGGCCGAGAGCGTGTACGACTGCGGCGGCTGCCACACCGCCGGCTTCGATCCGGAGAAGACGTCCAAGCCCGGCGCGTTCGCCGGCGGCGGCGAGTTCGTCGACCCGGCCGGCCAGAAGGTGCTGACCGCCAACCTGACGTTCGACGCCACCGGCATCGCCGCCTACACGCCGGAAGAGTTCGAGACCGCCGTCCGCGAAGGCGTCCGCCGCGACGGCACGACGCTCCGTGTGATGCCCCGTTTCCGCGGCCTCGACGAGACCGACACCCGCGCGCTGTACGCGTTCCTCAAGACGAAGCCGAAGGTGCAGAACGCCATCGCCCGCACGGCCGCCCCGCCGGCGAAGAAAGGTGACGATCCGGCGAAGCTGTTCGTCTCCCTCGGCTGCACGAGCTGCCACGCCGCCGGCGCGCAGTACCACGCCAAGCTCGCCAACGCGAAGGGGAAGAACGTCGACGACGTGGCCCGCTGGATCCGCCACCCGGAGCAGTTCAAGCCCGGCACGCCGATGCCGACCTACGCGAGCCTGCTGGCGGAAGAAGACGCGGTGCGCCTCGCGCAGTGGGTGCAGAAGCGCTAGGCGCGATCTCGGAGTGCGGTGGCGAAGGCCACCGCTCTGGTACACGTGTAGAAGAGCGGTGG
>DASWMP010000313.1:0-14413 GCA_036399695.1 Thermoanaerobaculia bacterium | reverse complement strand
CCCCCCCCCCCCCACTCCAAGACGCACCATCGCGCCTGGCAGCGACTCTCTGCCCAGCGCGTGCCCGCCCCAGAACCTCCGCTGCACGCCCGTCGAAGACTCGTGTAAACATGATCGCCGCCGCCCCGCGCGCGCGATCATGAGGACAATGACACAACGACGGTTCGCCGGAATCCTGCCGCTCGCGGCCTCGGCATTCGTGACCTTCTGGGTCTTGCAAGTGCCCACGAACAAGTACGCCTTCGACGGGCCGACGACCATTCCTCCGGACCCGGACACGATATTGGTGCTCGTGTTGCTGTCGATCCTCGGCCAGCTATTCGCGATTGCCGCGGTATGGCGAGCGCGCGTCGCGCGCGGCCCGTGGGTCCAGTGGTCCATTGCGCTGGCCGCAGCGCTGCTCGGGATCTACGACGCGCTTCGTCTGGCCGGGGCGCTGCCGCACTTTCAGGGCTGACGCAGCGCCCGTCCACTTGCATGGAGCGGAAGCGCGGCATCTCACGCCGATCGCGCGCCGGTCGTCTACCGTCCAGGAGCGATTTCTTTCGCTTCGGCTGTCGGTCCGCCAGTTAGGGACGCCTATACTTAGTTCGGTCGAAAGGAAGACAAAACGATGCGCTATCTCAATCGGATGCTTTTCGCCGCTGCCGCCCTCACCCTCCTGTTCGTCGCCGGTCCCGCCTCAGCCACCGGCGACGGCGATTACTACACGACCTACTACGACTCCAGCTTCAACGTCATCGGCACCCATCGCGAAGACTGCGACCACAACGAGACCCCCGACGGCGCGCAGTGCGGCGCGTGGAAAGAGGTCCTGGTGTATTCGTGCGTGACGTACGGCTACCACTACGAGTACTACCGCAGTTGCGGCTGCCCGAACGGCGGCTGGCGGCGGGTCAACTATCTGGGCGACACGTCGAATCCCTGCTGATCGAACCGCGACGAGCTCGGCCGGCGCATCGTCGATGCGTCGGCCATGTTCCATGCGCGAAGCGGACTTCAGGGTTGACGCAGCGCCGGTCCGTACGCCGTCACGCGACGGTGTCGTCGAGCGCGTCGAGAAAGCCTCGCATGGCGGGCGTCATCGAACGGTCCTTGTGCCAGACGACGTGCGTCGACATGCTGACGTCGGGACCGCGCCAGGGAAGGACGCGCAGTGCTCCACTGCGAATCTCCCGTGCGACGGCGACCTCGGGGAGGAGGGCGATCCCCATACCGAGGGTCGCGCATTGCTTGATGGCCTCGATGCTGGCGAGCTCGCCCACGCCCTGTGGCCTGACGCTACGCGCATGGAGGATGCGCTCGAACTTCTTCCGATAGGCGCAACCCTCCTCTGTAAGCAGAAGGTATTGTCCGGAGAGGTCTTTCGGACGGACCGTGGCGCGTTCAACGAGCGGGTGCTCCGGCGCCGCGACGAGCAGGATGCGCTCCGCGCCGATGCGGCGCGAGCCGAGCGTCTTCTCGCCGACCGTATCGGCGATACGGATGGCGAGATCGAACTCGCCGTTCTGCAGCGGCCGGGCGAGCGGCCAATCCACATAGGGGCGCAGCATCAACAGGACGTGCGGGTGAGCCTGGCGAAAACGCCGCAGCGCGCGCGGCAGGCGGTACGTGACGACGCTCTCCGGCGCGCCGATGCGAAGCGGGCCGGCCGGTTCGTCGCCGAATCGTATCGTTCGCCGGGCTTCCTCCACCGTGGCCAGCACCCGCTGCGCGTACGGGAGAAACTGCGTCCCGGCGACCGTCATCACCAGTCGTCGCGGGTAACGGTCGAACAGCCGCACACCGAGCTCCTCTTCGAGGTGGCGAACGTGCGACGTGACGTTCGACTGCACGGTGTTGAGCCGCTCGGCCGTGCGCGTGAAGTTCAGCTCCTCGGCGAGCGTGACGAACATCTGCAACTGACGCATTTCCATATGATCTGAAATGAAGATTATAGCGATGTGAACGATCTATTGGACAGCTCGCAGGCGGCGACGCAGACTGGCGCCACCATGAACGAACGAAACGACTGGTCGGCCGAATGGTTTCCGATCGACGACGCGGTGTACCTCGACATTGCCGCTCACGCGGTGATGCCACGCGTAGCCGCGGCGGCAGCCGAATCCGCGGTCGAGGCGAACAGGTTTCCGCACCACCTCGACGACGAGAACTTCTTCGACGTGCCGAACGCGCTGCGCTCCTCGATCGCGACACTGATCGGCGGCAGCGCGCATGAAGTGGCGCTGACGACCGGGGCGAGCACCGGGATGCAGGCCATCGCCCATCACATCGACTGGCGCCGCGGTGACGCAATCGTCATCGGCGGCGGCGACTTCCCGCTCCATCACGCGGTGTGGAAGCCGATGGAAGAGCGTGCCGGCGCGCAGTTGACGGTCGTCGCGCCGCGCGACGGCCTGATCGCAGCCGACGACGTCATCGGCGCAATCACCTCACGGACGCGCGTCGTTTCGCTGAGTCACGCGCGGTTCGATACCGGCGCGCTCCTGGACGCGCCGCGCATCGCCGCGGCATGCCGTGCATCAGGAGCGTGGTTCGTGCTGGATGCCAGTCAGTCGTGCGGCGCGGTTCCGATCGACGTGCGTGAGCTGGGCGCCGACGTGCTGGTGTCCGCCGGCTACAAGTGGTTGCTCGGTCCGTACGGCACCGGCTTCCTGTGGGTCAGCGACGCACGCCTCGACGAACTGCTGCCCGGACCGTTCTATTGGACGGCGCAAGACGCGAGCGATTTCGCGTCTCTGCGGTTCGACGGTCCGAAGCCATCCCGCGACGCGAAGCGATGGGATGCCGCGGAATCGGCGATGCAGTTGAATCTGAACCTGGCCGCGTTCGGCGCGTCGGTCGATCTCGTCGTGCGAATGGGTCCGGAGAGGGTGCTGCGCCACGGTCTCGACCTCATCGACACACTGTTCCACCGGCTGCCGCCTCATTGTGCTCCGGCCAGTCCGCTCAGCCACGGCCAGCGCGCGGCGTTCGGCTCGTTCACTGCCGGTTCGCCCGAGGCCACCGCCGCCCTCCACCACCGGTTGCGCGCGGCAAATTTCATCACCAGCCTGCGGCAGGGAAAGATTCGTGTCGCGCCGCACCTGTTCAATTCGGCCGAGCAGATCGGGCTGCTCGTGGACGAGCTTCACCGGAGCATCGCATGATGACGAGCATCGACGAACGGCTGTCCGCTTTGAATATCGTGCTGCCGGACGTGCTGCCGGCGATCGTTGCCGGCTATACGCCCGTCTTTGCGCCCTATGTACGCACCGGCAACCTCGTGTCGATCTCCGGCCGTCTCGCCAAGAAAGACGGCGCGGTGTGGAGCGGCAAACTCGGACGGGATCTCACGGTGCCGGAAGGACAGGAGGCCGCGCGCGGCGTGGCCATCGAGCTCCTCGCCACGCTCCGCGCGGCGGCCGGAGATCTGAGCCGCGTGAAACAGATCGTGCGCCTCCTCGTGCTCGTCAACGGCACGGCCCATTTTCAGGAGCCGCACGTCATTGCGAACGGCGCCTCGGAAGTGTTCGTACAGCTCTTCGGAGAACGTGGGAGGCACGCGCGGACCGCCATGTGCGCCGCGCAGCTTCCGTTCGGCGCATGCGTCGAAATCGAGATGCTCGCCGAGATCGAGGAGGGCTGACCGTTGTGGTCGAGCGTGCCGGCGGGCGATCAGCCGCGGCTTGACGGACCTGGTGGCGAGTCGATCGTGATTTCACCGGAGTCGCAAGGAGTGAGGGCGGTCGCGCCGAAAGCGTCGGCGGAGAACGACACCCCGCCTTTCGCACGGCCCACGGCGTAGTTTGGAGTGCGGCAGCGACGCTTCATCAGTTGCCGCTTTCTCACAGTGCCAGCGTCGAGCTGCCACCCTGTTGGCACGCCTTGCGCGCCGCAGCTCGACGCTGCGGCTGTAGGAAAGCGG
This sequence comes from Thermoanaerobaculia bacterium, assembly GCA_036399695.1. Taxonomy (GTDB): domain Bacteria; phylum Acidobacteriota; class Thermoanaerobaculia; order Gp7-AA8; family Gp7-AA8; genus DASVEE01. Next base: position 10,506 of record DASWMP010000313.1, on the reverse strand, counting down.
CAACTGGTGAGGCGTCGCTGCCGCACTCCAAACTACGCCGTGGGCCGTGCGAAAACGGCCACCTTTCCTCCGCGCTACGGTGGAGGGGGGGAGCCTATCGTTCGAGTGGTTCCTTCGCTTTCGCCAGCGACCGTTCGGCGTCGGCGACTGCTTGCGCGGCCTTTTTTGCTTCGCTCGAGGCCAGCCGCGCGGCTTCTTTCGCTTCGGCGTGGCGCGTCTCGATCTCCTGCTTCTGCTTTTCCACTGCCGCGACGCGGGCGTTGGCTTTCGCGAGCGCCGATTCCGCGCGCTCGGCATCGCGATGGGCCTCGCGCAGCGCCGTTGCCGCGGCCTGCACCGCTTCGCGCAGGCGGGCGCGCGCCGCTGCGGGATCTTCGGCCGGTTTCCGGGCGCGGAAGAGCAGCACCTTCGACGCCTCGAGATCTTTTCCACCCATCAGCGCGGCCAGCGTGTCGAATCCCGGCGGATCGAGATCGGCGGTCAGACGGCCGGCCCTGGGGACGCCCTCCTCGTGGCCCCACGCTGCCAGCGATTCCAGCGTGGCCGACACGCGACGCATCGCATCGGCCGACGCGGCATGTCCGGCCTCCTCCAGAACCGCAGAGGCTTGCGTCAGCAATGACGCCGTCATCTGCTTCTTCTCGTCCATGAGCGCGCGCAGATCGGCGTTCTTCACCTGGCCGGTCTGTGCCTTGCGGACACGCTCGCCCAGAGTGAGCAGCCGCTCGATCGCCTTCGGCTCCTGCCAGTAGAGCTGATTCACCGCCCACGCCGTCGAGGGCGGTTTAACGAGCGCTTTCACCCGCTCCGCCTCAAGCGTGCGCCCTTCGTTCTTCAACTGCTTCGCGAGTGCATTACGAGCCGCGGTGAACTCGTCGAGCGAAAGTTGAAAGAGGGCGTTTATCTCCGCATCGATGTCCGACCCGCGCCTGGGCATGTGCTGTCATCTCCTCCCGGGAGATTAGCAGCAGGACCGGCGCCTCGCCGTAACCAGCGATCCCTTGCGGGTTACCAAACCGGGACCAGCCCGTCACTACCGGCACCGCCCGAACTCTTAGATTCCTCGCAATCGGTTCAAGGAGGAAGTAATGAAGAGAACGAAGTGGTTGGCCGGCGCGGCTCTCGCGCTACTCATTACCGCCCCGTTGCACGCGGATCAGGGGCTCATTCCGCTCGGGCAGCTCATGGGGCGCGCCGAGGCGATCGTGATCGGCCGCGTCACGGAGACCAGGCCTGCCGGGGGCGGCAAGTACCTGATGACGGTGGCGGTCGAGCAGACACTCAAGGGCACGGCTCCGGAGAGGGTCCAGATCGTTGCCAGCTCGGTCGATCCGACTCACATCGGGCCGCTCTCGGCCGGTGTGCGGATCCTGACGTTTCTGGAGCCGCTCACGTTGCAGCCGGTGGGCGGCGAGCATGGCGTCCAGGTCCTCGCCGGCGACGGCTCGGTTCGCGTCGCCAGCGAGATCGTGAGGACGGCGCTCGCGAAAGGCGCCGGACTGCAACTGCGCGACGTCGCGCCGTACTTTGGCTCGCGCGAAACACCGCCGGTGCTCGTCGGATCGCTGCTCGAAGAGCTGTCAGGCCGCGTGACGCCTGCGGTCGACGGCATGCAACTGGCTTCCTCACCGGCGACGTCAACGACGACGGCCGCGCGGACCTCGTCTATGGCCGCATCAACTCCTCGACGCAGGTGACCTGGGTCGTCCGGCTCTCGAACGGCAGCGGCTTCGGCAATTACACCGAATGGATCGCCGACGCCGGCGACGCGGGCGACATCTTCCGCCTGGCCGATGTGAACAACGACGGACGCGCCGATCTCGTGTACGGGCGAGCTCTCGACTCGACCACAGTGCGCCGGCGACGCCGGCGATCTGTTCCGGCTCGGCGACACCACGGGCGACGGGCGGCTCGACCTGCTGTACGGCCGCCCGCTCGGCATGACCAGCCTCAGCGCCACTCCCGACCTCTCCTCGGTCCGCTGGTACGGAAGGACCTCGCAGGGAACGGGCTTCAGCTTGTACTCGACCTGGGCTCAGGACGCCGGCGACGAAGGAAACTGCTTCCCCTAAAGGTGCCCGCTTGTGGCGCAGGCGCGAGCGGCGTCTGCGCCACAAGTTTGCGGTCCTCACTTCAGCAGAACGAACCGGGCGACCGACGGCACACCGGCCTTGTTCACGATGAACAGCAGGTAGTATCCGGGCGGCGCGAGCTTGCCGTTCTTCGGCGCGGCGGCGTTCAGCACACCACCGTCAACGGTGAATTCGAGTCCGACCATCCTCTGCTCCATGTCAAAGGCGTGCGTCGGCGCGCCGGGACGGATGAGCACGACCGACGCGATCGAGGCCGCATCGGGTGTGGTGATCGGAAAGGAGATTCCGTACGCCAGGCCGGTCACGGAGGTGATGACCGGACGGGTGGCGGGAGAGCCGTCGCTGTTGAACAGGTAGGCCGGCGAATAGACCTCCATGTGCGGCTCGAATTCAGGGAAAACAGGATTGCTGCCGGCGGCGAGGACGGTGCCATCCGGCAGGAGCAGGGTGTTGGAGTGATACAGACGCGGGTACTCCATCGACGCCGCGGGCGTCAGCGTCTTCGCCACCGGGTCGTAGATCTCCGACTGCAGCACAGCCTTGTCATCCTGCTCGCCGATGGAGGAGCCACCTGAGACCAGCACCTGCCCGTTCGGAAGGATCGTCGCGTTCAGATCCATGCGAGGCGCGAGCATCGGCGGTCCCTCCGTCCACTTCGGTTGCGCGAGCGCGAGGTTGATGGTCTCGGTCTTGTTGGTGATGATGCTTTTATCGGGGCCGCCGCCGAGGATCATCACCGTCGGTGTGAACTCATTCGCGGGCGTCAGCGGAAGGAGGACGGACGTCCCGTAGTTGCGCGGAAGACCGTAGTTCGTCTTCGGCCCCTCATGCCACTTGAACGTCTTCGGATCGAAGAACCACGACCTCGGCTCCGCGCCGGAAACGAACACCTGGCCGGTCGGCAGCAGCGTCTGACGCGGATAGAGCGTCTTCATCTTCGGAAAAGCGTCGCAGGTGTCGCAGGCCTCGGTCCAGCGATCCGTCCTGGGGTCGTAGATCTGAACCTTTTCGTTGAACACCTTTCCCAGACCCGTTCCCTGTTCGGCGCTCTGGCTGTCGGTGAGCCCGGAGATGACCATGACGGTGCCGTCGCTCAGCAGCGTACCGGTCGGGTACCAGCGGCCGCCGGTCATGGTCGCCGTCCGGGTGAAGGTTCCGGACGACGGCGAGAACGCCGAGGTCTCGGGCAGGCCGCGCCACATCGGCGGCGAGTACTTCTCCGTTCCGCCCATGACGAACGGCCGGCCGTCGGGCAGGATCACCATGCCGTTGCAGAACATGTCGTACTCGAGGGAAATCGTCGAGACGTTCTGGGCCACCGGATCGTAGACGGCGGCATGAAGGTTGGCCGGATCCCTCGTGGAGCCGGAGCCGGCGATCACCAGCACTTTCCCGTTGTGCATCAGCGCCATGTGCACCGGGTTGATGGGCATCAGCACGTGGAGCGTCTTCCACGACCCGGTCTCGTCGGGTCTCGGCGGCGGTGCGGAGCGCGTCCGCTCCCGGATGCCGTGGCGATGGAAGTCGGCCTCGAAGTAGTCCTCATGGCTTTGCGCGGACGCCGCACCGGCGGCAGCGAGCAGTACCAACAAGGTAAAGGAATGACGATTGAGTGGCATGGACGGGCCCCCCTTTAACGGCGATGATCCGTCCATCCGGCAGGTTTGTCCATCGGCGCGGTTCACGCGGCAGCGGAGTCGCATCTTTCACACGAGCCCAGATCTGTTCCCTCGGTCATCCCGAGCGAGTTAACAGCGCTACGCGCCGGTGTCGTGGTGATGACACGCTGTGAATGGTCAGATTGAGTGCATCTAGCTCAAGCAGGTTCGTGGCACGCGTCCGGCTGCCGGTTGTCACCGGCGGTGCGTCGGAGTTTGGAGTGCGGCAGCGACGGTTCACCAGTTGCCGCTTTCCCATAGCGGAAGCGTCGAGCTTCCGCCCCGCTTGCTGGTGCACCGCGCGGGCCGCGGCTCGCCGCCGCGACTCTGTGAAAGCGGCAGCTGATGAAGCGTCGCTGCCGCACTGCAAACTCCGCGGAGAGTGGACGCGCAAGCGTCCGTAAGTCGTTGATCTCACGACCGCGAAAAAGCGTGTCATTAGAAGCCAGGCACCCGCGTTCTGCGCAGCCAGCGATCAGGCGCGACGCTGTGATCTCGGAGTGCGGTGGCTTCGGATCGTCGCGGTACCGCGCTTCAGGCGACAGCATCTTCGCGCATCGCGCCTAACCACCGCCGCGGACCGTCGTCTCATCACACGAGGGCGTGACGGAGGTGCCGGTATCCGGTGCCCGGCGACCATCGATGGGAGGCACTGATGAAAGGTCCGGCCCACTTCGCTGCCATGATTGCGGCGATCGTTCTCCTTTTCCCGCTGACCGCGGAGGCGCAGCGGCCACCGGTGCTTTGCGACGGGATCCCGGGGCCGTCGAAGTTCCACATTGATTTCGGCAGAGGACCGAATCCTGGTCCGCCGCTGCCGCCGGGAGTCACGTCCTACGACTATCTCAACCAATGCGCCATCAGCCCCGGCGAATACGCCATCCGCAACAGCATGATGAACTGCCGGCGCGACTGGTTCTCCATCCCCGAGGACCACACGCCCAATGACGTCGATGGCTACTTCATGGCCGTCGACTCCACCTCCGAGCGGGTCGTTTTCCAGAGGAGAGTGGACGACCTGATTCCCGGCGCCATCTACATCTTCTCCGGCGCCGCGGCCAACCTCGCCCCCGGAGCCCGCGCCAACATCACCTTCCGCATGGAAGACACCCGCGGCGGCCTCCTCAGCGAAGCGAACGTCGCCCTGGCGCTGCTCGACACCTTCCAGTGGCAGGAGGGCGCGGCGTCGTTCCGCGTACCGCTGAACACGACCAGCGTCGTGCTGAAGCTCATCACCAACCGCACTCAAGACGTCGGGAACGACTTTCTCATCGACGACCTCGATTTCTCGATCTGTTACTCGCCGGCCGTCGCCTCCTTCTCGGCCACGGCTCTGGAGACGAAAGCCAAGGCCTGCGACAGCGGCAGCGTCAACCTCTACGCGCAATGGCCGCCCTCCGGCAATCCGTTCGTCACGCCCGGCTACCAGTGGCAGCGCAGCACCGATGGCGGCGCGACCTGGACCGACATCCCCGGGGCGACCTCGCAAAACGCGACGAATTTCGAGCCCGCTCCGGGTATCTACGACTACCGCATCGTCACCTACGAATTCTCCAATCCATCGCGGCGCATGGCCTCGGCCCCCATTCAGTTCCACGTCGTGACGGTCGAGGTCGAGCCGCTCGAGTTCACCTTCTACGCGTGCGAAGGCACGGACTACATGCTCGAAGCCCGCGCGCACTTCCTCTACGACGATCCGAACGATCCGATCCCCGGCGACTTTTCGTTCCTCTGGTCGCCCGCGGACCGTCTCGACAACCCCGCCTCTCCGATGCCGGTCATCAGCCTGCCGCCGCTCTCGGCGCCCAATCCGGTCGGCCCCGCGCCGGCGCCGCTGACGTTCACCTACGGCATTGCCGCATCGCATCCCTTCAGTTGCTTCGGCCAGGGACAGACCACCGTTCGCTACTTCAATCCGCGCAAGGTGTTCGTGCCGAACGCCTTCACGCCCAACGGGGACGGCCGCAACGACGTGTTCGGCCCGCACAACCTCGTCGACTACCCCGGAGCGACCTTCCGGGTCTACAACCGCTGGGGCGCCGTGGTCTTTGAATCCTCCGGACCTGACTTCAACTGGGACGGCACGTACCACGGTGTCCCCCAGCCGAGCGGCACGTTCGCCTGGCGCGTGGAGATGCCCTTCTGCAAGCCGAACATCTATTCCGCAACGAACGGCGACGGCGTCGCCCACGGGACGGTGACGCTGATCCGCTGATGGCGCTCGTCTCATGAAGGTGTGAAGGGGCACGACCCGCAAATGCCGGTCGTGCCCCGAGGGCAAGCGGCGGAAGCCAGAGCTTCGTTTCGCGCACGAAACAAAGCTCTGACCCCTTGCACACGGATGGTCAGACGCGATTCAGCGGGTTTCTCTTTTGACGACGTGCAGCGTCTCGGCACTCACGCTCGGCAGAAATTCAGCTTCCGCTTTTGCGGGTACGTACATGGCGCCGATCTGGTGCTTGCCTGGTTTGAGACGGGTGGTCGTCAGCGTCGCCCGGCCGAAGGCGTCGAGCTTGACCGGCTTGCCGAGCTTCGAGCCATTGAGCGTGAACTGCACGGCGCCTGTCTCCCGTCCGTTTGCCGGCGCAAGCCGTTCGCCGCTCTTTTTGTTTTTCACGACTGCTACGAAGCCGACCCGTTCGCCGGCTTTGGAAGCAGTCTTCTCTGGAAAGACCTCCGTCTCCGTGGCCCGCTCTACGAGGGTCTGGCTGTGCAGGTAGGTCCTCGCGAAATTCGCTTCGCCCGTCAGAGCGACGTCGAACGCGCAGTTCACTCGATCGGCCTTGTTTCCGATCTCCGCGCACAGCTTTTCCGCGACATCTTTTTCGATCGGCTTGACCGGCGAAAGTTCCGGAATGTTGCAGCTCGTGGCGTCTTCCACGGGCCAGGCCCTGTTCGTGAAATCCTCGGTGTCCATCCCGGGCGCGTAGTCGAACAGGCTCGACTTGCCGACGCGCCAGGCATCCGCAAACTTCACGTTCAACGCGTCATATCGGTCCGCGGCGGAAGCGGGACGGGCGCCCACGGACGAGCCGTCCGGGAGTGTCGGCAACCAGCTTCCGGGCGGAATGAAGCCCATGATCCCTTCCGTCGCCGGCGTATTCAGGACGTTCAGATTGAGGTACCAGATGTTGTGCGAGCTCCACCAGCCGGGGACGACCAGCAGGGTGGTCCCGTCAGTGAAATCGATCTCGATTCCGCCGCCGCTGCTCGTCCTCGAGACGCGGGCTCCTCCACCGAGAGCAACGCTCTGCACGGCGTCGATGTCGATGAGATTCCCGTCGATGCGCAGTTCCATGCCTGAGGCGCTCGCCCGGCCGTTCAAACCGGGCTGGTAGGTCACCCGGTGGCCGGAGACGCGGGCCGCGACCGCCGTATTGACGCTGACGCAACTGGTGAGCCCCGTGTGCCAATTGGGGATGGGGGAGGCGGAAGGCACGGGAGTCTGGCGGACCTGAATCTCCATGTCGCCGTCGCGCAGCAGCGTGAATTCACCGGCGCTGTGGAAGTCGTAATTCTCGCCGCTCACGGTGCGGATGTGGGGGTCGCCATTGTCGGCACCGTCGTAGACGGCCCGGTCATTCGACAGCACGAGGTCGTCGATGACGACGCGGCCCAGCGGCGAGCCCCAGGAGGGGCCGACGTTCAGGCGAACGGCGACGATGCTGCCGAGGTTCAGGCCCGAGCCGTTGTTCAGGAAGTCGGTCAGCCGGATCCTGATCGTCTCCATCTCATTGTGCCAGCCGCCGTCGCGTTGATAGGGCTGCTCCAGACCTCCGCCATAGGCGCCGATGTTGATGGAGCTCGTGTTCGAGGCGGAGTCGCGCAACGTCACGGTGAAGGTCACGTCCCCGCCCACGGCCATCGTATTGGGATGCCGGGTCCCCTGCGCTCCGCGCAGGGACAGATACAGATCGTTCGCGAAATTCTGCTCGCCGGGGGGGACCGCCCATTCGTAGAACCTGTCGGTGTTCGTCCAGTCGAAGACGACGCCGCGGCCGGTGTCGTTCCGGACGCCCCAGAAATCGGTGTTGCCGACTTGCGTGGCGCCGTTGAAGGGGTCGGCCGCGGTCCAGGTGAAGTCCAGATCGTTGTCGTCCAGCTTACCCTCGACGAGATTGTTGACGGTGAACGTGACGCTGCCGCCGCTGCTGCTGACGTTCGTCGCGGTCTGCGTTTGATAGTCGTCGAGCACCACCGTGCCGATGACGGAGGCGTCGTAATACTCATGGGTCACGACCGCGCAACTGTTCGTGGGGGCGCCGATCGGCCGGAAGGTCTCGTACTGACGCGTGAGGAAATCGATCGAAGGGATGTTGTCATCGACGTACCGCTTGATGAGCGGGAGGAAGTGCCCCAGCTCGATCAGATGCGTGTTGATCACGCCGAGGGGGCATGGACCCGTGAAGACGCCTCCTCCGATATGAAAATCGCCGTGCCCGGCCCCCTGCACGGTCGTGGACTGGCGATGACCGACTGCACGGTCGTGCAGGTGGTAGGTTTGGCAGACCTCACAATCAGCCCCGCCGTAGACGTCGGCATCTCCCGAGGCGGTCCAGAGATGATAGTTGGCGTCATGGGGATTGGCGATGTCGGTGCCGAGGAAGTCGGTCGGCAGCATGCTGCTGATCAGTTTGATGTCGCTCTTGGCGAAATTGACGGGGACATGGCTGCCGTCGAAGATGCTGTCGTAGGCGATCGTCACGCCCTCGGCGCCGCGGCTGTGTCCGATCCAGACGATCCTGTCGGCGTCGAGATGCCCGGTCAGGCCAGGGATCGCTCCCGCCGCAACCTCGGAGATGAACGCATCCGTGTGACCGAGGGTGGTGGTCGAAGCGAAGTCCGGTCCGGGTCCCGTGTCGTTGGCGTGGCTCATGACGATGTAGCCGTATGACGCCAGATGGTTGCCGATGTGACTGTACCAATCGAATTGATGGCCGTTGCCGTGGCTGACGACGATCAGCGGGAGCTTGACCAGCGGCGCAATGGTGGACGGGAAGAACACGTCTTCCGCCAGATGCGACAAGGGGACATTGAAAGTGTTGGCGACCGCGGTCGGCAGGTTGTACGACACGTTCGTGACGGCGAGAGGCCCGGGCGCCGTCGTGTCATGAACGATGTAGAAGCCGGACTCGTTGTTGCGTCCGTCGATGTAGTCGTTACCGTCCAGCAAGCCGTTCTGATTGCAGTCGAGGACCACGTCATACCCGACGCCCAGATCCGTTCCGGCGACGCCGCTCAACTCGGAAGCTACGGTGACCTGGAACGTATTGGCCTGAATCGTCCCGCCGACGAAGGAGTGCGTCTGCATTCCGCCGGTCGTCACGTCCGTCAGCGTGTTGTCGCCGTTCCACCCCAGTGTTTTCTTCGCGGCCACGACGTAAACATCGCAGGTCTGCCCGACGATCGCCGGAAAGCGCGTGGGATCGATGGCCACGTGTACGGGGGTGTTGGCGTTGATGGCCTTGACGTAGTGGAAAAAGGGATAGGCGCCCAGCGGGTTTCCGGCGAGCTCGGTCTTGGTGACCGCCGCCTGCGACGGCACCGCGCAGAGGAAGGCGACGAGAACGGCACAGAAAGCGAAGGAGTTGCGAATGGCGGCTTCAATCTTGAGCATGATCGTTCCTCCTCCCGTCATCGCGGACGCACTGAACCGAGGATCGGCAGGCGCCACCGCTCGGCGAGGTACTTCTCGTCCGGCGAAAATTTGAGTACGAAGTCGGCAGCGGGTCCACGGAGGAGCGCCGCCAGATCCTCGACTTCGATGGGTTCGAGCCGTGCTGCCGCGATCCTGTCCGGGCTGAAGGGCTTGATTCCTGCGCTTTCGGCGAGGGTCCTCTCCGCCTCGATGATCTCTGGCGTGACGTGCCCGGGCAGCCCCGGCCGTCCAAACCAGATGGGCTCCGAGGCCAGATCTACGTCGCCCGGGATGATCCCGATGACGTATCCCGAGCCATTGCCGTGGTTGAGACGCTGGACGGTGCCACCGCCCGCGTAAAGGATCCGCTCGGCGGCATCGCGCGGCACGACATGGCTGGGATCGACCCTCAGCACGACGAGGAGTCCCTCGGTCACAAACGGTCGGCTTTGCAGCCAGTTGAAGTGGTATCCGGCCCGCAGCCGGAACGGCTGAATCACGACGATGTCGAGCACCCCCGCTGGTGTCGCCGGTACCCGCCGGTCCGTGACACTTGCCGCGGACCGTACGTCGAGTGGAACGCCCTGAGGCTTCGGCGCCGTCGCGTTCTGGGCGAAACAGACCGGGGCCGCGAGGGCGGTGAACCAGAATGCGCCGAGCAATGCGAAGAGCTCGGGGCGTCGTCGTGAGGGTGCCTTCGGTACAGGATTGCTGTTGGCCTGCATCACAGTCTCCTACGAAAGTAGAGGTGTCCGGCTCGCTGGCCGCGTGGTGGTGAATCCGGTCGGATGGCTGAGGAGGGTATGTCTTTACGGCAAAATTGGCACCCATGAATTATGGAGAGTGACCGCCGCGCCGACTTGTGACACCAGCACCCGTGTTCCCGGAGTGCCGCCGGCTCACGCCGGCTCCCGATGGGGGAGGGATCGCCTGCCCCCGTGTGGGACAGACACTCCTGTCTCCGGCCCACCCCCGAGATCCATTCCTCCAGACAAGCGGCTGTTCGGGTGCACGGGACAGACAAGAGTGTCTGTCCCACATCTAAAGTTAACGCCGTTGGGGCTTGCGCCCGGGGCTAGGGGCGTGGGGTCAGACCTTCGTTTCGTGCGCCGGCCAC
>DASWMP010000312.1:0-13948 GCA_036399695.1 Thermoanaerobaculia bacterium | reverse complement strand
GACTTAGAGGTTTGCCTCATGTGGGACAGACACTCCTGTCTGTCCGGCCCACCCCCGAGGTCCATTCCTCCAGACAAGCGGCCGTTCGGGTGCACGGGACAGACAAGAGTGTCTGTCCCACATCTAAAGTCAACGCCATTGCGGCGTCGGCCGGGACGCTCGATGGTCCCTGCGCGGCGCTCCCCCTGTCCGGGCGGTACCTCAGGTCCATCTGTCCCATCGAGCTCCGCTACAATCACCGCTTGCCCGAACTGGAACGCTTCCTCCGGCGCCGCCTCCCCGATCTCGACCTGCGCGTCGTGGCCGGCAGTGATCACCTTGTCGTTCGTTACGCGGAGCGTGCCCCGCGGGGCCGGCGCTTCCCCATCCTGTTCGAGCTGCGCCTGATCGACGGCCGCTGGACTCCCGACCGCGAGATCGAGCGCGGCGTAATCGGCGAGACGCTCGAGTATCTGGCGCTGACGTGAGTAGCAGCCGCGGACTACGAGTGTCTATCTCGTCCCGTACCGGACGGCTGTGGGCACCGGCCCGAGCATCAGCAGGTTGAACACCTGCCATGTCTGGCGATCAAAATCCACGTAACCTTGTGGCAAGACCAGCAACCAGCGATCGTCCACCGCGTCTCGACCGCGCGCACCCGCGACCATCCCCACGGTGTTGTTATACAAGTCCATGAGCGACTCGGCCGGGCCGTTCCGTCCGAGTCCGAGCGCAACTACTTCGTTGCCGGTCCCAAGGAGCAGCGCCGTGCCGAGACCGACCTCCTGCGTCGTTCGACGAGCCGCTTCAGCGTGGCGCTTTGCATCCGAGGCTCCGGCGCCCACGTTCCCTCGAGCGACCTCCTTGTAGATGTTCAACGAGGTCTGAATTTTTCTTACGGGCTCTGTATAGACTCGGGCGACCACACGATCGCGCAGGTTCTGCAGTCGTGCGCGAGTTCCGTCAAGCAGAGACCGAAGCCCCCACTCCCCGCTCGGATCCACATAATTCGTCGGGTTGTTCTTCACGTACGCGTACCGGTTCACCGACTGCGTGTCCATGGCGTCGATCGGGAACGGGTCGCGGCTCAGGAAGCGGGCGGTGTGGGGGTCGTAGTAGCGGGCGCGGAGGTACGTCAGGTTCTGCGGCTCCTGCTCCTCTCCAGTGAACCGATGCGACGGCCAGTAGAACCCGCCGCTGCCGTTGCGGCCGAGGCCGAAGACGTCGTACTCGAACGTACTCTCGCGGTTCCCGGCGTCGTTCGACACCGCGGCCACGCTGCCCAGCGCGTCGTTGTGCAGGTAGTGCGGCGTGCCGTTCTCGATGCTGTAGAGCAGGTCGTGGCCGTAGACGTGGTACGTGGTCACGCCGTTCGTCTGTTCCATCACCACCTCGGCGTGTTTGGGTACCGAGTTGACCGCGTAATTCGTCGTCCTTCCGGCGCGGGTGGCGCGGATGCGATCGCCGTCCGCGTCGTAGACAAAGTCCGTCGCGCCGATCTGGTCGATCATGCGCGCCAGCTTGTGCCGGGCATCCCAGGTGTAGCTCTTGTCCGGCGTGCCGGCGAGCTGGCCGTTCGCGTCCCACGAGTAGCCGAGGAGCTGGTCGGCATTGTCGTAGGCGTAGCTCTGCACGAAGCCGTTGCTCGTCGAAGTCAGCCGGTTGCCGGCCGCGTCGTACGTGTAGCTGGTGGTGTCGCCGTTCGGGTAGGTGGCGCGGGTCAGGCGGTACAACTCGTCGTATTCATAGCTCTCGAACAGCCCGTCCGTGCGGCGCTTCCAGCGGCGGTTGCCGACGCGGTCGTAGTCATAGTCGAACGTACCGATCGTCAGGTTGCCGCGGGAGTAATCGAGGCGGCGTACGCGGCCGATGCCGTCGTACGTCTGCGCCGCCGCGACGCCGTTAGGGTAGGTGTAGCCGGCGATCCGGCCGGCGAGATCGTAGCGATAAGTGGTCGTCCTCCCCTGCCAGTCGATCACGCTGATCAGCCGGTTGGCCCGGTCATAGCGGTAGCGGACCGGCTTCGCGTCTTCATAGACGATGGAGCTGAGATTGCCGGCGTCGTCGTACACGTAATCGAGCGGCACGGCCCACGAGGTACGGGTCACGCGGCGGACGCGATCCAGCTCGTCGTACGTCCAGTTCGTCGTGCCGGTCCAGTCGGTCATCGAGGTCCGGTTGCCGACACCGTCGTAGGCGAACTGCGCGACGGCGCCGTCGGGGTAGTTCACGCGCGTCAACTGGCCGGGATAGTCGTACTCGTACGTGGTGGCGGCCTGCGCCGCATCGATCGAGCGGGCGATCCGTCCCGAGGGAAAATACTCGATCCGGGTGGTGCGTCCGTTCGCGTCGGTCTCCGACGTGCGGCGATTGAAATCGTCGTACGTGAAGTTGGTGGCGTGTCCTTTCGGATCGCGCACCTCGACGACGTTGCCGGCGTAGAAGTCGCGCAGCAGCTCGACGGTTCCGCCTTTCGCGTCGATCGTCTTCCAGAGCGCGTTGCGCGTATCGTCGTACAACCAGGTGGTGGCCCGCCCTTCCGCGTCAATGACCTGCGTCTTGCGTCCGAACCCGTCGTAGAAAGTCTGGGTGTCGCCGAAGGCGTTGCTCACCCGCCGCACGTTGTCGCGGCCGTCGTAGAAGAACGAGGTGCTCTCGCCCGCGGCGTTCGTCTCGGAGAGGCGGCGTCCGGCGGCATCGTGGACGAAGCGCGTCGTCTCCCCGAGCGCGTTCGTGCTGCTGGCCAGATAGCCCCACGTGTCGTAGGTGTACGTAGTGGTGTTCCCGCGCGGGTCGGTGACGGTCTGCGGCAGGCCGTTCGCGTAGTAGGTCGTGACCGTCTCGTGCCCCAGCGGGTCGATGGTCTTCGTCAGGTGCTGCTCGGCGTCGTACTCGTAGCGGGTGGTGCGGGCGAGGTTGTCGGATGCCGAGATACGGTTGTTCCAGCCGTCGTACTGGTAGGACGTCGTCCGTCCTCCCGGCTCGGTGAGCTGCTTGACGTTCCCGTTGGCCCAATCGTAGACGCGGAGGGTCTGCCTCCCTTCGATGTCGGTGTGCGTGCCGGCGAGGTAATGCGTATAGCTCCAGCGATCCTCGGTGTACCAGTAGTACTGCCCGCCGATGATCGACTGCTCGCGCAGGTGCTCGAAGACCTTGTTGCTCGAGGTGTAGGAGTAGACGTGTGCGCGGTTGCGCGTATCGAAGACGCCGGTCGTGTACTGGGGAAACCAGAGACCGGTCCAGGAGTCGGAGCCCGGGCCGTAGACGAAGCGGATCTGGTTGTTCCCGTTGAAGCGCTGCGTGGTGACACGGTTGACGGAGTCGAAGGTCTGCGTGAGGACGTTGCCGTCGCAGTCCGTCAGGCTCGTCATGGCCGAGGCAGGCCCGGTGTAGCCGTAAATGCAGGTGGCGAAAAGGACGCCGCTGCCGTCGCGTTTCGTCACGCTCGTGATGGCGTTGTTCCCGCCGCGCGCGTAGTCGTACGTCCGCCCGAGCGGATCGGTGATGCGGGAAATGTAGGCGCCGTTGTAGCCGAAGGTCAGCGTGCGCCCCGTCGGCTCGGTGATGGTGACGATCCGGCCGCTCCCGTCGCGGCTGATCACCGTGACGTTGCCGTCCTGGTCGAGCTGTCGCGTGAGCTTGCCGGATGCGTCGAAGAGCCAGACGCTCTGGTCCTTGAACGTCAGCCGGTACGAGCCGATGGAGGCATCCCAGACGAGCTTCTCGAAGATGCCTTCCTCCCCGGCGAACGTGCCGTCCGGCAGGCGCTTGAAGTAGCTCTTGGCCCCGTCGGCGCGCTCCCAGACCACGCCGTGCGTATCGACGTTCGTCTCCAGCTTCGTGCCGTAGCTCCACGTCCAGCCGACGCCCATGTCGCTCAGCGTGTTGCCGGCGAGCTTGTTGTTGTACGTGCGGGTGATCTCGAGTGGGAAGCCGATCGTGGAGATCGAGAGGTCGCGCTCCGTCAGGACGAAGTTGCCGGTCGCCACGTCCGTCCCGGCGCCGGCCTTCAGCGTCCAGGGAAAGCTCCCCTTCTTGTGCTCCTCGATCCACGACTTGCCGAGCCAGTCGTCGTACTGCACGTATTGGGTGATCTGGCTGCCGCCGCCCGTCTCCGCCTGGTACTGCACTTCCGGCCCGCTCGTGGAGCCCCACCAGTTGTTGCGCGCGTCGACGGTCGTGCAGCAACTGTCGATGGCGCGCGAGACTCCCTGCGAGTTGCGGTTGTTGGTGATCGAGTTGTAGCGGAGGACGAGCGGGCTCCCGTAGACCTTGATGGCGGCGAAGAGGTTACCGAGGGGACCGCCGTTGTCGTCGATGGAATTGCCGATCAGAGAAGCGGCGGTGTTCTCGGCCGCGTCGATGGCCGAAAGGCCGGTCGCGCCGCGGAAGATGCTGTCGCGGATCGTCGTCGACGACGGCACGGCGTACAGGTAGAGGTGGTGCTTGTTGTTCGTGAAGCGGAGCCGCTCGAGGACGTACGGCACCCGTGGCGGCGTATCGAGATACAGGCCGTCGAGTGACATCGAGCTGACGTCGAGGTCGCGCAGCACCGGGGCGGAGAAGCGGACGCTCACCAGTTGCCCGTAGCGGATGACGACGTTCGTGAGGCTGCCGAAGGCCTGGTGAACGCCGTCGACGTCGCGGTGTCCTTCGATGGCCAGCCGCGCCCAGTCGCCGGGCGCCGGGCTGCTCGCGCCTTCGTCGATGTTGGTGTCGTAGCCGGCCGAGTCGTCCTTGATCGAGGTGAAGATGATCGGCTGCGACGTCGTACCGTTTGCCGTCAGCGTCCCGCCAGTGCGGACGGTGAGGCTCGTCCCGGTGGCGAATTTGATGACCGTGCCGGGCTCGATCGTGAGCGTGGAGTAAACGTAGACGTCGCGCGTCACGACGTACGGTGAGTTCATGGCGCGCCACCGCGACGGAATGGTGATGTCGCCACTGACCGGTGTGTGCACGCCCCGATCGGGAAAGGGCCAGCTTACGACCTGCCCCTCTACCGGTGGGACCGCAACAGCCGCGAGCGTGACGAGCAGGAGGAGGCGGCAAAACTGGCGCATACCGTTAGGAGTGACATGAACGGCACTTTCCCTTACCTCGGAATACGTCCGACGCGGAGCGTCCGGAGCAGCCTGAGGGCGCCGCCACCAATCCACAAAAGCACCGGCAGCGTAGAGAGCGGCGAGCCGGGCCAGAGCAGCTCGCCGAGGTTGAAGCTCGACCAGAAGGACTCGCGCGAGCCCGCCGGGTGGTGCATGAACGGATAGCCTTCGTCCGGCGCCTGCGAGAGCACGGAGACGTGGCCGAGCATCAGCTTCCAGTCAGGGACGGGGTTCGTCAGCGGCTCGTCGCCGAGGCGGCCGGTGACGAAGAGCGGGATCAGGTACCGGTCGACCGGGCGCTCGATCTTCCAGGACGGCATCGGGTTCACCGCCACGGCCACGAAGTTGAAGGCGAACGAGACGACGGCCAGGGCGATCCAGACGCTGCGCAGCCGGACGGGCGCGAAGAGCATCAGCACGCCGAGGAAGGGGACGACGCTCAGGATGTAGCGAGGGCCGATGGCGGCGCCGCCGTGCCACCCGTTGAACGAGGCGTTCATGAGGAAGAGCGACACGACGATGAAGGCGATGGCGGCGAGCTCGCGGCGCAGCTCTTTGCGCTTGGCCATGTAGAACGCCCCGGCGAACGCTGCCAGCAGGACCGGCGAAAGGAAGAAGAGCCCGCGATAGGGGCCGAACGTCAGCTCGTAGAGGACGCTGAGCTTCGGGATGCCGAGGAACCCGAAGAGGAGCTCCTGCTGATTGAACATCGGATTCTGCATCTCCGTCGCGCTCTTGAACGGCGAGCCGAAGGCAGCCTGGTGATACGCGCCGAGGATCAGCGCGAACGGCGCGCCGCCGGCAGCCCAGCGCAGGAGTTGGGCGGTTGGGCGGTGGGGCGGTTGGGCGGTGGGCCGGGAGGCATGCTCCTCGTCCATCTGTCCCATCGGTCCCATCGTGCCCCGCCCCGCCACCACCAGCAACGCAATCGCCGGCAACGCCAGCACCGACGTGTAGTTGCACAGCACGGCCAGACCGGCAGCAGTGCCGGAGAGCAGCGGCCGTTTGCGTGCGAGCGCAAACGAGAGAAAGAGAAAGCAGGCGCTCGGCACGTGCGCGAAGAAGAGCGTGGAGAAGGCAAATAGATACGTCCCGAACGCCAGCGCCAACGACACCGCGAGCGACGCCACGCGGCTCGCGCCGATGCCGCGCGCGTAGAGAAAGAACGCGGCGATGAGCAGGGCGCCGGTGGTCGCGCAGGTCGTCACCGTCACGAAATACAGGTTGCGGATCTGCGTCATCGGCGCGGCGGGGTCTGACTCGACCGCGTAGGCCAGCGCGTACGGAATGGCCGCGAGCAGCGACAGGCCCGGCGGCTTGTTCGAATAGATGCGGCCGTCGACGCGCGCGTAGTCGCCGGTGTTCGGCGGGAAGCCGTCGATGCGGATAGTCTGCTGCTCGACGAGCGCGCGCGTCAGGTCGAAGGTCGAGTTCTGGTTCCAGCCGGCGCCGCCGAAGAACCAGGCGTAGGCGACGAACACCAGGACGAACAGCCAGACGGCCGCGCGGCGGTCGCTCACTCGACCTCCAGCAGCGCCGAGGTGGCCACGAAGGCGAAGAGCGGCGCGAGGTGGCTGACCAGGCGGTCCCACGACCACTGGATGTGCCATTCGAGATCGTGCGGCGTCGTCAGGTACGCGCCGAGGTAGAAGACGAACTGCAGCAGCGCGGCGGTGACGGCGAAGCGGTCGCGCGTGAGGATGGCCCGTCCGCGCAGGACGAACGCCACGGCGATGCCGAGCCAGAGCCAGCGCTTGCCGGCGGGGTACTTGGCCAGCGTGGAGAGGAAGAGCCGCGGCTTCGCGAGCATGTTCGTCAGCCGCTCGCCCACGCTGCCGGAGGCGAGGTCGTTCGCCAACCCATGCACCCCGCGCAGCACGAGCCACGGCAGCGGGATCGCCACGGCGGGCCAGAGCCGCACCAGCTCGCGCGCCCGCCCAGCGACGAGCATCGCCAGCGCGGCGGCCACGATCATCGAGAGCCCTTCGTTCTTCGTCGACGCGGCCAGGCCGAGGAGCACCGCGCCGGTCGTGACGGCACCGCGACGGATGGCCAGCACCGCCGCGGTGATGTACGCCGTGAGCGGACCGTCGGCGAGCCCGATCCAGGGGGAGAGCGCCAGCGGCGCCAGGATGAACGTCGCCAGCGCCGCCTGATGACGCTCGCGCGCGACCTCCGCCCGCAGCACCAGAATCAACGCCACGCCGAAAGCCACGTTGAAGAGCCCGAGCCAGTGGTCCGTCCACTCCCCTGCCACGATCGAGACGTCCGCGAACAGCAGCGGCAGCAGCAGCGGATAGTCGGGATGGAAGCTGACGACGTGCTCGTGGCCGCGCAGATACGTCCAGTCGATCCCCCCCTGCTCGAAGAACTGGCGAGCCTTCAGACCAAAGTCCGTGAGGTAGTCGAACTCCCATGGCGCGGCGGCCGTGGCGAGGAGCGTGTACCCGGCGATGGGGATGAGGGTGAGGAGGTCGAGGAGGGAGAAGCGGGAATGTTGAATGTTGAATGTTGAATGCTGAATGGCGAAGAAGCGTTGGCCATTTTCCGCTGGGCGTTGCCCGTTGTCCGTTGTCCGTTTTCCGTTTTCCGTTGTCCGTTTTCCGTGCTCCGCTGCGCGGCGATCGTCGTGAAGCGCAGCACGGACAGCGGACAACGGGAAACGGACAACGGCTAACGCGACCACCACCGCGATCGCCAGCGTCACCCGCGCCCACCCCAGCCCCGTCACATCCAGCAGCAGCGTGATGGCCCAGAGGACGCCGGCGCCGAAGAGGAACGCTTCACCGGCGCGTGCGGTCCACTGGCGCTCGGGGTCGAGCCGCGTTGCGATCGGCCAGCCGAGCGCGATCGCCAGGGCGATGACGGTCAGCGTGGCGATCATCGGATGCGGCGCAGCAGCACGCCGTGCTCCTTCCGTTCGGCGACGGCGAAGCCGGGCACCGGCGGCGCCGCGTGCCACGCGGCGATGGCGTCGACGCGCGCGAGCAGGTCGGGGCGGGCGCGATCGTCCGGCTCCACGAGCGCGACGGCGTTGCGTCCGGCCAGCGGGTAGAGCGCGCGCTCGTACAGGTAGGCGTAGCCGCCCGTCCAGTGCGTGAACGTGGGGAAGATCGCGATCCGCTCGCCCGGCTTCGTCCAGCGGCGCACGTCGAGGTAGAACTCGCGCAGTCCCGCGGTCTTGCGGTACGGCAGGGACGTCATGGACGCATGCAACTGCGCGCGGCCGATGGTGAAGATGCGGAAGTAGAACGGCTCGAACGCGCCGGCCGCGATGAGCAGCAGGGCGAGCGCGACGCCCGCTCGCTTCATACGATCAGCTTCGCCTCGGTCAGTGACTGCACTTCTTCCGCGGTGTGCCCCGGCGCGACCTCGACGAGCTTCAGACCCTCCGGTGTCACGTCGAGCACGCAGTAGTCGGTGATGATGCGGTCGACCACGCCGACGCCGGTCAGCGGCAGGTTGCACTCGCGGAGGATCTTCTTCTCCCCCTTCTTCGTGACGTGCTCCATCGTCACGATGAGCCGCTTGGCGCCGGCGACGAGATCCATCGCTCCGCCCATCCCTTTCACCATCGCGCCCGGCACCATCCAGTTGGCGATGTCCCCCTTCTCCGAGACCTGCATCGCGCCGAGGATCGAGAGATCGACCTTGCCGCCGCGGATCATGGCGAAGGAATCGGCGCTGGAGAAGAAGGCCGCACCGGGCAGCACGGTCACGGTCTGCTTGCCGGCGTTGATGAGATCGGGATCGACGTCTTCGTCGCGCGGGAACGGTCCGAGGCCGAGGATGCCGTTCTCCGACTGGAGGATCACTTCCATCCCCTCGGGGATGTGATTGGCGACGAGCGTCGGCATGCCGATGCCCAGGTTGACGTAGTAGCCGTCGCGCAGCTCCTGCGCCGCGCGGCGGACGATTTCTTCGCGATTGAGCGGCATCGGTTACCCCTTCCTCACGGTCCGCTGCTCGATTCGTTTGACGCGCGGCGCGACGACCACGCGGTGCACGAAGATGCCGGGCGTGTGAATGCCATCGGGATCGAGCTCGCCCGGTTCGACGAGCTCCTCGACCTCGGCGATGCAGACTCTGCCGGCCGTGGCGGCCATCGGGTTGAAGTTGCGCGCGGTCTTGCGGAAGACGAGGTTGCCGAGCCGGTCGGCTTTCCAGGCGGCCACGAGCGAGAAGTCGCCGACGATACCCCGCTCCATGACGTACGGCTTGCCGTCGAACTCGCGCGTCTCTTTCCCTTCCGCGACGATGGTGCCGTAGCCCGCCGGGGTGAAGAACGCCGGGATGCCGGCGCCGCCCGCACGCATCCGTTCGGCGAGCGTGCCTTGGGGGACGAACTCCACTTCGAGCTCGCCCGCAAGGTACTGCCGCTCGAACTCCGCGTTCTCGCCGACGTACGAGGAGACCATCTTCCGGATCTGCCGCGTCTGCAGCAGCAGCCCGAGCCCCCAGTCATCGACGCCTGCGTTGTTCGAGACGCAGGTCAGGCCCTTCACGCCCTTGGTGACGAGCGAGTTGATCAGATTCTCAGGAATGCCGCAAAGACCGAACCCCCCGACGACGAGTGTGGCGCCATCGGCGATGTCGTTCACGGCTTCATCAGCGGTGGAGACGACTTTGTTGATCATCGAGCGGGGAAGATAGCATGGGTGCGGGCGCGATCACGGGGGTGAAAACCCCATCGTTCTCCCCGACGCGGTCACCGGCGCACGCAATCCAGCACCTCCACGAGCTTGCGATTGATATGTGGGGAGATCAATCGAAGACTCCGCGAGCCAAAGCAATGACTCCACGAACGTGCGATTGATATGAGGGAGATCAATCGAAGACTCCGCGAGGCAAAGCAGTGACTCCACGAACGTGCGATTGATATGGGCGATATCAATCGCAGACTCCGCGAGTCAAAGCAGAGACTCCGCGAGCGAGCGATTGATATGGGGGGATATCAATCGATGACTCCGCAAGTCAAAGCAATGACTCCGCGAACGTGCGATTGATATGGGGGCATATCAATCGATGACTCCGCGAGTCAAAGCAATGCCTCCGCGAACGTGCGATTGATATCGGGGATATCAATCGCTGACTCGGCGAGTCAAAGCAATGACTCCGCGAACGTGCGATTGATATCGGGGATATCAATCGCAGACGCGGCGAGCTTGCGAAAAGACTCGCCGAGTCTGCGCCTGACCTCAGAAACGTCCTCGCGTCAGTGCGAATGCGCGTGGTCGTGATCGTGGTGATGATGATCGTGGCCGTGGTCGTGCGTGTGGCCTTCCATGCGGCTCTGGATCTGGTCGACGATCTGGCGGGCTACCTCGGTGAACGCTTTCGCCGCCGCCGACTCGGGATGGCCGGTCACGATCGGCTTGCCGGAGTCGCCGCCGATGACGACCTTCGGGTCGATCGGCACTTCGCCGAGGAAGGGGACGCCGAGCATTTCGGCGGTCTTGCGTCCGCCGCCGTGGCCGAAGATCTCTTCGCGGTCGCCGCAGTGCTTGCAGATGTAGTAGCTCATGTTCTCGACGATGCCGAGGACCGGGACGTTCACCTTGCGGAACATCGCCAGGCCTTTGCGGGCGTCGATGAGGGCCACGTCCTGCGGGGTCGTGACGACGACGGCGCCGGTGAGCGGGACCTTCTGCGTGAGCGTGAGCTGCGCGTCGCCGGTGCCGGGCGGGAGGTCGATGACGAGGAAGTCGAGCTCTCCCCACTTCACGTCGGTGAGGAACTGATCGAGCGCCTTCATGACCATCGGTCCGCGCCAGATCACCGGCGTGTCCGGGTCGGTGATGAGGCCGAGGGACATCGTCTTGATGCCGTGGTTCTGCATCGGGATGATCTTCTCGTCGGACTCGTCGATCTGGGGGCGGCCTTCGATACCGAGCATCATCTGCTGCGAGGGGCCGTAGATGTCGGCGTCGAGCATGCCGACGCTGTAGCCGAGGGCGTGCAGGGCCAGGGCGAGGTTGGTGGAGACGGTGGACTTGCCGACGCCGCCTTTGCCCGAGGCCACGGCGATCTTGTACTTCACACCGGGGAGGATGCCCTGCGGAGCGGCGATGCCGCCGCCCATCGTCGTGGCCGCGGCGTTGCGCGCTCCGACCTGCAGGTCGATGCGTACGTCTGTGACACCTTCGAGAGCGCGAACGGCCGCTTCGGCCTCGCGCGCCACCTGGCTCCCGACGCTCGGGTTTTCCGTCTGGAAGTGGATCGTGAAGGCGACCGTGCCGCCGTCGACCTTCACGTCGCGGACGAACCCGAACGAAACGATGTCGCGCGAGAGGCCCGGAAAGCGGACCTTCTTCAGCGCGTCGAGAACCTGATCAGGGGAGGGCATTCGTTTTCTCCTGTTTGAAACGCTCGTAAGACGCACGGATGATCGGGATCGCCTCGTCGGACGACGCCACCACGTGCACCATGTCCATATCGGGAGGACTGACCAGACCGCGCTCGATCATCTCCGCGCGCATCCAGTCGATGAGACCTGTCCACATTGTACCCACGAGCACGAGCGGATGCTCCTTCATGTGCTTGACCTGCAGGAGCTGCCAGATCATGAACAGCTCGAGAGCCGTCCCGATGCCGCCGGGCATGACGATGAAGGCGGAGGAGAGCCGCACGAAATGGTGCAGCCGCGAGAAGAACGTCCGGTGGCGGAACACCTTGTCCACGAAGGGGTTGGCCGATTCTTCGGTCGGAAGATGGATGGCCAGGCCGAAGGAGCGGGCGTGGCTCTCGATCTGCCCTTCGATGGCGCCGGAGTTCGCCGCTTCCATGAGGCCGGGGCCGCCGCCGGTGACGATGTCGACACCCATGCGGGCCAGCTCGAGGCTGAGCTTCTTGACCTCTTCGTAAACCGGATCGCCGCGGCGGACACGCGAGCTGCCGAAGACGGAGACGCGGTAATGCTCGACGCGCTCCGGCTGAATCTGATCGAGATCGTTGATCGTGTCCCAGAGCTGGTAGATGGCCTTGTCGAGGATGTGCGTCGGATCGATCGTCGGCCGCTTCTTCTGCTGGTTGGCGCTGCGGAGTTGTTCGAGCTCAGGCGTGGTCGTGCGTTGCTGATTGGCCATGAGGGACCAAAGCGAGCGAGAGCGGTGCCATGCGGGTTGGGCGGTTGGCGGTTGGGCGGTTGGGCGGTGGAGGTTGACGGAGTCGTGACGGGGCGGGCGCGGGGAATGGCCCCCGCCCGACGGGGGTATCGGCGCACTCTGTGCGCCTGTACAACGGCGGGCGCCTGGCCACGAAGGTGGGGGCCGGCGCTTTTGTACAGGCGCACAGAGTGCACCGATACCCCCGCGGCCGGGCGGACGGGCGCTGCGTACAGGCGCACAGAGTGCGCCGATACTCTCGTGGCCGGGCGGGTGGGCTACCGCCCAACCGCCCAACCGCCAACCGCCCAACCGGTCTACTGCCTCGTGATCCAGACGTCTTTCGAGAACTCGTGCAGCTTGTTCTCGGCGGCGCGCGCTTCCTTCTCCGAGGAGAACTTCACGCGGACGCGGTAGATCGTGCCCTTCTCGTTCGTGCCCCGGAGGACATAGGCGGTGTTGAAGCCGCGGTCGATCAGCTTTGCGGCGAGCCCTTCGGCGGTCTTGACGTCGCCGGTGGAGAGGAGCTGGGCGTAGACAGGGCCGCCGGCCGGAGCGGCAGCGGCCGGTTTGGTCACGGCAGCGTGAGCCGGGGCCGGAGCGGGCGCAGGAGCCGGCGTCGCGGCGACAGGCGCGGGTGCCGGAGTCTCGGCAGCCGGGCCGGTGGTCGGGGCTTCCTCGACGATGGCCGGAGCGTCCGTCACCGGAGCGTCGGAGCTCGAAGCGGCATCGTCCACCACGGCAGACGCGGCGGTGTCGGTGGCGGGAGCGGCCTTCTGCTCGAAGTCGTCGTCTTCGACGTTGAGCTCGACGATGTTGCCGGAGTCTTTCTTCGGCACCGTCGAAGCCTCATTGATGACGGCCGGCTCCTTGCGGACGACGAGACGCTCGTCCGCCTGTCCTTTACCGATCATGAGGCCGAACGCAAACGATGCGGCCAGCGACAGCAGCAGCAGGACGAAGGCGACGAACGCCTGCCCCGCAGTCAATGAGATTTCGTAGTGGGATTGATCGTCGTGGAGAACCGAAACGTCAGACATCGCACACCCTCCCTCACAGGTCTCTAACGCGCCGGCGGTGCGGCGGCGTTCCAGTTTGTGTGATAAACGAGGCCGTTGTCAAAATAAATGGCGGAGGCACCGCCGTCGGCCTTCGGATAGATCCAGACGGAATAGACCCGATTATTCTGCACGACCTGCTTGATCCAGTCCTCCCGCGGCAGGCCGACGAGGCGGCGGACCTCTTCTTCCTTCATCCCCTGCTTCACGCCGGAGAAGGCATTCATGTCGACGAAGCGCTTCCGCTCCGCGAGGGCGATGCGCTCCAGCGCGGCGGCGTTCGAGGCGTCGAGCTGCAGCGCCTCCCGGTACCGCTGGATGGCCGCGTCGTAGCGGGAGAGGACGTTCATGAACTCGTCCCCGATCATCACCTTCTCGTTGGCCAGCAGCTTCGCCGCCCGGGGGTCGCGCGTCCGCTCGTGGTAGTCGGTGAGCTTGTCGATGAAGGCGGTGTACGTCGGCTGGAGCTTGCGATGGTTCTCGAGCAGCAGCTCGATCTGCGCCTTGCGCGTGGCCGTCGCCGGCGGCACCGGCTGCGCCTTCCGCAACGTCTCGATCCACTGATGGTCCGCCGTCAGCAGCGTCCACTCCCGATCGTTCGGCTGCGTCGGCGGACCGGCCGGCGTAGCGCAGGCGGTGAGGAGGGAGGCGAGAAGAAGGGTCGTGAGGAGGCGCATGGGTGTGGTGTTGTTGGTTGTTGGTTTTT
>DASWMP010000311.1:0-11642 GCA_036399695.1 Thermoanaerobaculia bacterium | reverse complement strand
CGGCACGTGAGGCGCGATCGAGAGCAGCCGGTGGGCGCGATCGAGCGGCTCCTCGATGGCCTCCGCGGCGGCGAGTGCGCGCGTCCAGCCGTCGGCGACGTGCGGTGCGATCTCGATGAGAGAGCGCGCGCGGAGGGAGGGATGCTCCATCGCCTCGGCGGCGGCGAGCGCGCGTGCCCAGCCGTCGCGGACGAACGGTGCGAGCGCGGCGACGGGACTGGGGCGGTGGCGGGAGGGGAGGGTGGTCTCCGCCGCTTCGAAGAGGGCTTCGAGCAATGCGGTGTCGGGTCGCTCCTTCACCGTCGCGATCTTGTCGTCATCGTCATCGTGGTCGTCGGAGGTCGAGCCGGCACCGGAATCCTGCGTTGCGGCAGCGCCGGCAGGCCGTCCGGCCGCGGAGAGTGCGGCGCCATAAGCGGCGCACAATTCGATGATGACGTCATCCGGAGGTCTCGTCCGGAGGGCAGCCCGCACGGCGGCGGAGCCGAGGTCGAGCAGCGTTTGCGCGATCAGCCTTGCGGCGCCGGTGTCCAATCCCTTCTCGGTGCGGCTGCTCACGTAAATGAGGAAGCGCGCCAGCGACCAGTACTGCACCGCGGCGGCGCGGCACGCGAGCGGGACGGGTACGGCCTCCCGTTCCGCGAGCAGGCTGGCCTGAATCAACCCGCACGTGACGATCTCCGGCCAGTGCTTCGGAACGCCGGGGCCCGTGTTGTCGCGGCCGTCTGCTTCGAGGACGTCCCACACCGCGTTGAGGTCGGCGATCACCGCATCGGCGCTGCTGGTTGCGCGAATGGAGGCGTCGACCCACGGAATGGCGAGGAGGCGCGACCACTCTGTGACGGAGGCGCCGGCCTCCTTCAGATGATCGCGGAGAGTGGTGAACAGGTAACGCGGTGCCGGGGCGGATTTGTCGGCGTCGCTCGACGTCGGCGGCAGGCTGGCGACGACACGGTGTCCCCACTCCACGAAGCGGGCATGCACGGCGGCCTCCGGGACGGTGAGGCGTTCTCGAAAGAACTCCGCCAGTGCGGGATGGCCGAGGACGAAGGGGTCGTCGTCGCTGCCGTCGCCGGCCAGAAAGCGGCGCGCCGTGTCGATGGCCTGGCGTACGGCGCCTGGACCGTCGCCGCCGCGACGCAGCGCGAGCAGGTCCGCCAGCGTGAGCGGGCCTCGGGCGACGGCGAGCACGTCGAGCAGCGCCGTCACTTCTGCTGCCCTCCGGTCGCGCGCGTCTCCCCAGAGGGCCTGCTGTTCGGTCCACCAATCCTCGACGTAGCCGGCGAGTCCGGGCGGGCGTCGAGCCAGTGCCTCGAGCGTCAGTTCCGTTCCCTCCGCCGCATGCCTGAGCAGCTCGGCCGCGTAAAAGCGCACGAGGAGCGGCTCGCCCTGCGTGACGCGCAGGAGCGCGGCGGTCCAGCGGATGGGATCGGGGAGCGTATCGAGCGGATGCCCGAGGCTGGCCATCGCGGCGAAGACGCCAGGGCCGTCGAGCGTCGAGAGCGTGAAGCCGCGGGCGAGCCGGGGCGAGGTCCAGCCGAGGTGCCGGCGCCAGCGGGAGCCGTCGGCGGGGTCACGGGCGGTCACCAGGATGCGCAGGCGCGACGTGAGGTCGGGAATCCTCCCCGTGAGGTCCGGCAGGAAGCCGGCGTCCGGCGTCCAGTTCTGCGCTTCGTCGAGGGCGTCGATCACCAGCAGGACCGGCCGGTGTCCGGCGGGAGGTCCGTCACTGAAGCATTCGCGCCAGAGCGCGTCCCATTCGGCGGCTGTTGCCTGTGGCGGCACCGTGCGGCCCTGCAGCCGCGCCAGGTGGCGCACGAGATCGCGGAGGAACTGCGCCGGCTGCGACGAGCCGAAGCGGACGCTGATCGGGACGAAGACGACGTGCCATGCGCCGGCGAGACGAACCTGAGAGACGAAGCGGGAGACGAGCGCGGATTTGCCACGGCCGATCGGGGCGGTGAGGAGCGCGTACGGCTCGTCGCCGCCGGGGAGCCAGGCGTGCAGTGCGGCCAGCTCGGCATCGCGTCCGCCGAACGGAGCGGGCTCGAAGCGGGTGCCTTCGTACCAGTTCACGAAGCCGAGAGGCGGCGTGGGGAGCGGAGTTTCAGGCTGGACGGACTGCGGATCCAGGAGGAAGCGGGCGATGTCGGCGACGACCTGCACCGACAGGCCCTGGGCATCGTCGAAGAACGCCGCGGTGTGAGCTGGGGTGAGGTGTGCTTTCCATGCGCGGAGACGAATTGTGTCCGGAGATCCGGGATCGTCCGAGGGCAGCGATGTGGGGTTGCGGAGGTAAACGAGGACCGGTTTGTTCAGGCGTTGCGCTTCCTGGTACTCGGCCTCGGAGAAGCCTATTTCTGTGCCGGGAACGAGGGAGCCGTATCGCTCGCCCACGATGACGATGACCAGGTCGCTGCGCCGCACCTCTGCCAGGCAGGTGTCGATCGGGAGCCCGGGCCGCGCGCCGAAGAACTCCATCGTCTGATGCTGCAATTGCAGCCTGCGGATGGCGTCCAGAACGAGCGTGCGCTCGGGACGGAGATCCGCCGAGGTGCTGCAGAGAAAGACGCGGAGCGGTTTCATGGTGATGCGGGGAAGTCTACGCGGTCAGCAGCGAGAGGACCGATGGGACCGATGGGACGGATGGGACGGATGGGACAGATCGGACAACTATGCGCCATCGCGCTTGCTGGTTCCGTGGGGCGAAGGGGCCGGGCCGCTACAATTGTCGGATGACCTGCCCTGAATGTGGCTCTGCACGGCTCGACGGTGCCGTTGAATGTCTGCACCGCGGTGTGATTTTCGCCAAGTGGCAGCAGGCGGTGGATTTTTTCCAGCGCTCACGCTGGCATCGCGCGCTGGCGATCGCCACGATGCTGCTGCTGGTGGCGACGCTGCCAGTGCACGCGCAGGATCGGTGCGGTACGAGCGAGGAGAACACGCGTTACGCGCTCGACGTGAACGCGCAGGTGCAGCGCAGCTCGCGCCTGGCGACGCATGCGTCGCTGAGCGTGCCGCAGTTGAAGGACGGCGTCTTCTATCTGCAGGCGGACGAGCTCACGGCACCCTACGGCCACGACTTCGACCTCGGCGGGCAGTCGCTCGTCTTCACGCCGCGCGGCAACGGGCGCTACGCGCTGCAGCGGGAAGCGTCGCGCTGGCGCGAGCCGCAAGGGGCGGTGGTGCGGGAGTTCTCGACGACGTCCCCACACTACGTCCGCCACGATCTGCCGTTCGCGATTCCGCTGTTCGGGCAGAACGTGACGGCGGTTTACCTCTCGGCGACGAACGGGATCTATCTCGCGCCGCCCGCTCTCCTCACGGCCGACCAGGTCGACGACGCGGAGCTCGCCGGCATGCGCGAGGCGGTGGTCTCGCCGCTCCTCCTGACGGGCCGCAGGATGGCGCAGCTCTTCTGGCCGGATCTGTACGTCGACGCGCTGGCGGATCGCGTGGTCGTCACGTGGCGCGCCAAGGGGAAGGCGTTCGCGTACGACGTGCAGGCGGAGCTGCATGCGAACGGGACGATCGTCTTCAACTACGGCGCGCTGCGCGACGTCAACTGGGGCGCGCCGCTCATCCACCCCGGGCTGGCGTGGCGCACGGAGCAGGCGCTGGGCGGTGCGAATGACGCGACGAACGATACGGGGCCGCAGGGGGGCGCGCTCGCGCCAATGCTCGACCTGACGCGCGTCGATGTTGCCCGCCTCGGCAACAGTAACGTGATCTCCATCCGTCTCGAGGTGGCGGCGCCGATCGATCCAACGAAGATCCCGGCCGGCCAGCGCGTGCATTACTACGTCTATCTGGGCACGACGCCGGTGCAACTGGACGTGCTGCCGGACGGCTCGACGACGGTCTATTCGCCGACGCGGCGGCCCGCCACCGGCGGCAATGCAGCGACTTTCTCGGGCGACACGATCGAGCTGCTGTTGCAGCAGGAGCTGATCGCCGGCAACGTGACGAACGCGCGCGCCTATACGGCGTACGCGTATTCGCAGCCGGTCGATCAGGTGACGGTGCCGCTGGCGAAGCTGGAGGCGCCGGCGCAGCGGGTGGTCGACGATCTGTCGTCGATCGCAAACGGCACGGAGCTGGAGGGGGTGATCGGCGAGGCGTTCGTGCGTCCGACGCTCAACGTGGGCGGTGTCTGGGATCGCTTGCGCAACACGTACGGGCTGCGCGAGGCCGACTTCGACGGCGTGGCCATCTACCAGTCGTTCTACACGGACATCATCTTCTACGCAGGTGCGTATTCGACGGTGGGGAATCCGCAGGTGGACGGGATCGCGCCGCCGTCTTCCACGTTCGGGCTCAACGCCGGCAAGCGCACCGCGCTGCTGCACATGAATCACCTGACATACGGCTGGAACGCCGCGGAGGAGACGTCGTCCTCAGTCATCCTCCACGAATTCGGGCATCGCTGGCTCTATCACCTGCGCATCCGCGAAGGGGATGCGAACACGCGCTCGCTCAATCCGTCGTCGGCCCATCCGGCGGCGTTCGTCCACGCGCCGGCGGCGTTCCCGGTGTTCGGCGAGAACGAGTCGTCCACCATGGGTGGAGCGATCTTCAATCCGGTCGGCAGCGGCACGTACGAAACGCAGGTGGCGAACCGCGGTTTCAGTTGGACCGAGCTGTACCTGATGGGCCTGGCGTCGAAAGAGGAAGTGCAGCCGTGGTTCTACCTGGCCGGCACGAGCCCGGCGTTGCGTCTGGAGTACTGGCCGGACGACGCGGTGACGGTCAGCGGCGAGCGCCGCGACGTGACGGTCGACCAGATCGTCTCCGCGGTGGGCCCGCGCAAGCCGGACGCCTCCGCGAGTGCGAAGAACTTCAGGGTGCTCTTCGTGCTGGTGACGCCTTCGGGGCAGGCGCCGACGTCCGCCGAGCTCGCGCGGATGACGGAGCTGCGGTCGATTTTCGAGCGCACGTTCCACGCCGCGACGGGAGGGAGAGCCGAGGTGTCGACGGGGTACTCCACGTCCCGCAGACGCAGCGTGCGGAGGTAGGGTCCGAGCTAGGATGGGTGGGTCATCGCGGAAGGCCTCGATGCATTTGATCCACGCCGTAGAATCTGATGTGGGACAGAAACTCCTGTGAGGTGTTCGATGAGGGACTCGGGCAGGTTGTCGGTCGTCATGTCGGGCTTCCGGAACAGGTGATCACGTCGTAGGAGAGTCGTGAAGGGGGCGCATCCCTACCTTGGCCCGGGAACGTGGCGGTGTGGGACGCCTCGCCCTCTGCTGAGAGCGCGGCGGAGTATGGAGTGCGGCAGCGACGCTTCATCAGTTGCCGCTTTCATACAGCGGAAGCGTCGAGCTTCCGCCTTCTGGACGATTCACCACGCGGGGCCGCAGCTCGTCGCTGCGGCTGTGGGAAAGCGGCAACTGATGAAACGTCGCTGCCGCACTCCATACTGAGCGGCGCTCTCCGTGGAGCGTGGGACGGCAAGACGTGGGAAGTGAACTGGATTGCGACGGATACGCAGGTGCCGTGGACAACGCCATGCCGGAACCTCGGACATAGGCGGTCCGTAGAGTCGATTGGTGGGACTGGCCAAGGATGAAGCGGCGGCGGTGAGCGGGTGCCGGGTGTGTGGCGAACGTCTGCCGCCCTCCGCGCGGGCTTGCCCCGTTTGTCTGGAGCCTCGGCAGAGAGCGACGCGGGGTCGCATGTCCTGGCGTCGGAGGCTCGGGTGCTCTCTGCTGCCGCTGCTTTTCATGGGGAGCTGGGTTGCGTTTCTGCCGCTCGGGAGGAGGTTCGCTGAGCCGATGACGCGGGTGGCGGTTGCTGCCATTCCGGATCGCGCCTTCCCGCTGGTGGTGATGGACGGCGGTGTGCCGCGTGTGAGCGCGATCGGTGACGTCGGCGGAATTCCCGCCTTCCCTGCAGGGGCGTCGTACCTGATCCCGGACGGGCAGGAGCGCGCCGTGGAGGCGCGGCTCAACGCCGATGCACCGCGTGATGCGGACGGACGTTGGGTGCTGCGCGTCGAGCGCGTCAGTGTGGATCGTCAGCAGATCGAGCTCTATCGGATGGATGACGGCTATTGGGGCGGCGGGTACGAAGCGACACCTTCGTCGATCACGCCGCGGTATCGAAAGATCACCGGGCCGGGATTCGCGTTCGTGGTCGGGCGATATGCGCTCTTCTTCAATGTCGCGCTGTGGACGGTTGGTGCGCTGGTGTTCTGGTTAGCGCGGTCCGCGCTTCGTGCATCGCGCGAGCGCAGCACGGACGACCAGCAACGGACAACGGGCAACGGCTGATTCAGCGGCAATCAGGCGTCGGGCTGCCGCGTATACGAGGACAATGCACGTGAACCGCGCATGTCCGAACCTGCGCGACCAGAGCACGCGGCCGGGATTTTTGCGCACGCGTCACTCCAATCCTGCGAGCGGCATCGCTTGGCGTGCAGTAGACGCATGGCGGGGCCGCATCAGCAATCGCAGAAGGTGTTCGGGTGATTACGGAAGGTGCAGGCCGTCACGTTTCGTTTTATGATCCGCGTGACGGAGCGCCATCCTTAAATGGCCGGGACACCGAGAGGCAACGTGGGAAGGCTCGATGTATGCCTATCGCTATGCGGATGGTGCCGAGGTGATGCACAACGGGCAGGCGGAGACGGGGGGCGGTTCGGTACTGTGGGAGGAGATGGTGTGGGGGAATGTCCCGGATGGCGATCTCGAGGAGAACCAATTGGGACGCGGCTCGATGCAGAGCTCCGATTATCAACTTGCCCGTTACAGCACTGCAGGACGCAGTGGCGTGCAACTTGCCGGCAAACGGCCGCAGCAACAGCCGCGCATTGCGGACCTGCTCGCGTGTGTTGCCGCCGGCTGTATTGCCGCTCTGGGCGGCTGTGCGCTTTCAGGTCCGTTGTACATTGAATGTCTCATTCTGGCCTGTGCCGCGGTGCTGGCCGGCTGCACTATCGGGTGGATCATTCAAAACATCTTCTGAGGGAAGGAAACGACGTGAGCAGGCGATGGTGGACGTGCAGGGTGCGACGGGGGTATCGGCGCATGCCCTGCGCCTGTACAGGAAGACGGCCGGCGTTAGTCCGCCTGCCAGAAGGCGCGGGAGATGTCGGCGATGACGCGCTGGGCTTCGTCGCCGTCCTGGAAGCCGCGGGTGAGGACGACCAGGACGTAGGCGGAGCCGTCGGGACGGTAGACGATGCCGGCGTCGTGGGAGATGGCGGTGATGGAGCCGGTCTTGTGCGCGACGCGCGTACCGGGTGGCAGGCCGGCGGGGATGCCGTCGTTGTGCTCCTGGGCGAGGAGGATGTCAGTCATCTGCTTCGAGGCCTCGGGTGAGATGGCGCCGCCTTCGGCGATGGTGCGGAAGATGAGCATGAGGTCGTGCGCTGTGGTGGTGTTGTTCATCCCGGCGTGGTAGGCCTTGTCGTCTTCGACGCCGCGCAGGACCTGGATATCGTTCGCGCCGATCTGTTTCATGAGGGCCATGACGCGCGGGGCGCCGATGCGCTCGATGACGAGGTTCGTGGCGAGGTTGGAGCTGCGGACGATCATGCGCCGGACGAGCTCTTCGAGCGGGACGTCCTGGCCGACGAGCTCGTAGAGCGACTTGTCGGAGTCTTCGCGCGCCTCGAGCGAGTAGCCGGAGCCGTCGAGGATGCTGGTGAACTGATTGCGGACCGGCACCGGCTGGTCGAGACGAAGCTCGCCGCGGCTGACGGCTTCGAACACGCCGAGCATGACCGGCACTTTCATGGTGCTGGCGGCGTGGAAGGTGACGTGCTCGTTGCGCGCGAAGGTGGTGCCGTCGCGCAGATCGAGCATGGCGACGGCGATGGTCTGCCGCGGATGGGCGGCGATGATCCGGTCGACGGTTGCGGGAGAGGAGGCGCAACCGGCGAGGAGCAGGATCAGCGGGAGGTACAGCCGGAGATGCTTCATGCGCCGATTGTATGTGGCCCCGCGCGATCTCCGGGATCGCGTTTAGCGCATGAGCAGGCGGGCCAGGGTGGTGTCGAGTGAATCGATGCGGTGCTGGAGCGTGAGGATCATCTGGAGCGCGGTGTCGAGCTTCTGCTCGAGGCGGACGATGGGGTCGGCGCTCTGGGGTGCGGGTGCGCTCTCGGGCGCGGGTGCAATCTCTGCTGCAGGTGCGGCGTCGGTCGGCGCCTCGATCGCGGCCGGCGCCGCGGCGGGCTTCGCCGGGCGGAGCACGACGGTACCGAACTCTTCGTCGGGAGTGAACTGCTGGTTGCGCATCTGCATGATGGTTCGTTCGCCGAACTCGAAGACCTCGTCGCTCATGAGCGCAACCTACGATCACGACGCGTGCCACCGGCGTGACCCGTGTCACGGCCGGGCGAGAGTGCAACGGGGAGTTGGAACGAGGCACCGTTTCGGACACAACCTCGTGTCCGAACGGCGGAACTGTGGCTTACGCGTCCGCTTGTAAGCGGCGCGACATCTCTTCGTCGCGCGCTGCTTCGTCGTGGCGCCCGAGATCGCCGAGAGCGACGGCGCGGTTGGCGTAGAGGTCGGGGAGCTTCGGTGCCCGCTCGATGGCGCGGTTGAGATCGGCGACTGAATCGGCGATGCGGCCGCACTCGTAGTGGAGGACGGCGCGATTGGCCCAGACGAGGGCGTCGGAGCCGTCGAGCTCCAGCGCGGCGGTGTAATCGGCGAGCGCTTCCTCCGCGCGTCCGGTGAGCTCGTAGGTCTGGGCGCGGCCGAGGAGCGGGAGGAGCTGGCGCGGATCGAGGTCGAGGGCGCGGGTGTAGGCGCGGGCAGCGTTGTCGGCGTCGCCGAGGAGCTTGTACGCCTGGCCGAGATTCGTCCAGACCTCGTAATAGGGGGCGGAGAGCTCGAGCGCCTTGTGATAGTCGGTCACGGCTTCCTGATAGCGGCCGATCTTCAGATAGACGTTACCGCGCTCGTTGTAATACTCGGAATAGCGCGGGTCGATCTCCATCGCCGCGGTGTAGTAGGCGAGGGCCTGATCGTACGAGCGGGTGGACGAATGCACCTGCGCGATGTTGTAGAGGAGCACGGAGCGGTGCAGGCGATACTGCTCGTCGCTGAGGTGCTCGTCGAGACGCGCGTAGCCCTTCTCGCAGAGCTCCGTCGCTTCGGCGACGCGCCCCTGCAGGTGGCGGATGAAAGCGAGGCCGTTGAGGTTGAAGACGGCGAGGTAGTGCTTCTCGCTCTCCTCGAGATCGGCGCCGTCGATGAGGCCGAGCGAGAGGTGGAGGTACTCCTCTGCTTTGGCGAGGTCCTTCTGCGGCAGGAAGCGGCAGTGGAGCATCGAGAGCGTGTAGTAGATGCTGATGAGGTCTTTCGGATCGTCGACCTTGAGCAGCGCTTCGTCGTGCACGAGGCGGTACGCCTCCTCCGGCTGGCCGAGGGCGACGAGCGCGTTGAAGAGGCCGGACACGACGTGCCAGCGGCTGAAGGAGAAGGGCCCCTGCGACGTGATGTCGAGATCGGGGATGAGCGGCTGGCCGAAGAAGAGGGCGTCCTCGTAGAAGCCGAAGTGGTTGTAGGTCGCGAGTGCGGCGGCGCGCCAGCGCTGGGCGCGTTCGCGCTGGCCGCTTTCGGCGCAGGCGTGGACGAGCATCGGCAGGTAGGCGTCGGCGGTTCCGCGCTCGCTCTGCATGCGAGTCTCGAGCTCGTCGGCGAGCGTGGCGAATTCGGCGGCCGAGCGTTGCGGCAGGCTGTAGCCGTCGTCGGCGATCGTCTGCACGGTGGTGCGTTTCTCTTCCGCCCAGCCGGCCAGTTGCGCGGACAGTCCGGGGCGTCCGACGAAGACCAGTTCGAGCGGCAGGTGATCGAGGCGGCGGCGAACGAGCTCGCGGAAAAAGCGCTGCACGAGCGCGCCGGCTTCGTCGAACTCATCGCAGACGAGGAAGAGCGGCGCGTGGTGGCGCGGCAGCCATTCGTCGAGGAGGTCGATGAGGCCGTGTACGAGGCGGTAGGCGCGATCGACCGGATAGCTGCGGACGCGTTCCTTGACGGGACCGCCGTCTGTGAGGCTGGCTTCCGTCAGCGGGAAGCGGCGGCGCAGTTCCGGCACGGCCAGCGCGAGCTCGTACGAGTGGCGGCGGACGAGCTCTGGCGCCTGTGCGTCGAGATGCGGCAGAAGCGTGCGGCAGATGTCGGCGACGCCCGCCCACGCGCCATGCGTGGCCAGGCGGCAGGAGAGGTGGAGTGCTTCGTCGCCGCGCAGGCGTGCTTGGACGAGCAGGGTGTCGATGGCTTCGGCGCGGGCGGCGCCGCGGGGCGCCTCGATGATGCGATACGTGCCGCGGCTCGTACGCGGCTCCAGTTGCACGGTCATACGCCTGTGTCCTTTCCTGGCCACCACAGCCGCTTGAGCCAGAGCCCGAGCCCGCCGAGGAGGAAGATCGTGAAGAAGATTGCGGTGATGAGCGAGACGCCGCTCGGCGCGGCGCGCCAGGTTCCTTCCCGCACGCTCGCGACGAGCAATTGCAGGTAGTGGAAGAGCAGCGGCAGTTGGATGAAGAGCAGCATCGAGAAGGCGATGCCGCGGCCGGCGAGCCAGATGACGGCGTAGGCGCGCAGCATGCGCCGCTCGCCCTCGGGGACGTGGCTCTGGTCCGTCAGCGGTTTGCGCCGCAGCCGCGCCGTGATGTTCCTGAGCAGCACCACGGTGTCGCCCATGAGATTGCGGCAGCCGAGGAGGTTCGTGAGCGCGTAATAGAAATCGGTGCGGAGGAAGAAGTAGCACTGCCAGACGATGCGCAGCACGTAGATGAGCAGCAGCGCGCGTCCGAACTGCACGACGGCGGGATCGAGTGCGAGCCAGCCGCGGACGTTCGCGTACGAGACCACGATGAGCGCGGCCGCGGTGACGAGATCGATGAGCGGGCCGGCCAGGATCGGCAAATAGCGCTGGCGCCGCGGGAGCGCCCAGATGCCCGTCATGTCGGTTTCCCAGACGAGGAACCAGAGCTGATTGCCGATACCGAAACGGCACGAGACGCCGCGGGCGCGGGCGGCCGTGAGGTGTGCCATTTCGTGGATGAAGGTCGTGAAGAGGCCGAAGACCATCAGCGCGAGGAGTCCCGCGGCGGTGTTCTCCGGGAAGTAGGCGGCGCGCCAGCCGGGGAGCGTCGACGGCTCGAGGATGAGCGCGAGGATCGCGGCGCCGACGACGAGCGCGCCGGCAGCGAGGACCGGAATGCTGGTGAGCCGCTGCGCCCACCGCTCGGAGATCCAGGCGAAGTGGAAGCCTTTCTCCGCTTCGCGCCTCGCCGTCCCCTCAGGGCGGACGAAGCCATGTTCTTCGAGCGTGGCGAGGAGGTCTTCGACGTCGGCAACTTCACCGTGCCGCGCGAAGTGACGTTGCTGCGCTTCGGCGACCGTGCAGCCGGCGGCGAGATCGTCGAGCACTTCGACGGCGTCGGTTGGGAGGAGGAGAAAGACGGCCGTGTCTTTCCTCCCGACGAGGACACCATCGGTGTCGGGTTGCCGCGCCAGCGGTTCCACGATGACGCGCGAGTCGGCAGGGTATCGGTTCATGATCGTTCAGGCAGAGTGGGCGACGGAAACGCCGACACGGAACGCCGTGCGCTCGTTCCGTGTCGTGCGGCTCAGGACGGGACTACTGCGGGTCGACCCACTGGCAGTACCACTCAG
>DASWMP010000310.1:0-22940 GCA_036399695.1 Thermoanaerobaculia bacterium | reverse complement strand
AGCGCTTATTGGCCAAGCCGCCGTCGACCCTACTTGCTAACGTGTTGATCGCGACAAGCGCCGCGCAGCCTATGGCAACAAGCGCTGCGGCCCGTGGCCGCCCGCCGGAGGCGCCCCCTCTCGGTCTCCCGGTCGTCCCCTGCGGTTATCATGCGCCCGCTCGTATGACCCCTCAGCGTCTGTTCGTCTTGATTGCCGCGGTTGCAGGCATCGCCTTCACGTTTATCTCTCCCGCGTTTCGGGTGCCGGACGAAGTGACGCACTTCTGGCGGCCTGTCTCCATTGCGTACGGGACGCTCGTGCCCAGGATGACGGCGCGGGGTGGGGAGGCGCCGGTGCCGATGGGGTACCGGACGCTCGTGTGGATTGCGGGGCGGGGGTATGACGCGCAGGGGAAAGTGAATCGCGAGGATCTGCGGATCGTGCCGCGCGTCAACCTCGAGAAAGAGAAGACGTCCATCGTGCCGTTCGTCGCCTCGTACACGCCGGTGCCGTATGCGCCGCAGATCGTGGCGGCGTTGATCGGGAGAGCGTTCGATCTCCGGCCGCCGTGGGTCTTTTACCTCGGGCGGTTGTTGAACCTGGCGGCGTTCATCGCGCTCGTCGCGTGGGCCATCCGGGTGACGCCGGTCGTGCCGTGGGCGTTCTGTGCGATCGGGTTGTTTCCCATGTCGCTCTATCTCGCCGCGTCGTGGTCGCCTGATGCCATGACCATCGCGTGCGCCATGGTGGCCACGGCACTGGCGTTTCGCGGGGCGCGGGTGGCGGAGCCGTTGTTCGCCTTTCTCCTGGCGCTGTGCAAGCCGGGGTACGGGCACATCGCCTTCATCGCGCTGCCGAAGAAGCGGTGGGCACCGATGACCGCAGCGGTGCTCGGGACCGCGTTGTCGCTCTGGTGGCTGTCGAAGGTGCCGATGGCCGGCGTGGGAACGCAGTGGACGTGCATCAAGGCCGATCCGTTGCGGGCGCTCGGCGTGCTCGCGCGCGACCTCACCGGCAACGCCTGGCTCTACTTCGAGGAAGCGGTGGGCCGTCTCGGCATGCTCGACGTGTTCCTGCCGACCTTCGTCATCTGGGCCGAGCTGATACTGCTCGTCGTACTGGTGGTGACGTCAGGGGAGCGGCTCGGCTGGCGCGAGCGCGTCATGGCCATGCTCATCTTCGTGACGGCCGTGTTGTTCATCGACCTGTCGATGTACGTCTCATGGACGACCCCGTGTGCCGACCGTGTGGAGGGTATCCAGGGGCGCTACTTTCTGCCTGTGCTCGTGCTGCCGCTCGCCGCGCTGGCGAATCCGTCATGGAAGTGGCGCAAAGCCGGCTGGCCGCTAGTGGCCATGGTGGCGATTACGGCCAACGTGCTCGGCGTGATCGCTGTCTGGCTGCGCTTCTACTGATCCGGTCAGCGGCGCCGCGTGGCCGTCTCGTCGAACGACACGCGTGTGGTCGTCACCGCTTCGTCTTCGCGCGTATCCAGCAGGATCCCGGCGGCAATCGCCAGCAGCGCGATACCGGCCATCTGCCGCGGCATCTCCGGCATCGAGGCGAAGAACACGAGCGCGAACGTGCCGGCGATCGTGAGCGCGAGGCCGGTACGGCGATGGCGGGTCAGCGCCGCGGCGCTGGCGGCGAAACAGGAGACGAGCGTGGTGGCGCCGATGAGCGCCAGGAAGATCATGGGCATGAGACCTCCGGGTTCGATTCCGGGAACGAAAAAAGGGGCGTTACGCCCCTGTTTTCGAAACCCTGGTTGTACAGCAAAGAACCTGAGCACTGACGACGCTCGCTTCGAGCATGGAGCAAACGCAGTGCCGGGTTCCTCCGTTGCCCATCACAAACCGGTGACGCTTGATTTGTCTACCGCCGATGCCGTCCGCGCGAGTATTTTTCGCGCATGTTGAAAAAGCTCACGCCCGTTCTGTTCGTCGAAGCGATCGAGCCGGTGCTTCCGTTCTGGGACGCCCTCGGTTTCACCCACGTCATCGAGGTTCCGCACGGCGGCCGCCTCGGCTTCGTCATCCTCGAGCGCGATGGTCTCGAAGTCATGTACCAGACGCGCGAGAGCGTCGAGGCCGACGAGCCGGGCGTCCTCCAGGGCTCGCTTCCGGCCGGCGCCACCATGCTCTACATCGAGGTCGAGGACGTCGACGAGATCGCCGGCCGCATTCCGGCCGGGACCGACGTCGTCAACGCGCGGCGCACCACGCCGTACGGCGCGACCGAGACGATCGTGCGCGACCCGGCCGGGCACGTCATCTCATTCGCCCAGATGGGGGAGTGACGCTACCGCCGGACCGCGCGCCGTCGCGGTCCCGACGTGGCGCTCTTCGCGTAGAAGCGGCCGGCGGACGAGCGGCGCATCGCGCAGTCGTTGCCGTCCGCCTCGACCCACCAGTAGACCTTCCCGGAGAGCTGCGTCGTCAGTGACGTCGAGCCGGTCGTGCCGATGAGACGCGCCGGGCCGCCGTTGGTCGACGCGTAAACGCGATAGAGGTTGGCGCGTTCGAGGCGTGTCCAGCGGAGCGTCACGTTCGGCTCGACGTCGCGCGCGTCCCACTCCGGGGCAGTCAGGGAGACGCCGAGGTTGCCGCAGTAGGGCATGCCGACGCGGAGCTCGTGATCGGCGAGCTGCGTGTCGCCGCGCCAGTAGGCGAGGTTGAAGAGGCGCGACTCGAGGAACCCGTAGAGCACGCGCTCACCGGAGGCGACGCGCACGATGGCCGTCGAATTGTTGTTCTGCCAGTACTGCACGATCCTGCCGTCCGCGCTGAACGGCGAGCGGCCCACCAGCACCTGCCCGTTTGCGTCGGTCTTCAGCTTCATGTCCGGCACGTTGTCGAAGACCGCCGCGTACCAGGCGTCGCTCTTCCCTTCGCCGCGGTAGATCCAGACGTCGGCGTCCGCGAGGGCGATGCCGTCGCGGTCCCGGATCGTGAGACGGTTCTCCGCCGGCAGATCGTTGACGAACTCCCCGAAGTTCTCCGGCTCGTTGTAGTTCCCGCGCGTCGCACGGTGGCCGGCGATCCGGTTCATGACGATGGCGCTGTAGCGGTCGTAGAACGTGAAGTGCTCGTTCATCAGCCCCTGCTCCGGCGTCTCGTAGGGGCGGCTGCTGTTCAGGATGTACCGGCCGAAGATGGTGGCGCCGTTCTCCTGAATGTCGACGGAGTAGTGCGGCGGGAGGTGGCGGACGTTCCAGGCGTAGACGTCGATGAGATAGCGCGCGTGTCCCAGCTCGTGGAGCACGTAGCCGTCGATGTAGAGCGGATTGCGCGGGCTGCGCTGGTCGGTGCGCACGTACTTGCCGATGATCGACTTGGGGAAGCCCCACTGCAGGTCGACCGTGCGGTCGCTCTTGTCCGGGATCATCTCCGCGTTCGGTTCGCCGTCGCGCACGCCGAAGTCGTCGAGCTTCACGAGCGGCAGGGCATCGTCCGGCACGACGACGATCTTCTGCAGGCGGAAGCGATCCAGGACGCCGTTCGGCGTCTCCAGGTAGACCGCGAGCGCGGCCATGTCGTTGTACAGCTCGATGTGCCGCTGCGCGTAGTCCTCGAACCCGCTCGCGCCGACGCCGAGGAGCGGCTGCTTCTCGCGGAACCTGTCGTAGACCGACTGCTCGATCCAGAAGCCGACCGACAGCGCGTCGGTATACACCTCGAGCGCGTTGTTCGTCTCCGACTCCTCGGCCACCGCTCCTGCCGTATCGATGACGAACCGCAGCCGCCGCCGCTCGAACGTCCAGCTCGACGGATAGTCGACGGTGGTGATCCCGTTGGCCGCGATGGTGACGGTGCCGGTGGCGACCTCCTGGTCGTTCAGCAGCCAGCGGTAGCGAACGCCGGGATGAGCCGTGCTCCCGTAGCTGCGCACGTGCGCCCGCCAGGCCACCTGCTCACCGACCGCCGGCCAGCCCTCCACTTTCGGGTTCGACGACCCCCAGACGTACTCCTTCTCAGGTTGTCTGCTGATCCACCCGACCGTCAGGTCGTCAGCAAGAGCGGGAAAGGAGGCCAGGAGCAGGAGAATGGCGCCATAGATACGCATGCGAGCGACAGTTTATGCGAATTGAGCATATTCGTGATGGTTATTGCGGAGCAGTCTCCGTGTAAAAGAGCGGTGGCTACCGGAGGGTGTCTCAAAACGGAGGCACACACTCTGATGGCCTGGAAACCGGCGCCTGCGGGCGCAGACAGACAAGAGTGTCTGTCCTACATTAATGCCGCGCCGTGTCGCAACGCCGCGCCGAGATTGCTCCGCACAAAACAAAACGGGCGGGCCGTTTCCGACCCGCCCGTCCGCACATCCTGAGCCCCGGGCCCTGAGCCCCGAGCCCTGCTTCTTAGTACATCCCGCCCATGCCGCCGCCCATGCCGGCGGCCGGGTTGGCGCCGCCGCTCTTGTCGTCTTCCTTGATCTCGGAGACGAGGGCTTCGGTGGTGAGCATGAGGCCGGCGATGGAGGAGGCGTTGAGGAGCGCCTGCTTCGTCACCTTGGCCGGATCGATGATGCCGGCTTCGATCATGTCGACGACCTGCTCGTTGCGGGCGTCGAAGCCCTTCGTGCCGCCGGCGGTACGGATCTCGTTGAGGATGACCGAGCCTTCCAGACCGGCGTTGAGGACGATCTGGCGGAGCGGCTCTTCGAGGGCGCGCTTGATCACGTTGGCGCCGACGCGGACATCTCCCTCGGCCTTCACGCTGCGCTCCTTGCCGTCGCGGTCCTTGTAGGACAGGACGCCGGTCTTGAGAGCCTTGTCGACCGCTTCGACAGCGCGGAGGAGAGCCACACCGCCACCCGGGACGATACCTTCCTCGACCGCGGCCTTGGTCGCGTGCATGGCGTCTTCGACGCGGGCCTTCTTTTCCTTCATCTCGGTCTCGGTGGCAGCACCGACCTTGATGACGGCCACACCGCCGACGAGCTTGGCGAGACGCTCCTGGAGCTTCTCACGGTCGTAGTCGGAGGTCGTGTCCTCGATCGCGGCGCGGATCTGCTTGACGCGGCCGGCGATCGATTCCTTGCGGGCCTTGTCGTCCGTGTCGGTCACGAGGGTGGTGTTGTCCTTGTCGATGCTGATGCGCTTCGCTTCGCCAAGGTCTTCCCACTTCACGTTCTCGAGCTTCACGCCGATGTCTTCCGAGATCAGCTTGCCGCCGGAGAGGATGGCGATGTCTTCGAGCATCGCTTTGCGGCGATCGCCGAAGCCCGGCGCCTTGACGGCGGCGACGTTCAGCGTGCCACGGAGCTTGTTGACGACGAGCGTCGCGAGCGCCTCACCCTCGACGTCCTCGGCGATGATCAGGAGCGGCTTGCCCTGGCGGGCGACCTGCTCGAGGATCGGGAGGAGGTCCTTCATCGACGAGATCTTCTTCTCATAGATGAGGATGCGGGCGTTCTCGAGGACCGCTTCCATGCGCTCCGGATCGGTCACGAAGTACGGCGAGAGGTAGCCGCGATCGAACTGCATGCCCTCGACGACTTCGAGGACCGTGTCCAGGCCGCGCGCTTCTTCGACGGTGATGACGCCGTCCTTGCCGACCTTCTCCATCGCCGAGGCGATGATCGAGCCGATTTCTTCATCGTTGTTGGCCGAGATCGTTCCGATGTGCTGGATGTCCTTGCCTTCGACCGGGCGGGCGATCGACTCGATGTACTCGACGGCCACGCGGACGGCCGCGTCGATGCCGCGCTTGATTTCCATCGGGTTCGCACCGGCGGTGACGTTCTTCACGCCTTCGCGGAAGATGGCCTGGGCGAGCACGGTCGCGGTCGTGGTGCCGTCTCCGGCGATGTCGGAGGTCTTCGAGGCGACCTCGCGGACCATCTGGGCGCCGGCGTTCTCGAGCTCGTCCTTGAGCTCGATCTCCTTGGCGACGGTGACGCCGTCCTTGGTGATCGTCGGGGAGCCGAACTTCTTCTCGATGACGACGTTACGGCCTTTGGGGCCAAGGGTGACCTTGACCGCGTCGGCGAGCTTGTTCACGCCGCGCAGGATGGCCTGGCGGGCTTCTTCGCTGTAAGTAATGCGCTTAGCCATGTGTGTGTCTCCTTATCCTTCGACGACCGCGAGCACTTCGTCTTCGCGAAGAATCGTGTACTCGACATCGTCGATCTTCACTTCGCTGCCCGAGTACTTGCCGATGAGGATGGTGTCGCCCGCCTTCACGTCGAGCTTGATCCGCTTGCCGTTGTTGTCGTACTTGCCTTCGCCGACGGCGATGACCTCGGCCTGCTGCGGCTTCTCACGGGCGGTGTCGGCGATATAGAGGCCGCTCGCGGTCCGTTCTGCTGCTTCCTTCCGCTTCACGACGATGCGGTCGTGAAGGGGACGGAGCTTGACATCGATAGCTGTTGCCATAGGGTAAGTCTCCTTCCTGCTAGTAGTTAGTGTTGCGGGGAGGGCCCCGCAGTTCGTTGATTTGTCAGGTGGCGCGGCGTGCTTGCTAGCACTCACGCTCATCGAGTGCTAACAATATGCAGCGCGCGAGATTCTGTCAAGGGGATGGGCTCGGGCCCCGGGGCCCGGTGGGTGTCAGACGCGAGGTAAGGCGGAAGCTCTCGACGGGTTCTCCGAACCTCGCCTCTGACACCCACTGAGCCCTGAGCCCCGAGCCCCGATCCCGACCCGCACTGCTCAGACCCGCTTGCGGCGGCGTGTGATCTTCTCCGGCCAGGTGATCCAGCCCTTCCAGGCGAACCAGCCGATCATCATCACGGCGGTGCCGATCATGAGGGTCAGCGCGAACGGGTAGCCGTGCAGCCAGTGGATCTCCGGCATGTGCTCGAAGTTCATGCCGTAGACGCCGGCGATGAGAGTCAGCGGCAGCATCGTCGCCGAGAAGATGGTCAGCACCTTCATGATCTCGTTCGTGCGGTTGG
Organism: Thermoanaerobaculia bacterium; assembly: GCA_036399695.1. GTDB lineage: Bacteria > Acidobacteriota > Thermoanaerobaculia > Gp7-AA8 > Gp7-AA8 > DASVEE01. Next base: position 16,058 of record DASWMP010000310.1, on the reverse strand, counting down.
CGATGACCGAAAGGTACGCCTCCATCGTGCCGCTCATCTGCTCGCGGTCCACGTCGATGGTCTCGCTGATCCGGAACATGTGGTCGTAGACGTCGCGGAAGTAGATGAGATGCTGCGGCTGGATGTACTTGGTGTCGCCGCGCGAGATGACGTTGAGCAATTCGCGCTGGGGGAGCGAGGTCCGGCGCAGGACGTTGAGGTCGCGCTTGAGGTGCAGCAACTCGTCGAGCTGGCTGTCCTGCGCGTCTTCGAAGATCTTGTCCTGCAGGTTGTCGACGCACTCCTCGATGGTGTCGAGCAGCGGAAAGTAGGCGTCGACCATCTGGTCGACGATGGAGTAGAGGGTGAAGTCCGGCCCGTTCGCCAGGAGCCGCCGGTCGTTCCGCAGCCGCGTCAACACGTCCGTCACGTACGTCATGGCCTCGCGGTGCACCGTGACGAGGAAGTTCCGCCCGAGGAACGCCGCCAGCTTGTACGTCTGCGAGGCATGCTCGCTGATGTTGACGTTGACCGACCGGAAGATGAAAAAGTCGTAGTCGGCGAACGAGTCGTATTTCGGCAGCGTGCTCTCGGACAACGTATCCTCGGCCGCCAGCTCGTGGAACCCGAAGCGCTCCTCGAGCAGCGGCTCGATGACCTCGTTGACGGGATTCTGGATGTCGATCCAGAGCGTGGCGTCGGAGCGGGCGGCTCCGGCGAACCACTCGTCGATCAGCGCACCGTCTCCCTGACGGAGCTCGTTGCCACGCAGCAGTGAGACGCGGATTTCGGTCATTGGCGGCGCAAGCTTATCCCGGAGAGCGGTGGCGAACGCCACCGCTCTCCGGGCTTCAGGTCTTACAGCAGGCTGTCGAGAGCCGTGTACTTGCGGTCCTGGGAGGTGGCCACGGCTTCGTACGTGATCTCGCCCTTGTAGACGTTCACCCCCTCGGCCAGGCCAGGGTGCTCGCGGACGGCTTTGTCGAAGCCGCTGTTCGCCAGGAGGCGCGTGTACGGGAGCGTGGCGTTCGTGAGGGCGATGGTCGAGGTGCGGGGCACGGCGCCGGGCATGTTGGCGACGCAGTAGTGCACGACGCCATCGACTTCGTAGACCGGGTCGGAGTGCGTGGTCGGATGGGCCGTTTCGACGCAGCCGCCCTGGTCGATGGCCACGTCGACGATGACCGAGCCCTTCTTCATCTCGCCGATCATCTGGCGGGTGACGAGCTTCGGTGCGGCCGCGCCGGGGATGAGGACGCCGCCGATCAGGAGATCGGCGTGGCGCACGGCTTCGCTGAGGTGGGCCTTGTTGGAGGCGAGCGTCTGGATGGTGCCGCGGAAGATGTCGTCGAGCTGGCGGAGACGCTCGAGGTTCGTGTCGAGGATCGTGACGCGCGCGCCGAGGCCGACGGCCATCTTCGCCGCGTTCGTGCCGACCACACCGCCGCCGATGATGACGACGTCCGCCGGCAGCACGCCCGGCACGCCGCCGAGGAGCACGCCGCGGCCGTTGTTCGGCTTGTGCAGGTAATAGGCGCCGACGTGCACCGACATGCGGCCCGCCACTTCCGACATCGGCGTAAGGAGGGGCAGCGTGCGGCGGCGCTCGTCCGTGATCGTCTCGTACGCGACGCCCGTGATCTTCTTCTTCATCAGTGCCGCGGTGAGATCCGGAACCGGCGCGAGGTGGAGATAGGTGAAGAGCAACTGCCCGTCCTTGAGACGCGCGAGATCGGCTTCGACCGGCTCCTTCACCTTCACGATCATCTCGGCGAAGTCATAGACGGCATCCGCATCGGCGAGGATCTGAGCGCCGGCGGCGGTGTACTCGTCGTCGGTGAACCCGCTTCCATGACCGGCGCCCTTCTGGATGGCGACGGAATGGCCGTTGGCCGTCAGGTCGTGAACGCCGGACGGCGTCATGCCTACGCGATATTCGTTGTTCTTGATTTCGGTCGGTACACCGATCCGCATGTGGGTACTCCGTTTCGAAAGTGGGGTGCGCGCGGGGGGCGCGCTTCGAAGGGGGGATTGTACGATGACCGTGGGCGTGGCCGGTGGAGAGCGTGGTCCGTTGTCCGTTGTCAGTTGTCCGTGGCCTGTGTTTTTGGTTTTTGGTTTTTGGTTGCTCCGCATCCGACGGCAACTCGGGTAGCGCAGCACCGACCAGGGCGCTTCCACCAAAAACCAACAACCAAAAACCAACAACACAGGTTCACGGACAACGCGCAGTTTGCGGCGCGTCTCTGGCGTCTAACGGCCGGTGGTCGGTACTACCGACCACCGGCCTCTAATTAGTGCTGTGCGCCGCGGCGGCGGGGCGTGCTCAGGCCGAAGGCGGCGGGGTTGAGGTACTTGGCGACGGCGAAGGCGTTGATGGTGCCGTAGCCGGTTTCCCAGTCCCATCCGGGCTCGCCCTGATCGCGCGAGGTGAGGATCAGTGCGTTGCGCATCTGCTCGGCGGTGGCGTTCGGGGCGACGGCCCATGCCAGCGCGGCGGTGCCGGCGGCGTGCGGGGTCGACATCGACGTGCCGGAGAGCGGCGCGTAGTCTTCGTTGCGGTGGCTGACGGCGACCTGCCCCTTGCCGAGTTGCGCGAGCAGCTTCGCGCCGTTGGCCTGGGTGATGCCGATCGTCAGCGGGTACTCGTAATCCTTCCACTCCGGCTCGACCGTGCAGCCCTTAGGGTCGCACGTCTCGAGGATGAGCGTCCAGGTCTCGAGGTCGTTCTTGTTCACGTCGTCGTCGTTCACCACGACGACCGCTTTCGCGCCGGCGAGCTTGGCGTTCCGCACCTTCTCGCGGAAGTACATCATGCCGCTGCCGTCGTTGCCGCGCTTCACGATCGCGACCTTGCCGGCTATGCCGCCCGGTGGGAAGTCCTGCACGCGGCCGAGGCCCGCGTCGACGAACTCGCCCGAGATGTCGGCCTTCGGCGAGCCGCGGAGCGCGACGCCGTTCAGGCGCGTATCGCCCGGGATCACCACGTCGCCGACGACGGCCAGGCCACGCGGAACCGAGGAGATGACGTTGACGCCTGGCGCCATGAAGGTGAGGCCCGCGCCGAAGTTCGAGAACCAGATCTTGTCGCCCGCTTCATCGAGCGCGCCGACGGCGAAGACGCCCGCAAACGACGCCGGGTAATCGAGGCCGGGGAGGCCCTGATTGCCGGCGGCCGCGAACACCAGCATGCCGCTCGTGATCGCGCGGCCGAACGCTTCGTCCTGCGCGTCGTCGCCCTTGCCGCCGAGCGAGAGGTTCATGATCCAGTGGCCACCGACTTCGGCCTTCTTCTTCACGACCCAGTCGACGCCGGCCACGAGGCCTTCGTTGCTGCCGTTGCCGTGGCTGTCCAGCACCTTGATGGCCCAGATGCGCACGTTCGGCGCTACGCCGACCACGCCGATGTTGTTGTCCGCCGCGGCGATCGTGCCGGCCACGTGGGTACCGTGGCGGTGATCGTCGAACGGAATCTCCTCGACGTTCTTGAAAGCGTTGTAGCCGCCGACGATGGCGTGCTTGATGTCCGGGTGCTGCGCGTCGATCCCGGTATCGACGACGGCCACGTTGATCGTGCTGTCGCCCTTCGAGACCTTCCAGACGTCGCGGGCATGAATCGCTTCGATGCCCCAGGGGATCGACTGCGTCGACTCGTACGGCGAGGCGTTCGCCGACGGGGTCAGGTCGATGCCGCCCAGGTCATTCAGCCAGATCCGGGTGACCGGGGTGATGTAGCGGACGTCGCCGGAGCCGCGGAGCTCCGCGACCTCCTGCTCCGTCAGGTCGACGGCGATGGCCCGGATCGAATTGAACGTGCGGATCTGACGTCCCGCCAGACGCTCGGCCCACCCGCCGCCCATCGCCTGCGTGGCGATGCGTGACGGCGCTTTCGTGCCGATGATGTAGCGCTGCCTCTCAGCGGCCGTGGCCGTGAGAGTGACGGTGAGCGCGAGGAGGATATAGAGAGCTCGTTTCATACCGCGTTGCTTGTCCTTCCTTGAAACAGTTGGCAGTGGGCAGTTGGCGGTTGGCAGTGGAACCGGGTGGCTGCGTGCCGTGCTGCTTTTACTTCGGGATTGCTGTCGTTGCGTGTGATGGCGGTGACAGTTGGCGCCGGCGGCTTTCACGGCCAACCGCCAACTGCCAACCGCCAACTATCTTCTCGTCACCCGGCGGCCGGTCGAAGGCTGAATGCCCCAGCCGATGTCGTGGAGCTGCTGCGTGCTGATGTCGAGGTTGTGATCGAGGTCCGGATTGATCGACGGCTCCATCAGGAGGTTCGGCGAGGCCGTGATGTCCCAGTGATGGATCGACGAGCCGCTTTCCAGCGTGCACGGCGCGTAGAGCCGCGGGCGCCCTTCGGCGTCCGCCCCGGCCAGGCGCGTCGGATCGACGTGCAGGATGCCCAGGGTGTCGGCCGTGTTCGCACGCAGCGCCGCGCCGTCGTCCTGGCTCACGCTGATGACCGGAATCGTGATCAGCGCCGGGTCGATCGGCGGATCCGCAATGCCCATCCCGGGCGGGTAGCAGGTCTCGCGGCGATTGTCCGCGAGGATCATCCCGATCGCGCCGGCCTGCTGCGCGATGAAAGCTTTTTCGATGAACTGGCATGTTCCGCGATCCACGAGCGCCCACTTGCCGTTGACTTCGGCGGCGTTCTGATACGGAGAGCAGCCGTCGGTCGTCGTGGGACCGGCCTCATTCGCCTCGTCCACGGCGGCGATGATGCGGCCGCTGACGCTGGTCGTCTGCACGTTGGCGCCGAACGAAGCGGTACCGATGTCGAAGTCGCGCGCGATGGTGCCGGTGGTCGTGAGGAGCGGCAGCGGCTGCAGGAAGTTCTTCGCGCCGGCACGGGTGAACTGGCCGGCCCAGACCACCTGGCCCGTGTTCACGGCCGACTGCACGCGCTGCTGGTTCGACATCTGGTTCCAGAACAGCCCCATCTCGTTGTCGTACACGTTGATCGTGTAGACGGACGGCTGGTTGGACGGGAGGGCGCCGGTCAGGAGGTCGGCCGAGCCGGCCATGCCGAGGCCGTGCGCGAACTCGTGCAGGGCGGTGGCGAGGAGATCCTGGTTGCCGTCTTCATTGCCATCCAGCCCGTAATACCAGTTCGACTCACCGAGGCAGGTGGCGTTGTCGACGTCTGCATTGAACTGCGACGTGATGTCGACGTCGTTCGGGCGGAGATCCGTGCCGGCGAACTTGTTCGCCAGGGCGATCGGATAGCGGACGTTCGCCTGTGGCGCGCCCGCGAAGTTGGCGATGTAAGACTGCGAGCCGGCGAACGCCAGGACCGCGCTCGTCTCGCTGCACTCGCCGGCGATGCCGGCGAAGCGGCTGGAGATGCGGATCTCGACCTCGCTGTAGAGGCGCGAGCCCCAGATGTCGGCCGCGCGCTGGATGACGTACAGCCGCTGGCCGCCCACCGTCGTCGCCGGGTTGCCGCCGACGGGAGAGGCGGGGGCCGGGTCGTTGAAGCCGACGTTCGGGCCGTCGAGATTCACGATCGTGATCTTCGCCGCAAAGAGGTTCGAGGCCGTCAGGAGCAGGAGGAGGACCGGAAGGAGGCGGCGCAACATTACTCCGTCTCCGCCGTCTTCGACTTGGCGATCGTCTCCGGCCTGGCGGCGAGCACGCGCTTCATTTCCTTCTCGTTCTCCACGCACGCCGTGACGGTCTTGCCGTTGGGCAGACGCTTGGCGACCATGACTTCCATCGTGCCGCCTTCGAACGACGGGATCGGCGTGGGGATGCTCTGCTCGACCTTCGACAGCAGCATCGTCGATGCGAGCGGCATCACCGGCGCAAGCGCGCGTGCCAGCTCGAGCGCGGGCGCGAGCTGCGACTCACCAGCACTGGCAAGCTGCGCCGCAAAGAGCGCGCAGATGAACGACAACAGAACCTTACGACGCAACATGCAGGACCTCCGAGGACGAAACGGCGAGTTATTTTACGCTGGGCGCAGCGCGAGTGTGTGACAAATGGCGAAAGTTGGTGGGGGGCACGCGGGGCGGTTGGGCGGAGGGGGGAGGACGTCCGCTACTGCCACCGCCCCACCGCCAAACTCGATCAGGGCCGGCCGACCGCGCGTCCGCGGCCGCGTCCGGGCGGCGGCTGCGGCGTGGCGCCGGACCCGAAGAGCGACGGCGCCAGCGTGCGCGCTGCTTCCAGCGCGTCCACCACTCCGTTGCCGTACGTCACGTCGAAGCCGAGGGCGCCGAGATCCCGGGCCGTGGTGGCGATGGCGTCGCGGACCTGCTGGGCTGTAGCCGACGGAGCGGCCGACCAGACCAGCGCGGCCACGCCGGCCACGTGCGGGGTGGCCATCGACGTCCCGCTCAGGGTGCCGTAGTCGTCCACCGCATGGCCGAGCTCGACCACGCCGCGCTGGCTCTTGAGGGCTTCGCCATCCTCTTTCCTGAGGGCGACGACCAGCGGCCAGGGAAAGTCGACGTCCGCCGGATCGCCGCTGTTCACCAGCGTCCAGTTCATGGTGCTGTTGTCGTGGTTGAAGATGGCCACGCCGATCGCGCCGGCCTGAAGGGCGCGGCGGGTCTTGAGGGCGAAGGTGATGTCGCCGCCGCGCTGGATGAGCGCGATCCTGCCGTTGACGCGGGCCGGGAACTCCTCCGGAAGGCCGACGCCGCAGAAGACCAGCTCACCGCTGATCGAGCCGAGCTTCGCCCCGTCGAGCGGCTGCCCGATGTAGGTGAGCGACGGGTTGACCGAGACGTAGGCGATCGAGCCGGTGCCGCGCGGGATCGTCGAGAGGACGGTCACGCCGGGTGCGACGACGTCGATTTCCGGCCCCTGGTTGGAGAAGGAGGCGACCTTGTTCGCCGAGTCGATCGCGCCGACGGCGAAGACCGTCGGGTAGCCGGCAGGGAAGCCGACCGGCGCGGCGGCGAGGTTGCTCGAGTCGTTGCCTGTGGCGGCGACGGCGAGGATGCCGGCGTCGGCCAGGCGCTGGAACGCTTCACGCTCGAAGGTGCTGGAGCGGGGCGAGCCGAGGGAGAAGTTCAGGATCCAGCGGCCACCGAGCTCGCGCTTCCTGGCGATGGCCCAATCGACCCCGGCGACCACGGAGGCCGAGCTGCCCTGACCGTTCGCGTCCAGGACCTTCACGGCCCAGAGCCGCACCTTCGGGGCGATGCCGACCACGCCGAAGCTGTTGTCGGCCGCGGCGATCGTCCCGGCCACGTGCGTGCCGTGGCCGTTGTCGTCCATCGGCAGGGCCTTCGGGTCGATGACGTTCGTCCCGCCGGCGTAGACGCTGCCGAGATCGCCGTGCTGGAAATCGACGCCGGTATCGACGACGACCACGTTGACGTTCTCGCCCTTCGTCCCGACCCAGGCATCCCGGGCCCGGACCGAGTCGATGCCGTACGGCACGGCCTGACCGCCGATGCGCCGGGTCGTGACCTGGTAGGCATAACGCTCGATGACCGGCTCGACGTAGCGGACGTCGGCCGACAGGCGGAGAGCCGTGACTTCGGCTGCCGTCAGGTCGGCTACGAAACCGCCGAGCTCGCGAAACGTGCGGACGTTCCGCGTGATCACGACCGGCTCGGCGTCGCGATTGCGCAGCGTCACGGATTCACCCGTGACCACCTGCCGCGTCGCGACGAGGTACCGCTGCGTACCGGCAACGGACGGCTGCGTGTCAGCAGCCAGCAGTGAGGCGGCGGTAAGAAGAGAGAAAAGCGCGATCGAAAATTGGCGGCGCATTCAGGGCTCTATTGTCTCCGGATTTGCCCGGGGTAAGGGAGGGGGGAGAAAGGTTATTCCGTGGAACGGCGGGGTGGAGCGGTTTTGCGGAGGGGATGGAGCGGTTTTTGGTTGTCGGTTTTTGGTTTTTGGTGAGATAAGCGAGGGAGCGTTGTCTGTTGCCCGTTGCCCGTTGCCCGCAAAAGCCCGCCGAGCGCAGCACGGGCAACGGGCAACGGGCAACGGGCAACGGACAACGGACAACGCCTCACACCAGAAACCAAAAACCAAAAACCGCGACCGCAGGGAGCGCCAAATGGACTGGAAACAAAACCTCATCACCGATTCCCACGGCATCCAGGAGGTGCTGCGTGAGACGCGCACCATCGCCGTGCTGGGGATCAAGCCCGAATCGCACGGCGACCAGCCGTCGCACTACGTCGCCGCCCACATGCAGTCGGCCGGCTTCGAGATCATCCCCGTCCCGGTCTACTTTCCCGACGCTACCGAAATCCTCGGCAAGCCGGTCTTCCGCACCCTGACGGCCATCGGCCGGCCCATCGACATGATCAATGTGTTCCGCCGCCCGAACGACATCGACCAGCACGTGGAGGACATCCTGGCGGCAAAGCCGAAAAGCGTCTGGTTCCAACTCGGCATCAGGAACGACAAAGCCGCGCAGCGGTTCGCCGAGGCGGGCATCAAGGTGATCCAGGACCGCTGTCTGATGGTGGAACTCGGACGCGGACGGTAAGGCCAGCGCCATCGTTCCCTGTCGCTCACACGCGGTATGACCCAGCGCCGGCTCGAGTTTCCCCCGTACGTCCTTCACGAGACGCGGACCGGCGCCGGTACGCCCGTGGCGCTCGTGCACGGGCTGTCCGGCTCGTCGCGCTGGTGGTCGCGCAACGTGCAGGCTCTGGCCGGGCGGCATCTCGTCGCGGCGGTGGACCTGGTCGGCTTCGGCAGCAACCAGCGCTTCCGCGGGCTCCCGCGCCTGCTCCCTTCGTTCGAGGAAGCGGCCAGCCTCATCGCCCGCTGGCTCGAGACCTTCGGCGAGCCGGTCCACCTCGTCGGGCACTCCATGGGGGGCCAGATCGCCATCCGCGTCGCCGCCGAGCGCCCCGACCTCGTCCGCTCGCTGACGCTCGTCAACGCCGCCGGGATCCCGTTTACCCTCGATCCGCGCGCTCACGTCCGCGTGCTGCCCAAACCGCCCTATGGCGGCGCGAGCATCGCCCGGGTCCTCGTGCCCGACTTCCTCCGCGCCGGTCCGACGTCCGTGGCCGCGGCCACGCTGCGCGTCCTCCGCGGCGACACCCGCGACTGGATGAACGCCATCCGCGCCCCGGTGCTGCTGATCTGGGGGGAGAACGATCCCATCGTCCCTCTCCGCTACGGCCAGGTCATGCACCGGGAGATCGAAGGCTCCCGCCTCGTCGTCGTTCCCCGTGCGGCCCATGTGGCGATGTGGGACAACCCGCCCGAGTTCAACCGCGTCCTCCTCGAGTGGCTCGAGGAAGCCGAACGCCTGACCTTCGACGCCACGCACGAACGCTATTTCTCCTGGGGCGTCAGCGGCTGGACCGGCGGCATCGCTCACCGCCAGGCCGGTTCCCGCCGCGACATCGTCCTCCTCCACGGCCTCGGCATGTCCAGCGCCTACTTTGTCCGCTTCGCGCGGGCGTTGTACGACCGCGGCCTGCAACCCATCGCTCCCGACCTGCCGGGCTTCGGCGAGAGCATCAACGCCCGCTCCCTCGGCCCGGAGCAGCACGCCGCAATGCTTGCCACCTGGGCCGACGCCCTGAACATCCGCAACGCCGTCTGGGTCGGCCACTCCATCGGCTGTAACGCCGTCGCCCACCTGGCCCGCCTCCGCCCCGACGTCGTCCGCCGCTCGGTCATGATCGGCCCGCTCTGGACGGTCTCCCGTCACCAGCAGATACGCACGTTCTCCATGCTCGCCCTCGACTCCCTGCGCGAGCCGATGGCCCTCTATCGCTACGTCCTGCCCGCGTACTGGCGCACCGGCCTGGCCCGCTGGTGGATGACCTGGCGCCGCTACGTAGCCGACCTCCACGCCGATCCTCCCGCCGACGCGCTCATGCTCTCCGGCCACCGCGACCCCATCCCCGACCGGAGACGCGTCACCCTGACCCACGTCGATGGCGCCCACGCCTGCCACTTCTCCCATCCCGAGGAAGCGGCGGAGAGGATCAAGGAATGGCTGGCGTCGTAGTCCCGCATCGCTGAGCCGACCACCGGTGGCACTTCGCACTGCGTTCTGCTCAGAACGGCTCAGAGCTTCGGCGGACGACGGGACATGTGTCAGAGAGCGACAACGACGACCGCGTCCTGCTCGATCCGGTAGTAGAGGTAATAGTGGACACGCGACAGGATCAGCCGGTACACGCGCGGACCGCGCCTGCGGCTGTGATGCACGGTGCCGGCTTCCGGCTGCTCTCGCAGCAGTAAAGTGCTCGGTCGAGCTCGTCGGTGAACGCGGTGGGTGCTTTGTCGCGATTCGCGCGCCACCACAACTCGGCATCGAGGATCTCCCACCGTGCGCGCGCGGAGACGATCACTTCGCGCGGCATTACCGGCGTGAGCGCAACTCCAGCATCAGCGCGTCAGCCGTGACGAACTCGCCACGGTCGACAGCCGCCATCCGCTCTTCGAGCTCCGCCTCTTCCTCCGGCGTCAGCTCGAACCCCTCTTCTTCCCCGGCCAGGTAGATCTCGACCATGGCCCCCTCAGGAAGCGCGAGCTCGTCCTCGACTTCGATCCTGCCGTTCACGACCTTCCCCGTGATGACCATGCCCGTATTTTACCTCGGCGAGCCGCGAGGCCGCTCATCTCAACTGCTCCGCGATGGCTTACGCTTCAGCAGTACTGCCGTCTGTGCGAAATACGCTTCGGGCGTCACCGAGATGACCTCGAACATCGACCGCAGGGTGCGCAGGAAGTAGTCGCGGTTGTAGAAGACGTGCGACAGGTGGCCGCGGCCGACGGTGATCATGTCGAAGGCTTTCGATTCTCGGTAGATCGGGCTGTTCACGACGGCTCGTAGCCACGAGGGCAGCTTCTCTCGCCGTTTCTCCCACAACTCGATCGTGTGCTCGTCGTGAAACGTCAGGTAGACGCGTCCGTCCGTCGCCATGATCCGCCGAAGCTCGAGCAGCCACGTGTCGGCCAGGTCGTCGATGTGCGTGAACACGGAGCCGCAGTAGATCAGCCGGAAGCTGCGATCCTCGAACGGAAGGTGCGGCACTTTCGTCGTCGTGGCGAAATGAAAGGGCGGCTGCAGGTTCCGCTTGCACCAGAGCACGTGTTCGGCGCTGATGTCCGTGCCCCAGATCTCACAGGTGCCGGCCAGCGGTTGCAGGTGGCGAATCATCCGTCCGGCACCGCAGCCGAAGTCCAGAATCCGATCTCCCGTCTCAAACTCGACACCAGACGTTCGCACGATCTGCAGCATCGTGCCGACCTGCCCCTTTGCGCCCGCCCGATAGTTGTATCGCAGCCACAATTCTCGCGGCGGAATGGGCAAGTGCGCGTCATCGCCTTCCGAGTCACGGGGCTGACTGGCAGGCAGCACATAGTCAGACTGCGCCTTGTAAGGGATGTACGCCAGCTCTTCGAAAGACGGCACAAACCGTCGTGTCTTGTTGAAGAGCCACCCTTTGATCGACCTCGGCGGACGCGGTGTCTCGCTGACGGCCTCGCTGCCGGCCTGCATGCGGCACATTGCCGCACACCAGCCATCGCCCTGGTTGTGAAACGTGATCGTCATCGTGATGAACGCTTCATTGCTGGTGCCGAAATCGCCGCCCAGTAACGCGTCGAAGACCGCCGTGGCAGTCATTCCCTGAACGGTGATGCGTAAGTTCTCGATCTGCATCGACCGCACGCGGTACTCGGGCGACGCAAGCGCGTCGAGCTCCTGCTGTTTCGAGAGGACTTTCCCGTCCGGCATGACGGCCGAATACGTATCAGCGCGCAGTGCGGCGGCGGTCACCAGATCCTTGTTGACGATCGCCTGGCGCCATAGCTCGACCGCGTCCTTTACCTCATCTTCGTGGGTCATCCAGGTGCCCACTCTACTCTCGCCGCGGCGAGCGGCAGGGATGATCACCGGGCCCCAGGGTCATGTCGCGGTGCGTCAGGACTGTGCGTGAACGGGTGTTTCGGTTCGCGCCAGCAGCCGCGTGAGCCAGAGGTTCGACAGCTTCTCCAGCACGGTGTTCTGGCGCAGTCTGGCGCGGAGGTTGGTGAAGTCGACGACGTCGAGCTGCTGGTCCTGGTTGAAGCAGGAGAAGATGAACGTCTCCTTGCCCGTCTTGGGATCGACGTGGCGTTGGAGGCATTGGGCGCAGACCTGTTTCATCATGCATTGCATCGGGGAGTTGATGGAGCCGATGCCGATGTGGGCGGGGTTGAGGTACGGCGCCAGGACGGTGTGTCTCGCGTCTTTGACGGCGCGCATCATGCCGTCGGAGCCGATGGCGATGATGCGGGTGACGTCCGTCAGGTTGAACTGGCGCTCCTCGGAGGCGTACCAGAGCATGGACTGCACGATGTTGCCGACGAAGCCGAGGTCCTGAGGGCGGCGCGGCTCGATCGGCTCGCCCACGTCGACGGACCAGATGACCTGGTCGGTGCCGGCTTCGATCTCGTCGCGCTTGAAGACGTCCGCGGCCTTCTTGTAGCCGGCGAAGTAGACGACGCGGCAGCCGGCTTCTTTCAACGCGCGGGCGATGGAGAAGAGGACGGCGTTGCCGAGGCCGCCGCCGGCCAGGAGGATCGTCTCGTTGCGAGGGATCTCGGTCGGCTCACCGGTCGGGCCCATGACCACGACCGGCTCGCCCGGCTCGAGCATGGAGCAGAGGCGGGACGAGCCGCCCATCTCCAGGACGATGAGCGACAGCAGGCCGCGCTCCGGATCGGTCGACGCGCCGGTGAGGGCCAGGCCTTCCATCGAGAGGCGGGTGCCGTCGAGCTGGGGAGCGAAGGCGTCGAAGTTCTGGAGGCGGTAGAACTGGCCGGGCTTGAAGTGGCGGGCGGCGAAGGGGGCGCGCACGACGACTTCGATGATGGTCGGCGTGAGGCGGTTGACCTGGTGCACGCGCGCGGTGAGGCCGTCGTCGAGCACGGCGATCAGCTCCTGCCACCGCTCGTCGCGCTCGCGCTGGGCGTCGGCGGAACGGTCCATCGACATCAGCTCTCTGGCGAACAGGGAAACGACGGCGGGGTGGCCGTCTTTGGCCGAGGCCATGGCTTTGACGACGTTGCCGGCGTAGCGGGGGTGGTTGTCGCCGTAATACGAGATGAGCTTTTCACGGCGCGAAGGGTGCTGGTAGGACGTGAAGAAGCCCTGCTCGCGTGAGCTGTCGTCGATCTCGATCAGTTCGGGGCCGCTGCCGTTGTCCTGGGAGACACGGAAGCTCTGGAAGAACTGACCCCACTTGTCGAGGCGGAAGGTGTTGGGGTGCTCCTTCTCGTAGATGACGTTCGGCGCGGTGCCGGCCGCCACCATGACGGAGCGCGCCGGCAGCTCGACATGCTGGCCGGAGTCCTTCCAGCGCCCTTCCTCGACGATCTGCTTGTTGAAGACGAGCGCCTTCACGTGGCCGAACTCGTCGCCGATCGCTTCGACGGGGGAGAGGTTCTCGGCGTAGCCGATCCCTTCCTCGAAGGCTTTCTCGATCTCCTCGAAGTTGAGGCGGTAGGCGGGGGAGTCGAACATCGACTTGCGGTAGGCGATGGTGACGCCGCCCCAGCCGCGGACGAGGGGGATGAAGTCCGGCGCTTCGTTCGCGGCGGCGGCGCGGCGGCGCTCCTCGCGGACGGCGCGGCCGTGGGTGAGGAACTCGTCGAGGATGATCAGCTCCTCGGCGTCGTAGCCGGCGCGCACGGGCGTTTCGCCGAGCTCGCCGCACATGACCTCGTAGCGGTCGAGGATCTTTTCGACCTGGACAGGGTAGTAAGCGAAGAGCTCCGTGGCCGTGTCGATGGCGGTGAGGCCGCCGCCGATGACGACCGCCGGGAGGCGCACCTGCAGGTTGGCCATCGAGCTTTTCTTGAAGGCGCCGGCGAGCTGCAGCGTCATGAGGAAGTCGGAAGCCTTGCGGATGCCGCGAATGAGGTTGTTCTTCATCCGGACGACGGTCGGCGTGCCGGCGCCGGCGGCGATGGCGATGTGATCGAAGCCGAGCTCGTCGAAGGCGTCCTCGATCGTGATGGTGCCGCCGAAGCGCACCCCGCCGTAGAAGCGGAGGTTCTGCTTCCGCTCGAGGGCGATGCGGATGACTTTGAGGAAGTTCTTGTCCCAGCGGACGGTGATGCCGTACTCGGAGACGCCGCCGAAGCCGGCGAGGATGCGGTCGTCGAGGTCTTCCCAGAGGGTGTGGGCGTCCTCGATGGGCTCGAAGATCGAGTTGGCGGTTGGCGGTTGACGGTTGGCAGTGGAACCGGCCGGGTTTTTCTCCTGCCTACCGCCAACTGCCGACTGCCAACTGCCCTCGAGCGGCTCGATCTTCAGGCCGTCGACGGCGACGACGCCGAAACCTTCGTTGGCCAGGTAGTGAGCGAGGGTGTAGCCGGCGGGGCCGAGGCCGACGACGAGAACGTTCTTGCCGTTGTACGGGAGGGCGAGGGGGCGGCGGACGTTGAGCGGGTTCCAGCGGGTGAGGAGCGAGTAGATCTCGAAGCCCCACGGCAGGAAGAGGACGTCGGTGAGCACGCCCGTCTCGATCTGCGGGATGTTGACCGGGTCCTGCTTCTGGAAGATGCAGGCACGCATGCAGTCGTTGCAGATGCGGTGGCCGGTACCGGGGCACATGGGGTTGTCGATCATGACGATCGCCAGCCCGGCGATGGCGTCCCCTTCGGTGCGCAGGGCGTTCATCTCGCCGATCTTTTCGTCGAGAGGGCAGCCCTGCAGCGGCATCCCGAGCGGGTTCGGTTTGTACGTGCCGCCGGTCTGCTCGAAGCCGTGAGAGCAGGAGTCTTTCTTCCGCTCGTGACAGTAGATGCAGTAGTGCGCCTCGTCCGCGATCTCGCGCGGCGTCATGCGGTCGTCGGTGAGGTGGAACGCGTCGCGGCGGCGGAAGTGATGCGAGTTGCCGCCGAAGCTGTTCTCGTCGACCGGCTCGGTCGGCACGAGCTGGTTGAAGTTGAGAGGACGCGGCAGGCGGAAGGAGGTCCAGCCGTCGAAGCGTCCTTCTTTGCGGCGCATGGCTGTCCATTCGACCAGCAGATCGACGATGGCGTGGAGGGCCTCGGCCTCGCCGGCGGCCGCCTGGTCCGGGAAGCTCTGGCGCAGTTGCTCGACGGCCGCACGCGATTCCGGCGACGGCGAGTACTCGGTGACGCCGCGGGGGTAATCCTTCTCGAGGTCGAGCAGGCGGTTGGCCGTGATGGCCAGGGCGAGCTCGGGATCCGCATCCGCGGGAGCGAGGGCGTCGATGAGGAGCGTGGCCGCGGTCTCGAGTCTGTCCGGATCGGTCGTGACCTCTTTCACCTTCGCCACGCGCTTGCTGACGAGCTCTTTCTTGAAGCGCATGACCCGAGCGTCGCGCTCGGCGCGGGCGCGGAGGTGGGCGTCGTCCGTCCGGAAGAGCTGCGCGGTGAAACGGCCCAGGTAGCGGCCGACTTCGATGAGGATGGCCGACTCTTCAGGTGGCGTCACCCCGCCGAGGGGCGTGCCGCTCTGGACGCCGAAGCGGTAGGCGTCGAACCGGCCGAAGAGGGCCGCGTCCTGCTCTTCGACGAACTTGTCGAAGCGGAGAGCCAGCTCGCCAAGGCGGTTGTAGTCGTAGAGGTCGGAGTAGGTGAAGCCGTCGATTCCAAGGTTCATTTGCTCAGAGGTCAAATCTTCTGCGCCCTGCTGTCTATTTCTGGCGGTGATTCGGATTGACGAGATGGTCATTGTATGGCGGGTTCGTTCCAGGAGTGCGGTGGCGGAGGAGGCGGGTTTTAGCCTTCGTAGCTACCGCTCTTTTACGCGTGTGCTCTGGGACATGAGGTACCGCCCGGACACCGGGAGCGCCGCGCAGGGACCATCGAGCGTCCGGGCTGGCGCCGCGAGTGTCGAAGCGGACGCTCGAGGATTCCAGTCGGACGCTCGAGGATTCCAGTCGGACGCTCGAGGATTCCAGTCGGACGCTCGAGGATTCCAGCCGGACGCTCGAGGATTCCAGCCGGACGCTCGAGGATTCCAGTCGGACGCTCGAGGATTCCAGCCGGACGCTCGAGGATTCCAGTCGGACGCTCGAGGATTCCAGTCGGACGCTCGAGGATTCCAGTCGGACGCTCGAGGATTCCGGTCGGACGCTCGAGGATTCCAGTCGGACGCTCGAGGA
>DASWMP010000309.1:0-33352 GCA_036399695.1 Thermoanaerobaculia bacterium | reverse complement strand
CGGTTGGCAGTTGGCGGTTGGCAGGAAGAAGCCGCCCGAGAGCGATCGTCACTCCGGCGGCGGCCAGGGGTCACAGGGCGCTCATCAGAACCACTGCCAACCGCCAACTGCCAACCGCCAACTGATGAGCTACTCGCTCAGTGGGAAGCTGATGCGGAACTTCGGCACCAGAGCGCCGCTGCGGCTCGGGACCATGTCCGGCTCGGCGCCGACGAGGCCCTTGAAGCCGCGTTCGTCGGCCATGGCCGGGAGGCCGGTGGTCAGCAGGTACCCGCCCTGTGGTTCGAGCGTGTCGCTGCAGCGGCCGCGGTGGTCGCTGCAGATGCGGACCGTCGTGGTGATGACTTCCCTGCCGGTGGTAGCCAGGATGGCGCCGCCGGCGACCTGCTTCTCACTCTTGTCGAGCGTGAGGATGAGATAGCCGTCATAGCCTTTGGCCGTCAGCTCGTTGGCGATGGCCTCGGCATTCTCGGCGAGGACGCGGGCGACGCAGGAGGACGCGGCGTGGCTGTTGCCGCTGCCGATGCACTCGCGGAGCGGATCTTTCTCCTCCACGAGGAGCGTCCCGGCCGTGGCCTGGGAGGCGAGAGTCGGGGCGACGCGGGCGCCGAGGCGCTGGGGAAGCTCGCAGTCGGCGCCGGCGCAGAGGACGCGGCTCACGAGACGCGGCGCGTCGGCGGCAAACATCGGCGTAGCGAGGAACATCAAAGCGAGGGTCAGTTTCTTCATAACAGGTCGTTGACGTGCAGTGCGGATCATTGGTTACGGTAACGGGCGTCCTGGTTTGGGGACACCACCCATTTCAATTTGAAGGCGGGGCCCTTCATTTTGAAGTCCGGTCCTTCAATTTGAAGGCGGCGTCCTTCGTTTTGGAAGTCGCCCTCCTTCAATTTGAAGGCGGTGCCCTTCATTTTGGAGGTCCAGACCTTCAATTTGAGGGCGGTGCCCTTCATTTTGGAAGCGGCCGTCCTTCAATTTGAAGGCGATGCCGTTCATTTTGAAGCCGCGGTCCTTCAATTTGAAGGCGATGCCGTTCAATTTGAAGCTGCGGTCCTTCAATTTGGGGCCACGGTCCTTCAATTTGAGGCCGACGCCCTTCCTATTCGCCACCGCACGCCGTGTGACGCGCCGTCAGGTCCACTCTTCGCGGCCGGTACGTCCCTTACCCGGCGTGCGTGAGTTCTTCCGGCGATCCACGTCCGGCACCGAGGCATCGCGCGGCGGGCGCGTCCGTTCGAGCTCGTCGACGAACTTGATGGCTTCGTCGATCACCTCGTCCCACGAGGACGGCTTCGTCGATTCAGCCCGCAGGCGCTCGCAATGAGCGCGGTACGCATCACCGCGGGCCACGGCCTCGTCGAAACGGGCGCGGAAGGCGGCATCCTGATCGACCCGGCGCCCGAGGTACCGGTGCAGGTCGGGGATGCGCTCGATGTGGCTGCAGAAGAGGATGATGTCGTTGCCGGCCAGCAGCGCCTGCTCGGTGATCTCCTCGTACGAGCCGAGATCCGACACCGCGTGCATCTCCATGTCGTCGCTGATGGCCACCCCGTCGAAATGGGCGTGATCGCGCAGCAGCTCGGTCGTCATCTTGTGGCTGAGGGTGGCCGGCAGGTCCGGGATGTCGATCTGGGGATAGGTGCCGTGCCCGATCATGATCGCCCCCGCGTCTCGCCCAAGCTGCTCGAACGGCAGAAGATGCCGCTGCTTCAGCTCGTCGAGCGGGACGTCGATGACGGTCGCGCCGTAGTGCGGATCGGCCGAGCCGACGCCGATGCCCGGCCAGTGCTTGAGGCACGTGGCCACGCCCGCGCCGTGCTGCCCGCGCATGAAGGCGCCGGCGAGGTCGACGATCGTCTCCGGATCGCGCCCGAAGATGCGCCGCTCGAGCCCTTTCGGCGAGGTCGGTCCGGCGACGTCCACGACCGGCGCGAGGTTGACCTCGATGTCGAAGTAGCGGAGGGCCATGCCGATGACCTTGCCGCCCCACTCGGCCATCTCCCGCGGCCGCTCCCCTTCGCCGAATGCTTCGGCACTGGGGAGCCCGGGGATCAGGTGACGCAGCCGGTCGACGCGTCCCCCTTCCTCGTCGATCATGAACAGCGGCGGCCGCCTGGCTGCCGCTTTCACCTCACGCACGAGCTCGACGAGCTGCTCGACACTCTGAATGTTGCGCCCGAATAAGACGACCGCGTACGGCGACGTTTCGCGCAGGATCCGTCGCTCCAGATCCGTGAGCGCCCTGCCGGTGAGCCCGATGCCTAGCACTGCTGTTCCCATCGGGGATGCATCCTAGCAAACGAAGGCCCATGCCTCTTGAATCAGTTGGCGGTTGGCAGTTGGCGGTTGGCGGTGGAACGGGAACGGCGGACGGCGGTGGCCTACTGCCAACCGCCAACTCACTCATTCAACCGCTGCTTCAACTCGTACAACCGGTTGAGCGCCTCGATCGGCGTCAGGGCATCCAGGGACGCATGGCAGTTAGCGGTTGGCGGTGGAACGGAAAAAGGCGGGCGGCGGTGGCCTACTGCCAACCGCCAACTGCCAACCGCCAACTACTCATTCAACCGCTGCTTCAACTCGTACAGCCGGTTGAGCGCCTCGATCGGCGTCAGGGCATCCAGCTCGATGGCGCGCAGCGCCTCCACGATGTCCTGCTCCGTCGTCGAGAAGAGGCCGAGCTGGCTCGTTGGCGGCTTAGGCCCGCGGCGGCGGGTCTCCTCCACGAGATCCCGCTCCTTGCGCTCCAGCGTCGTCAGGATCTCCCTGGCCCGCTCGATCACGGACCGCGGGATGCCGGCGAGCTTGGCTACCTGGATGCCGTAGCTCTTGTCGGCGGCGCCCTCGATCACCTTCCGCAGGAAGATGATCTGCTCGTTCCACTCCTTCACCGCCACGTTGTAGTTCGCCACGCGCGGCTTCGTCTTCGCCAGGTCCGTGACCTCGTGGTAGTGCGTCGCGAACAGCGTGATGCCGCTGCGGGCCGGGTTGTCGTGCAGGTACTCGATGATGGCCCAGGCCAGCGACAGCCCGTCGAACGTGGCCGTGCCGCGGCCGACTTCGTCGAGGATGATGAGCGAGCGGTCGGTGGCGTTGTTGAGGATGTTCGCCGTCTCGTGCATCTCGACCATGAAGGTCGATTCGCCGCGCGCGAGCTGGTCCGACGCGCCGACGCGGGTGAAGATGCGGTCGAAGATCCCGAGCCGCGCCTTCGCCGCCGGTACGAACGAGCCGATCTGGTTCATCAGGACGATCAGCGCGACCTGCCGCAGGTACGTCGACTTGCCGCCCATGTTCGGACCGGTGATGATCTGGATGCCGTTGCGGTCGCGAACGATGTCGGTGTCATTCGGGATGAAGCGCTCGGACGCGATCTGCTCGATGACCGGATGCCGCCCGTCTTCGATGCGCAGCTCCGCCTCCTCGGACAGCGTGGCCCGCACGTAGCGGTTGCGCACCGCCACCGTGGCCAGCGAGCCGATGGCGTCGACCTCCCCCACCGCCCGCGCCGTCGCCAGGATGGCCGCACTCGCTTTGGCGACCTCGGAGAGCAGCTCCTCGTAGAGGCGCAGCTCGATGGCGATGGCTTTCTCTTCCGCGCCGACGATCTTCTCTTCCAGCTCTTTGAGGTCGGGCGTGATGTAGCGCTCGGCGTTGCTCAGCGTCTGCTTGCGGATGTAGTCGCTCGGCGCCTTGGCCAGGTTCGATTTGGAGATCTCGATGTAGTAGCCGAAGACCGAGTTGAAACGGATCTTGAGCGACGAGATGCCGGTGCGCTCCCGCTCGCGCGTCTCGATCTGCATGAGGATCGACTTGGAGTCGCGGGCGATGGAGCGGAGCTCGTCGAGGTCGCGATCGACGCCGCCGAGGATCGTGCCGCCGTCGCGGATGGAGATCGGCGGGTTCGGATCGATGGAGGCGGCGATGCGGGAGACGACGTGCGCCAGCGGATCGAGCGCCACACGCAGCCGGCCGAGGAGCGGCCCCTGGAGCGGCTGCATCATGCCGCGCAATTCGTCGACGGCCAGGAGCGACTCGGCCAGCGTGAGGCATTCACGCGGCGTGGCCGTGCGCAGCGTGACGCGCGAGGCGACGCGCTCGAGGTCGGCGATCTTCGCCAGCCGCGCCACCATCTGTTCGAGGACCGCGCGCGTGCGCGTCAGCTCGTCGACGGCGTCGTGGCGGTCGAAGATCGACTCCCGGTTCATGAGCGGGCGGGTGATCCAGCGGCGCAGCATGCGCGCCCCCATCGCCGAACGGGTGGCGTTGACGACGGACCAGAGCGAGGCACGAGGGCGGCCCACGTCGCGCGAGTCCAGCACCTCGAGGTTGCCGAGCGTGGCGGCGTCGAGCTGCAGGAAGTCGCCGTCGTTGTCGACGCGCAGCGCCTGCACGTGATCGAGCGTCTTCTTGTAGCTGGCCGACGCGTAGCGCAGCGCGGCACCGGCGGCGGCGATGCGCGGGTCGTCCCCTTCGAGCCCGAAGCCGCGCAGCGACTGCGTCGCGAAATGCTTCGAGAGGTATTCGTGCGAGCCGTTCGGCTCGAAGAGCGACGGCTCGACTGCCGTCGCGGCCAGCCCGAGGTCGCGCGCCTGCCGTTCGAGGCCTTCGCCGTCGCGAGGAAAGATCGCCTCGCGCGGTCCGAAACGGGCCACGTCGTCGATGAGCCGCGCGTCCGAGACCGTGCTGTACGTCGTGACGAAAAAGTCGCCCGTCGAGACGTCGAGATACGCCGCCCCTACCCGTGTGTCCGCGGCGACGAGCGCCACGAGGTAGCAGCTCTCCCGCTCGACGATCGAGCTCTCGGTGGCCGTGCCGGGTGTGACGATGCGAACGATCTCCCGCCGCACCAGCCCCTTCGCCGCGGAAGGCTCCTCGACCTGATCGCAGATGGCCACGCGCAGCCCGTGCCGGATGAGCTTCGCGATGTAGCCGTCAGCCGAGTGGTACGGCACCCCGCACATCGGCGTCTCGTACTCCTGCCCCTTGTTCCGCGCCGTCAACACCAGATCGAGCAGCGGCGCCGCCTTCTCCGCATCCTCGAAGAACATCTCGTAGAAATCCCCGAGCCGGTAAAAGAGGATGGCATCCGGCACCTGGCGCTTGATCTCGAAGTACTGCTCGAGCATCGGAGTGAGTTTCATGGGGCGGGACATTTTTTCGGGATTTTAGATGAATGCAGAACGCAGAACGCAGAATGAAAAATTGAGAAACGCGTCAACCCTCATTTTCTTCATTCGCCGTTCTGCGTTCTGCGTTCTGCATTCTGCGTTCGGGTTCTCTACCTCGCCGGCCGCCGCACCCTCAGTAACTTTCCCGAGTCTGCCGCCAGCTCCACCACCCACGCCTCCCGCAGCCCGGTGTGCGGCACCTTGTCCACCAGCACTACCCAGCGCGCCTCCCGAGCTCCCTCGCCCGCCCTCGCGGCGGCAACCTGTACCACCTCGTAATCACGAAACCGCTCGCGATCACGGGCGCGAAGAAACGCCAGCGCCGTCCGCCCGGCATCGTTCGACAGCATCCTCCCCGTGCGGCGGGACGGGTCTTCGGCGCCGGAGAGGGCGAGGAAGAGGATGGCGCAGAGGACGATCCAGCCGAGGTAGAGCGGCCAGAAGCGGCGGGGACGGTGAAGCACGGCTGTATGATAG
The DNA here is from genome assembly GCA_036399695.1 of Thermoanaerobaculia bacterium. Taxonomy (GTDB): domain Bacteria; phylum Acidobacteriota; class Thermoanaerobaculia; order Gp7-AA8; family Gp7-AA8; genus DASVEE01. Next base: position 27,704 of record DASWMP010000309.1, on the reverse strand, counting down.
CTGGCTCATGCCGACGCTCACGCGCGAGGAGATCACGGAGCGCCTCATCACGATCGTACGGAGGGAGAAGAACCTGCCGGACGATCAGCTCGACCCGGCCACGCCGCTGGCCGAGGCGGGGATCGATTCGCTCGATTCTCTCCAGATCCTCTTCGGCATCGAGGAAGAGTTCCGCATCTCCATTCCCGACGACCGCGCACGCTCGATCCGGACGTTCGGAGACATGATCGACACGGTCGAGCAACTCCTCCCCCCGGGCGCATGACGCGCGTACTCGTCACAGGCATCGGGATCGTCTCCTGCTTCGGGCGCGGCAAAGAGGCCGCGGTGGAGGCGTTGCGCGCCGGCCGCAGCGGGATCGGGCCGATCACCAGCATCGACGCCGCGAACCTCAATTGCCGCATCGCCGGCGAAGTGCCGGCGTCGGCACAGGAGGGGGAGTACCGCGGCGCCGACCGTTTCAGCCGCTTCGCCCTCATCGCCGCTGAAGAGGCAGCGGCGCAGGCCGGCTACGGCGACCTCGACCCCGAGAGGGTCGGCGTCCTGATCGGCACCGGCCTCGGCGGCTGCGGGACGCTCGACGGTGCGTACAAGCGCCTCTACGCCGACAACGCACGCGTCCCGCCGCTGTCCATCCCCTCGTCGATGTACAACGCCGCCTCGAGCGCCGTCTCGGCGAAGTTCAACGCCCAGGGCGTCTCGTACGCGGTGGTCTCGGCCTGCGCGTCGAGCACGCACGCGCTCGGCCTGGCCTACCAGGCCATCAAAGCCGGACAGGCCGACGCGGTCTTCGCCGGCGGCGCCGACGCGCCGCTCACGTTCGGCATCGTCCGGGCGTGGGAGGCGATGCGCGTCCTGGCCATCGACAACGACCACCCGGCCGCCGCCTGCCGCCCGTTCAGCGCCGACCGGAAAGGGCTCGTGCTCGCCGAAGGAGCGGCCGTGCTGTTCCTCGAATCGGAAGAAAGCGCGCGGCGCCGCGGTGCCGAGGTGCTGGGAGAGATCCTCGGCTTCGGCGCCACGAGTGACGCCGGCCATCTCACCGATCCGTCGGCCGACGGCGCCGCCCGCGCCCTCCGTCTGGCCATGCGCGACGCCCGCCTCGACGCCGGCGGCATCCATTACATCAACGCCCACGGCACCGCCACGAAGGCGAACGACGCCACCGAGACCGCCGCCCTCAAAGCCGTGCTCGGCGAAGCGGCCTACGGGATCCCGGTCAGCTCGACCAAGTCGCTCCACGGCCACGCCATGGGAGCCTCCGGAGCGATCGAGGTAGCGGCGTCTCTGCTGGCGCTCAACGCCGGCTTCATCCCCCCGACTCTCAATCTCGACGCCCCCGACCCAGCGTGCGATCTGGACTACGTGCCGCATCAGGCGCGGGAGACCCGGGGAACCACCTTTCTGTCCAACTCTTTCGGGTTTGGTGGCATGAATGCAGTTGTAGGGCTCAGGGCCCGGGGCTCGGGGCCCGGGAGAGGACGATAGGAACCCCTGCCTGGAGAGATAGACGCAGCGCTCCCCTGACCCAAGCGGCTGACACCCACTGAGCCCCGAGCCCCGGCCCCCGGGCCCTGCCCCACTGGCAACCCATTTGCTTTGTTGAGGTCGATGGTTATGATGCGTCGCGAATACGGAGGAAACGGCCTTTGATCGTCGAAAAGAAGCATCTCGACAACTTCACGATTCTTTGTGTGGAAGGGCTGATCAAGCTCGGCGAAAGTGCTGAGTTCTTCTCCGCGGCGCTAGAGAACGTGCTCAAGAACGAGAGCACGAACGTGATCATCGACTTCACGAAGATCGATTACATCGACTCCACCGGCATCGGTGAGCTCGTCGGCTACCTCGGCAAGTTCACGACTCAGAACCGGAAGTTGATTCTCGTCAACCCCTCGGAACGGATCCAGAAGCTGCTCAAGCTCGCCAAGCTCGACGCGGTCTTCAAGATCTACGCGACCGAGGATGAAGCGGTCGCGGCGGAGAGCAGCGGAACGGCAGCGCGCGCGTAAACTACGCGCGCATGGTCCGGCTCGCCAACGTCTACCGCGGCTCGCTGCTCGAGTCCTTTCATAACGGCTCGATCGCCGTCGTCGACTCACTCGGACGTCTGCTCGCCTTCGCCGGCGATCCGGCGCTGCGTACCTGTCTCCGCTCGGCTGCCAAGCCGTTCCAGGCCATCCCGCTGCTCGAATACGGCGGGATCGACGAGTACGAGCTGACGCCGGAGGAGATCGCCCTCACCTGCGGATCGCACGGTGGCGAGCCGTTCCACGTCTCTACCGCCGCGGCGCTCCTGCGCAAAGGGGACTTCGACGAGAGCGACCTCCTCTGCGGAGCGCATCTTCCGTACGACGAGAAAGCGTCCGCCGAGCTGCGAGCCTCGGGCGAGGAGCCGTCGTCGCTGCACAACAACTGTTCGGGCAAGCACGCCGGGATGCTCCTGGCGACGCAGGTCATGGACGTGCCGCAGACGCGCTACATCGACGCCGGGCATCCGCTGCAGCTCCTGATGCGCTCGACCGTCGCCGATTTTGCGGGCCTGGAGCCGGAGGAAGTGCCGATCGCCATCGACGGCTGCGGCGTGCCGGCGTTCTTCCTCTCCCTGCATCGCACCGCGTTCGCCTACGCCCGCCTCATGGCCGGTACGGTCGAGCCGTACGCCGAGAGCGGGGCGCACGTCGTCGACGCCATGACCGGCGTGCCGCAGTTCGTGGCCGGGCAGTGGAGCCTCACGACGCCGCTCATGGCCGCCTTCGGCGGGGAGCTGCTGGCGAAGGAAGGGGCCGAAGGCTTTTACGCCATGGCCCTCTCGCCGGCGCTGAACGCGGAATTGACCGAGAAGCTGCGCGTCACCGATGATGTGGCGGTCGGCATCGCGATGAAGATCGACGACGGGTCGATGGGCCGCGGGCGTAATCCGGTGATTCTCCGGACGCTCGAGCTCCTCGGCATCGACGTGGCGGCGCGTCCGGCACTGCAACCGCATCGAGAGTGGCCCCTGCGGAACGTCGCCGGTTCGCTGGTGGGCGAGGTCCGCGCGGAGTTCGAACTGGAGATCATATGAAGAAGGCAATCACCGTCCTGTCGTGCCTCCTCGCCCTCGCCGCCTGCAAGACGGTGGGCGTCTCGACGACCGCCGGCGGCTACGCGGAAGTCTCGCCACAAATCGCAAACGAAATGATCCTCGACTCGCGCCAGGTCGTGATCCTCGACGTCCGTCCCGCCAGCGCCTACCGCGGCGCGACAGGCCACATCGCCGGGGCACTGTCCGCTCCGTTCGATACGATCGAGCGCCAGTTGCCCGAGCTGCTGCCCTATCAGGGTGAGACGGTGCTGGTGTACGGCGACTCGGCCACCGACGGCGCCGTCGCGGCGAAACTGCTGAGCCTCGCCGGCTTCCGAAACGTCGTGCACGTCGCCGACGGCATCCAGGGATGGATTGAACTCGGATACCGGACTGTTCACTCGCAGTAGCTCGTTTTCCTCACGCCGGAAAACGGACAACGGAAAACGGACAACTCAATCTATGAAACGACTCCTGCTCGCCGTCGCCGTGACGCTCACCGCCACGTCCTCGTTCGCCGCCCCGCTCACCGAAGCCACCCTGAAAGCCTACGCCGCGCAGGCGCTCCCCCGCTGCCCCGGCTCGAACATCACGCTCGAACGGATCGCCGAGCAGGGACCGATGGGGTTCCAGACGTACGGCGTGACGCTCCGCTCGTCGGATGAATACTGCGGCACGCAGAAGTACATGCTGGTCTCGCCGAAGACGCAGCAGGTGCTGCTCGGCTCGATCATCGTGCTGCCGGCCGACGCCCGTCCGGTGAACGTCCGCGCCGCCGATCAGGCGTCGCAGCTCCTCAAGCGCCCCGTCACCGCCCAGGTCTCGCCGTTCCCGCTGCCGGACGGCATCAAGGCCGTGAGCCTCTTCCGCGATACGCAGTACGGTCCGTTCCCCTACCACGGCTTCATCGACTCCTCGGAGCGCTTCCTGATCATCGGCTCGCGCGGCAACCTCGGAACGCCTCCGGCCAAGACGCTGCGTGACTCGCTCGGCCTGGAAAACGGCGTGAAGCGCGGCACCGGCAAGGTCGAGATCATCGAGCTGTCGGACTTCCAGTGCCCCACCTGCGCCCGCGCCCATAAAGCGCTCGAGCCGGTGATCCAGAAGAACCTCGGCAAGGTGAACTACATCCGCATCGACCTCCCGCTCTTCGAGCACCACGAGTGGGCCATCCCCGCCGCCCTCGGCGGCCGCGCGATCCAGAAGGTCGCCCCGGCCAAGTACTGGTCGTACGTCGACTACGTCTTCACCAATCAGGAACAGATCGGCAAGATGAAGTTCGACACGGTCCTGAAGAACTGGGTCGAGGACAACGACCTGAACTGGGCCGCCATCGAGAAGGTCTACCGCAACAAGCAGGAGCAGCAGATCCTGATGGACGGCGTCGCCCGCGCCTTCGACCTCGGCGTGAACTCGACCCCGACGTTCATCGTCAACGGCCAGATCCTCGGCTACGGCCCGGAAGGGACGTTCACGATCAACAGCGTGCGTCAGGCGCTGGGGCTCGCGCCGGAAGCGGCGAAGCCAGCCGCGAAGCAGGGAACGCCGAAGAAGAAGTAAGTTGCGCGCGTGACTGCGGCGGCCACGCCGCCGCTTTAACACGCTCCAGCGGCGTCGAGCAGCGGTCCCTGCCCGCGGCAGCTACACGCTGCCGCTATTTTAAAGCGGCGGCGTGGCCGCCGCAGTCATGCGGGATCTCCTGACGAGAGAGACACTGACGGCGGAGATTTGTGGCGCAGCGACGAGGGCAGCTCGGAGAACGGTGGCCGGAAGTGTTTGGAGTGCGGCAGCGATGCTTCATCAGCTGCCGCTTTCGCATAGCGGCAGCTGATGAAGCATCGCTGCCGCACTCCAAACTCGATCGCCCGCCTGCTCGGATACAACCGTGAACCAGCCTCGCCTCAGTCGCGGTCAGGGGCTGAGCGGGTGTGCGGCCTGACGTACGTGCCGTCAGCGCGCGTGTAGCCGTTCACGTGTACGGTTTTCGGCTCGCCCGTGGAGGTCGACTCCGAGTCGCGGCCACGGGAGTACGACGCTGTCTCGGCCGCCGGTCCCCAGGCGCCGCTCAGGCCGAGGTAGCGCATGCGTTCTGCCGGATGGCAGTCCGGCGCGGGCGTCAGACCGATCGCCTCCGCCTTCGCCCGTTTGAGCCGCGGCATGCGGTTCTGATCGACGCGGGTGGCCGAGGTTTGTGGCGGAACTCGGAGTGCCAGGGGGTCGGGAACCGGACAGACAAGAGTGTCTGTCCCACATTGCATTGTCCTGATGTGGGACAGACACTCTTGTCTGTCCGGTCTTTGAAGGCTCACGAATGCGCCCGCCCACGAGGGTATCGGCACGCTGTGCGCCTGTACGAGGACCATCCGCGCGTTACCAGCCGAAGCTCACCTTCGCGGAGTAGCTGCGCTCCTCCGCCTGGGTGGCTTCGACGACGAACTTCGGGATCAGGAACGAGAGGCGCACGCCCACCGTGTAGCGGTTGATGTCCGACTGGTCGCTGAGCGTGCGCACGTCCGGGATCTCGCCTTCGGAGTCGACGCGCATACGGCCTACGGCGGCGTAGGGCGTGACAGGGCCGAAGCCTTTCGAGAGGAAGGCTTCTACGCCGTAGGTCTTGCACTCGAAGACGTCCGTGCCCTGCAGCGTGGAGTAGCTGCCGCGAAGGGCGAGCGTCGGCTTCACGAGACCGCCGTTGATGATGGGCACGTCCAGCGAGCCGCCCCAGAGCTCGAGCTCGAGGTCGGGGATCCGGGCGTAGGTGCCGGAGATGGTGGCGGCGCCGAGGCCTTTGCTCACGACCAACCGGGGCACGGCCAGGTAGTTGTCGATCGTGACGTCGTTATCGACGGCGGCCTGCCAGAACGGGGAATCGGTATCGACTTCCACGCCGGTGACGGCGATGCCGATGTCGAAGCCGAGGAGACCGGTCGCACGGGCGGGCTCGACGGGCGTGGCGTAAATGGCCTGGCCAACGATGCGGGAGAACTCGCCGAACTCTTCGTCGGTGATGGTCGGATCGAAGTTGATGTCCCCTTCGTCGGTCTGCGCGTGCAGCGGCGCGGCGACGAGGGCGGCGAAGACCATCAGAAGAGCTGCGAAATGAAGTCGTTGCTTTGCAGAAATCCCGTGGGTGTGAAGGCCACGCGCGAGCCGTCCTGCCGCAGCCACCCATCCCGTAAACCTAGCTCGATCCATTCGATGCCCTCCTGTCCGCAAAGCCGGACGATGTCTTCAGATTGTATGCCGGAGGTGCGGCGCAACTGGAGGAAGAGCAGTTCGCGGCGTGCTTCCCCTTCGCCGAGGTCTTCTTCGAAATCGAGTGTGTCGGGGGAGGCGTCGATGTAGCGATGGATGTCGCGGGTGTTGGCGAAACGGCGCGTGCCGAGGAACGAGTGCGCGGCGAGGCCGAGGCCGTGGTACTCGGAACGGGTCCAGTAGCGGAGGTTGTGGCGGCACTCCTCCCCTTCCCGCGCGAAGTTGGAGATCTCGTACTGCCGCAGACCGGCGCGCCCGAGCCGGTCGATCGCGTCGAGATACTGGTCGGCCACGAGCTCGTCCTCCGGCAGGAGGACGCGGCCGCGCGCCACCTGCACCTGGAGCGGCGTTTTCTCTTCCAGGTCGAGCATATAGAGAGAGAGATGGCCGACGCCGAGGCTCGTGGCCACGTCGAGGGTCTCGCCGAACGAGGCGGCCGTCTGTTGCGGCAGGCCGAGGATGAGATCGAGGTTCGCCCGGAAACCGGCGGCCACGGCGTCGCTCACGGCGCGGATGGCCCGCTCCCGCCCGTGAATGCGGCCGATGGCGACGAGCTCGTCGTCGATGAACGACTGCACGCCGATGGAGAGCCGGTTGACGCCGAGCTCCCGCCAGGCCGCCAGCGACTCCGGCGTCACGTCCTCCGGGTTCGCTTCGATGGAGAACTCGGCATCCGCGCCGAGGACGAAGCGCTCCCGCAGCCGCGCGACGATGCGGGCCAGATTGGCGAGACTCGTCCGCGAGGGCGTGCCGCCGCCGAAGTACAGCGTATCCACCGTCTCCCCCTGCCCTTTCGCGTCGATCTCACGCAGGAGCGCTTCGGTGTAGCGGTCCTGAAGCGAGAGGTCGGTGGAGATGGCGAAGGGGCAGTAGGTGCAGTGAACGCGGCAGAACGGCAGGTGGACGTAGAGACCGGTACTCATGAATTCAGAACGCAGAACGTAGAATGGAGAATGGAGAAATCCTCAGGCAGGTTCTGCCTGTCGCTTCTTCGTTCTGCGCTCTGCCTTCTGCATTCTCTATAATTTGACTCCAATGTCCGAAGCGCCCCCCGCTCCCCGCCCGTTCCGCCGCGCCCGCCTCGTCTGGACTCTCCTCGGGGCGATGGTGCTGGTCGGACTGCTGCCGCTCATCGTCTCGCATTACTTCCTGCAGAGAATCAACCGCGATTCGCTGGAGACGCTCGAAAAGAAATACCTGACGCGCTCGGCTGTCAGCATCGCCACCGACGTCCAGAACCTGCTGACGAGCAACCGGCAGCAGCTCACGAAGATCGCGGGCAGCGTCCGGGTGCTGCGCAACGCGCTCCCCGCCGGTACGGACCCGTTCACCTACGCCTCGGGTGGTCCGTGGATCGCCGACTACATGACCGCCGACAGCGACCTCATCGCGCTGCGCGTCGTCAACGCCGCCGGCCAGGGTGCCGAGGCGAAGCCGGCCGATCTCGACGCTTCGATCGTGCAGGAACTCGAGCTGGCGCGCCAGGTGGCGCTGGCAGGACAGGAGTCGACGGGACGCATCCAGCACATCGCCTCGATGAACGTGCCGGCCGTCGTACTGGCCGTGCCGGTCGTCGATGACGGAAAGGTGACGGGAGCGGTCGTCGGGCTCGTCAGCCTGCGGCGCATCGTCGAGCGCATCCGTGAAGAAGGCAAAGGCGACGTGACGGCCTTCGTCGTCGACCGCGACGGCAAGGTGCTGATCCACAGCGAGCCGGCCATCGAAGTGCAGCATCCGAATTACTCGAGCCTCAAGCTGGTGCAGGCGTTCGCGAAGGCGCCGCTCGTCCGCCTCACCGAGTCGTACAACGATACGGTCTCGGGACGGAACGAGAAGGTGCTGGGCACGGTCGCGCCGGCAGCGCAGAACGTCGCCGTGATCGTGCAGAAGCCGGAGAAGCGCGCCTTCGTCTCGGTCGATCAGATGATGCGGGCGACGATACAGTGGGGGTCGATCGCGCTGGTCCTGGCCATCGCCGCAGCGATCGTCTTCGCGTCGGGCATCGCCCGGCCGGTCCGTTTGCTGGCGGAGCGCTCGCGCGAGATCGCCAACGGGAACTACCAGCAGCGGGTGTCGATCAAGAGCCACAACGAGATCGGCGACCTCGCGCAGAACTTCAACGTGATGTCGGAGTCGATCGAGACGGCCATCGAGCAGCTCAAGAAGGCGGCGCACGAGAACCACCTGCTGTTCATCAACTCGGTTCGTATGCTGGCCGCCGCCATCGACGCGAAGGACCCGTACACGCGCGGGCATTCGGAGCGGGTGGCCCGTTATTCGATCGCCATCGGCAAGAACGCCGGCCTCGACGAGCGTGAGATGCGCAACCTGCGCATCAGCGCGCTGCTGCACGACGTCGGCAAGATCGGCATCGACGACCGTATCCTCCGCAAGCCGGGCGCGCTGTCGGAGGAAGAGTTCGAGATCATGAAGCAGCATCCGGCCAAAGGGGCGGCGATCATGGGCGGCGTTTCGCAGCTCATCGACATCGTCCCGGGCATGAAGTACCACCACGAGAAGTGGAGTGGCGGCGGCTACCCCGACAACCTCGAAGGGGAAGAGATCCCGATGCAGGCGCGCATCGTGGCCATCGCCGATACGTTCGACGCCATGACGACGAACCGGCCGTACCAGAAGGCGATGGACGTCGGCTACGTCGTCGAGAAGATCAAGAGCTTCGCCGGGACGCGCTTCGATCCGCGCGTGGTCGAGGCGTTCGTGAACGCGGTGAAGCGCGGCGACATCCAGATCGAAGAGCAAGTGCGAGGCGCCGCCTGATCCAGACCCTCGTCCTCGCGGCCTCGCTGCTCGCCGCTTCGAATTCCGCCTGCGAACGCAGCGTGATGTATCTGATGCGCGGGCAGTACGGCGCGGCGCTGCGGCAGCTCGACGGTGCCAGGAGCGGCGGCGCGTCGGAGCCGGAGGTGGAGAACCTGCGCGGCCTGACGATGCTGCTCTCCGGCGACGCGAAGCAGTCGCTCACGGCGTTCGATCGCGCGCTGACGCTGAATCCGGCGCTGCAGGAGGCGCGCTTCAATCGCGCGCTGGCGTTGATGAAGCTGGGCGAAGCGGCACGCGCGTCGGCGGAGCTGCAGAAGATCTATGCCGACGAAGCGTCGCCGCTGCGCGCGGCTGCCGCGTATCACAACGGCTTGGCGCTCGATGGGATGAAGAAGACGGCGGAATCGGAGCAGTGGCTGGAGCGGGCGCTGACGCTGGACCCGTCGTACGACGCGGCACTGCTGTACGTGGGCATGTTGCGCGAGCGCCGCGGGGATCTGCAGGGCGGCGGGCGCGCCTACTTCGATTATCTGAAACGTCATCCCGATTCGGTGCTGGCGATGCTGCGTTTCGGCATTTCGGCGCACCGCGCGGGCCGGACGGACGTGGCGATGTCGTATCTCAAGAAAGTCACCGAGCTCGCACCCGATTCGCCCGAGGCGGTCGAGGCACGCAAGTTCCTGGTGATGTGGGAGTAGCGCGTGGCCTTCCTGCGCATCCTCGACGAGCTCCTGACCAGCACCGACGGCTCCATCGCCGCGCTCTTCCTCGACTACGAGGGAGAGACGGTGGAGCTCCTCTGCCACGGCGACCTCGCGAAAGACGACCTGAAGATCATCGGCGCGTACCAGGGCATCTTCCTGATGCAACTGAAGCGCGTCTGCACGGGGCTGGACGTGGGAGAGCCCCAGCGGTTCAAGATCGAGTTCGCCAAGACGAAGGTCCTGAGCTGCGATCTCCGCGACGGCTACTACGTTGTGCTGGTGATGGACAGCGCCGCCAACGAAGGCGTGGCCTGGCACCGGTTGGCCTCGTGCAGAGAGGCGCTGATCGCGGAGATGTAGGGGACGCTTCCCTGATTGCACGGGGGGAACGATGGGACCTATGGGACAGATGGGACCTATAGGACCTATGGCTGGATACAGCACCGCACAGATCCCAACAGTCCTATTTGTCCCATAGGTCCCATCGTTCCTTCCGGTAAGATTTACTGATGACGCCCGACGAACTGTTGCGCACTGCCCTCAGCTTTCCGATCGAAGAGCGCGCTCGGGTTGCGGCAGAGTTGCTCGCTCTTGCTGCAACATCATGGAAATGAAGCGAAGAGCGACGCAGAGTATGGAGTGCGGCAGCGACGCCTCATCAACTGCCGCTTTCTTCTAGCCGCAGCGGCGAGCTGCGGCCTGCGTGGTGCATAAAAGGGCGGCAGCTCGACCCTGCCGCTGGGGGAAAGCGGCAACTGATGAGGCGTCGCTGCCGCACTCCAAACGAGTTCCGCAGGCCGTCTGAGAACGACCGTCTCGCAACCCTACTCTGCCACCTCGGGCGCTTCTGCCGGCTCCAGCGTCTCCAGGTTCGCCAGGATGGTCTCGATGCGGTCGCGGATCTCGCCGCGTTCGCGTTGGAAGCGGTCGTGTTCTTCTTCGAGGGTTTCGAGTCTCGTCGACGTCTGATCGGCGTCGGCCAGTCTCGTCTCCAGCTCCGTTACGCGCGCCTGCAACTGCTCGCGTTCGCGGCGGAGGTCCTGGATCGTGGCTACGGCTCGTTCGACGCGCTCGCTGAGGCGGGCGAGAATCTCGCCGTCTTCCGTGCCGCTCAGCATGATGCGCTCATCGCGATTCTTCTTATTGTTGTTGTTGCTCACGCACTCTCTCCCGTTATGAAAGTAGTTTGACCGGCAGCAGCTCCGTGACGCGGGTGGCGAGCTGCGTGTGCAGCGCGCTCACTTCGTCCTGCGTGAGCGAGCGATCGAAGGCCTGGTACCACATGCCGAGGGTCGTCTTGACCGCCGTCTCCCCTTCCGGGATCCAGCGGTCGCGAAGGCCGACCTCGTGCAGATGCGGCACGTCGAGTGAACGGATGGTATCGATAATGCGGGCGTATTCGACGTCCCGCTCGTGGGTCACGGCGAGGATCATCGGAACGCCGGGGAAGCGGGCGACCTGCGCCATCTTCCACTCGGCACCGGCGCCGAGCAGCGCCTGCAGATCGAGCTCGGCGGCGGCGACGTCGCCTTTCATGTCGAACTGCTGCAGCACCTCTGACGCGAGGAACCCGAGCTGCGCCACGACGCGCTCCCCATGCTTCGCGACCGCGCGCTTGCCCTTGCGTAGCCACGACGTCTCGGACGTCTCGTACGTCAGCGTCACGTGGAGCTTCGCCGCGAGCTGCTCGACGATGCCCTTGATGTCGAAGAAGTCGACGTCGCGCTTCTGCTCGTTCCACTGCAGGCCGAGCGAGCCGTACATGACGGCGGCGACGCGGTGGCGCTCGACGATCCCTTCGACGGCGCCTTCACCGCCGCGGTGGTAGGTGCGGCCGACTTCGAACAGGGCGCCGTCGCGCGTGCCGTACGAGCGGTTGTACGCCGCCGTCTCGAGCAGCCCAGGAATGAGCGACAGGCGCATCGAGGCGATGTTCTCGTTGAGAGCGTTCGTGATCGCGAGCGGCTGCTCGTCCGAGAACAGCGGGTTGTGCTTCGGATGGATGAACGAGTAGTTCACGACCTCCGTGAGGCCGGAGCCGACGAAGATCTGGCGCGTTTGGTCTTCCAGCTCGCCGATGACGTACGGCCGCGTGTCGCCGGTCGTGAGGCGCGGCAGCGAAGCCGGGATCTTGTCGTAACCGTAGAAGCGGAGCACTTCCTCGATGAGGTCCATCTCCTCGAAAATGTCGCCGCGGTAGGTCGGCACGGTGATGTCGAGATCGTCGCCCGCGGGCTCGGCGCCGAAGCCGAGACGGCGGAAGAGCTCGAGCGCGTAGCCGATGCCGACCACGCCGCCCGACGCCTCGGACAGACGCGGCGCGCGGAGCCGGAGCGTCTTCGGCTTCGTCTCCGCGGCGACGATGTCGATCAGGGCACCGTCGCGCGTGCCGCCGGCCAGCTCCTGGATCATCTGCGCGGCCAGCTCGATCGTGGCGACGGTGTCGTTCGGATCGGCGCCGCGCTCGAAGCGGTACGACGCATCGGTCTTGAGCCCGAGGCGGCGTGCCGTGCGGCGGATGACGGACGGCTCGAACCATGCGCATTCGAGCAGGATGTTCTTCGTTGCGTTGGTGATCTCGGACTCGAAACCGCCCATCACGCCGCCGAGGCCGATGGGGTGCTGCGCGTCGGCGATGACGACGGTCTCGGCGTCGATCGTGCGGGTCTCGCCGTCGAGCGTCTTCATCTTCTCGCCCGGCTTGCCGGGGCGCACGATGACGGTGGCCTCGGCGAGGCGGTCGAGGTCGTACGCGTGCATCGGATGGCCGAGGGCGAGCATCACGTAGTTCGTCACGTCGACGATGTTGTTGATCGGACGGAGGCCGATGGCTTCGAGGCGGCGCTGGATCGGCTCCGGCGACGGCCCCACCTCGATGCTGCGGATGACCAGCCCGGAGAAGCGGCGGCACATCTCCGGCGCTTCGATCCGGATTGTGACCGGGGGCTGCGCACTGCCGTCCGCGGACGCGGTGACCTTGGGCGCGTTACGGATCTCGCGGCCGAGGGCGGCCGACAGCTCGCGGGCCATGCCGAGGTGCGACATCGCGTCGACGCGGTTCGTCGTGATCTCCAGATCGAACACCAGGTCCGATCCGTGCGGCTCCGTCGCCTCGACCGCATGGCCGATCTCGATAAAGCGCCGCTCGAGCGACGCGTCAGGGAGATCGGCGAGGTCGATGTAGTCGTTGAGCCAGTCGCGAGAAAGCTTCATGGGAGGCGGATTGTAATGGATGCAGTTGGGCGGTTGGCGGTTGGCGGTGGAGGGAACAGCGGACAGGCAGGAGTGTCTGTCCTACATTCCAGCCTACCGCCAACTGATTCTGCCCAGCACGCTCTCTGCCGCGTCGTGCGGGTTGTTGCGTTTGCGGAGCACGTCTTCCAGCAACTGCTCGTAAGCGTCCCGGGAGATGGCACCGCCAATGAGGCGGGACATGAATCCTTCCTTCAGTTGTGTCTCGATGCGAATGCGCACCCGCTCGCGATTGCGGCGGTCGAGCTCACCGGAGGCGGCGAGGTAGTCGTAGTGCTTCACGATGGCCTCGTCCAGCTCGAGAATGCCTTCGTTCTTCGAGGCGACGGTCTTCACGATCGGCGGCACCCAGTCGCCATGCTCTTCGACGAGCGACATCATCATCGTCACCTCGGTGACGGTCTTGTCGGCGCCCGGACGATCGGCTTTGTTGACGACGAAGACGTCGCCGATCTCCATGATCCCTGCCTTGATGGCCTGGATGTCGTCTCCCATGCCGGGCACGAGGACGACGAGGTTCGTCTGCACGGTGCGCACGACCTCCACCTCGTCCTGCCCCACTCCGACGGTCTCGACGAGGACGACGTCGAAGCCGGCGGCGTCGAGCAGATCGACGACGTCGTTGGTCGCTTTCGCCAGGCCGCCGAGGAAACCGCGCGTGGCCATCGAACGGATGAAGACGCCGCGGTCGGTGTAGAGCTCCGTCATGCGGATGCGGTCGCCGAGGATCGCCCCGCCGGTGAACGGCGAGGTGGGATCGACGGCGACGATGCCGACGCGCTTCCCCTGCTTGCGGTAGTGCTTGGCCATCGCCGCGACGAGCGTCGACTTGCCGGCGCCGGGCGAGCCGGTGATTCCGAGAATGCGCGCGCGTCCGGTAGCGGGGTAAACCTCCGCCAAAAGCCGGGAGGCGCGCTCGTCATGCGACTCGACGAGCGTGATCCCGCGGGCGAGCAGGCGCGCTTTGCCGGCGAGGATGCCGTCGATGATGGGTTGGAGGTCGCTCATGGGATGAAGAGGCATGAACGCAGAACGCAAAGCGCAGAACGCACAATTAAGAAAGAGTTTCTCAATTCATCGTTCTGCGCTTTGCGTTCTGCGTTCATGCTTTTCGAGCCTTACTTGCCGGTCAGCAGGTTCCGCGCGATCACCAGCCGCTGGATCTCGCTCGTGCCTTCGCCGATCGTGCAGAGCTTCACGTCGCGGTAGAACTTCTCGGCTGGGAACTCTTTGATGAATCCGTAGCCGCCGAAGATCTGCACGCCCTTCTCGGTCGCGCGCACCGCCACTTCGGAGGCGTAGAGCTTGGCCATGGCGGAGAACTGAGTCACGCGCTCCCCCGCGTCCTTCATCGTCGCGGCGCGGTAAGTCAGCAGGCGCGCGGCGTCGATCTCGGTGGCCATGTCGGCGAGCATGAACTGGATGGACTGGAAGTCGGAGATCGGCTTGCCGAAGGCGTGGCGCTGCTTCGAGTAGTCGCGAGCCGCTTCGTACGCGCCGCGGGCGACGCCGAGGGAGAGGGCGGCGATGGAGATGCGTCCGCCGTCCAGGATCTTCATGGCGTCGATGAAGCCGTACCCGAGCTTCCCGAGCACGTTGTCGTCGGTAACGCGGCAGTCTTCCATCACCAGTTCGGCAGTGTCGGAGACGCGCATGCCGAGCTTGTTCTCTTTCTTGCCGGGGCGGATACCCTTGCGGTCCATCTCGACGGCGAAGGCGGTGATGCCGTGCTTCTGATCGCCGCGGTCGGTGACGGCGAGGACGACGGCGATGTTGGCGTAAGTGGCGTTGGTGATGAAATTCTTCGTTCCGTTCAGGACCCACTCGTTGCCGTCTTTGACGGCAGTCGTGAGCATGCCCGAGGCGTCGCTGCCGGAGCCAGGTTCGGTAAGGCCCCAGGCGCCGATCCATTCGCCGCTCGTCAGTTTCGGCAGCCACTGCTTCTTCTGTTCTTCATTGCCGGCCAGGTAAATGTGGCCGGTGCAGAGGGAGTTGTGCGCGGCTACGGAGAGGGCGAATCCGCTGTCGACGACGCCGAGTTCCTCGACGATGTTCACGTAGTCGATATACGACAGCCCCGCGCCGCCGTACTCCTCGGGGAAGATGGCGCCGAGCAGACCGAGCTCGCCGGCCTTCTTGAAGGTGTCGACAGGGAAGTGCTGCGCTTCATCCCACTCCATCAGGTGCGGCTTGATCTCGCTGAGCGCGAACTCGCGGACCATCTGCTGGATTTGCTGCTGCTCGTCTGTAAGACGGAAGTCCATTGGGAAGCTCCTCGTTCGGATTGGCCTCGGGAAACCAGGGCACGCGGAGCGCGCCGGGCCAAGGTCGCGGATTGTAGCTCAACCGGCCCGACGCGGCTGCCACACACCTGTGCCGCAACGCGCCGAACGCGGCAGTGAATGGCTGTCGCGATTCGCAACTTTGTCCGCTTCCCGACGTAAAATCGAGCGTATGCACTCCATTGCCCGATGTCTGTTCACGCTCGCGCTCGTCGCGGTGCCGCTCACGGCCTCCGCGGCCGCCCTCCAGCAGACACCGAAGCAGGCAGCGCCCCTAACGGCCGCGCCGACCAGCGGTTACCGGGCCGAGTTCCTCGCCAACCTCGATGAGCTCGAGCACAAGTACCTCGATCTCGCGACGAAGGTGCCGGTGAAGCTGTACACCTGGCGCTCGTCGAAGGAAGTGCGGAGTTTCAGCGAAGTGTTCGGGCACGTGGCCGCGTCGACGTATTTCATGGCCAATCTCCTGGGAACCCCTCCGCCGGACGACATGCCGAAGGACCCGGAGAAAATCACGAACAAGCAGGTCATCGTGGCGGAGCTCCGCCGCTCGTTCAAGCATGTACGTGAAACGGTAGTGAGGATGACGGACGCGGAGCTGGAGAAAGGCACCCGGCTGGCCGGCAAGCCTGCAACCCAGCGCGCGGTCCTGACCGCGCACCTGACCCACCTGCACGAGCACCTCGGGCAGGTGATTGCGTATGCGCGCATGAATCACATCGCGCCGCCCTGGTCCATGTAGAGGAGAGGCGGGGGTTGGTTGTTGGGTTTTTGGTTGTTGGTTTTTGGTTGTTGGTGAGGACCGGTAGGACGTAGCGTTCCCCACCAACAACCAAAAACCAAAACCAAAAACCTCCCCCGCCCCGCCCGTCACCCCCGCCGATAGCCCAACAAATACTCCGGCACCGGTACGCCCGGCGGCATCTTCTCGTCGGGCTCGGGCGCGCCGGCGACCAGGCGCATCGGCACCACGCCCGCCCACACGTCCAGGGCGTAGTCCTCGTCTTCATCGAGCGCGCCGCCGGTGCGGACTTTGGCAGAGGCTTCGTCGATCGGGATCGCCAGCACGAGCGTCTGTTTCAGCTCCGCGTCGTTGGCGGGGCGGACGAATGGGGCACGGCCGGGAACGACATGCTCCACCAGCCGGTCAAGCGCGTGGAGCTTCTCCTCGCGGTCGGTGACGGCGACGGCCTTCCCCATGATCACGACCGAGCGGTAATTCATGGAGTGATGAAAGGCGGAGCGGGCCAGGATCAGGGCATCGAGGAGCGTCACGGTGACGCAGGCGTCGACGCCGCTGTCGCGCAGGGTGCGCAGCATACGGTTGGCGGCGGAGCCGTGCAGGTAGAGACGGTCGCCGTCGCGCCAGTGGATCGTCGGAATGACGACCGGCTGGCCGTCGATCACGAAGCCGACATGGCAGATCAGGGCCTCGTCGAGGATGGCGTGGACGGTCTCACGTTCATAGTTCCCGCGTTTGGCGAGCCGCTTCACGGTCGTCCGCTCTGTCTGCAACGTCATGGCTATTCTCCGAATGTACTAGTACAATGTTGTCGTTATGCTGGTACAAAAGTACATTAGCGGAGACAGCACGGTCAAGATCGCCCGGTCGATCGAGGAAGCGGTAGCGGGCGGGAAGATAGCTGCCGGGGAGTTGCTGCCGGCCGTCCGTCCGCTGGCCGTCCACCTCGGCGTCAGCCCGGCTACAGTGGCGGCCTCCTATCGCCTGCTCCAGGATCGCGGCGTCCTCGTCGCCGATGGGCGGCGCGGGACGCGCGTGCGCCATGCCGCGCCGATCGCGGCGCCGGCTGAAACGCCGCTTCCCGCGGGAGTGCGCGACCTGCAGGAAGGGAATCCCGACCTGGCGCTCCTGCCGGATCTCGACGCCGCCATGCGCCGGGTGCAGGTGGGACAGCGCGTCTATGGCCACGAACTGAACGAGCCCGCGCTGCTGGAGCTGGCGCGCGAGCAGTTCCGCGCCGACCGTGTACCGTCGACGCACATCTCTGTCGTCAGCGGCGCACTCGACGGGATCGAACGGGTACTGCGCGAGCAGCTCCGTGCAGGCGATCGCGTGGCGGTCGAGGATCCGTGCTTCACCGGTGTGCTCGACCTGCTGAACGCGCTGTCGCTGGTTCCGGTGGCGGTGGCTGTCGATGACGAGGGGCCACGTCCCGAGGCACTGCGGAAGGCTTTGCGCAGCGCGGAGGCCGTGATCGTCACGCCACGGGCGCAGAATCCGTTCGGCTCCGCAATTACGGCGAAGCGCGCCCGCGAGCTGCGCATGGTCCTGGCGTCTTTTCCGGAAGCGATGGTCATCGAGGACGATCACGCCGGTCCGGTGGCCGGTGCGCCGTACGTCACTCTGATCGACGCGGCGCGGACACGCTGGGCCGTCGTCCGCTCGACGTCGAAATCGCTGGGGCCGGACCTGCGCGTGGCCGTCCTGGCCAGCGACGCCCACACGCACATGCGCGTCGAAGGACGGCAGACGCTCGGCATCCGCTGGGTCAGTCACGTCCTGCAGCGGCTCGTCGTCTCGCTCTGGTCCAGCCGGGCCACGCAGAAGCTGCTGGGACGGGCGGAGCGCGTCTATGGCGAACGGCGGGATGCCCTCCTGCGCGAGCTGGCGACGCACGGCATCCGCGCGCATGGTGCGTCGGGGCTCAACGTCTGGATTCCGGTGCCGGAGGAGACGGCCGTCGTGCAGGCGCTGCTGCATGCCGGCTGGGGAGTGAAAGCGGGCGAGCGGTACCGGCTGGAAACGCCTCCGGCCATCCGCGTCACGATCGCCGCGCTCGAGCCGCGCGACGCGGCACGCTTCGCCGCCGACCTCGCGAGTATCCTGATGCCGCGCCGCCGTGTCTCGGCGACGACCTGAACGATGTCGCTCTCCAACATTCTCCTCTTCGCCGCTACGCGGGCTGGTGTCGATGGTCATCGAGCTCCCGGTGCTCTTCACCTACGCCTACGCCACAGATCGGGGCCGCGCCCTCTACGGGAAGCACGCCAGGCTGTTCGAGCGGGTGGCGGGCGGGTGCCTGGTGGTCGCTGGAGCGAAGCTGGCGGCTACGCGGGGGTGACGTCTACCAGATCGTCTCGACGACATTCGCGTGGCGGATCTTCCCGTCTTTCGTGACGAGCGGTACGCCGTGATGAATCGCCGTTGCGGTGATCAGACGGTCCGCGGGATCTCCTGGGAACTCTCGTGGAAGCAGTGCAGCGATCACTCCGATAGCGGGTGCGATCGGGAGCAGACGAATCCCGCGAAGCTGGAGAGCCATGTCGATCCAGGCCTTTGGGTCACGATCGGCGCTGACACGTCCCCGCTGTATCAACGTCGCGGCTTCCCAGCAACTGATCGCTGACACACCTATGACGTCGCTATTGCCAAGAGCCTGCACCGCAGCGGGCGATAACAGTCCCGGACTTGCCGTCCACCAGAGCCAGGTGTGCGTATCCGCAACAATCACTGCTCAGCGTTCCACGTTTCCTCAATGGGCGCGACGATGTCCTCGTGAAACGTGAGTGTGCCAAGGAGTGCTTCTCGGGGGAGCGGCTCGAGTGGGACGACTTTAGCAACGACTTCGCCGTCCCTGGTGACGAGCATTTCTTCGCGCGAGCCGGCAAGCTCATCGAGAAGTGACAGGAAGTGCTCCTGTGCGTCCGCTGCTGTGACGGTCTTCGTCATGATTTGATTTTAACCCTATCGCGCCGCCCCCGCCCCCTCCCGCACATTCGCAAACATCCCCGGCTTGTACGCCGTGATCTGGCCCGTGAAGGCGCTGGCCGCTACCGTCAGCGGGGACGCCAGCCACAGCTTGCCGGGGCCGCTGCGGCCTTTGTAGTTGCGGTTGATGGCGCTCACCGTGACGTCGTCGCCGGTTTCGGAGACGCCGGGGCCGCAGCCGATGCAGGCGCCGCAGCCGGGGTTGAGGACGGTGGCGCCGGCGCGTTCGAACGTGTCGACGAGACCATTGTCGCGGGCGAACTTCTCGACGGCCTGGGAGCCGAACTGGATGAAGAACTTCACCCCGTCCGCCACCTTCAGGCCGGCGTCAACCGCTTCCTTCGCTACCTGGTGGTAGAAGAGTAGATCGTCGATCTTGCCGGCGGTGCAGGAGCCGGCGTAAGCGATGTCGATCTTCACGTCGCCGATGTCGTCGATGAAGGCGCCGTTCGTCGGATCGGAGGCGATGCCGTGATCCGGGTCGCCCGGGTGCGCCACCATCGGCCGGATCGTCGAGAGGTCGATCACGTGCACGCCGCCGGCGTACTCCGCGTCGGGATCGGGCGAGACCGCGCGAGCGCGGAGCACGTCGAGATCGACGTCCGGACGCATCGCGCCGATCCACTCGAAAGTCTTCTCGTCCGCTTCGACGATAGCCGTCCGCGCCGAGCACTCCGTGGCCATGTTCGCCAGCGTGGCCCGCTCGTCGAGCGACAGCGAGCGGACGCCGGGGCCGGTGAACTCCATGATCCGGTCGAGCGTCAACTGCGGCTTCGCGTACTCGAGCAGGATGTGCAGCATCACGTCCTTGGCCGTGGCGTTCTCCTGCAACTGGCCGACGAGCTCGAAGCGGATCGACTCCGACATCTCCACCGTCGTGAAGCCGGAGTGCACGAGGTTCGCATACTCCGTCGCCCCGACGCCCCAGGCCAGGGCGTTGTTCACGCCGCCCATGCAGGTATGGCTGTCGGTGGCCTGGATGAAGTCGCCCGGATCGATGATGAACTCGCGCGCGACCTCGTGGCAGATACCGGGCGAGACGTTCCCCTTCGCCGAAAAGTCGCGGCAGTTCGTGTGCTGCTGGAACTCGCGCTGCAGGTCGCGCAGCGTCTGGATCTTATCCATGAATGGCCGCATGCGCGGCACGTCGTCCGTGTAGATGAGGTGATCCTCGAACACGGCGAACTTCTTCGGGTTCGTGATCTCGTAATCTTTCCCGTACTCCTGCTGCAGGAAGTAGTGCACCTGCGCGGTCGTGAACTCGTGCGTGTAGCCGCCGTCGACGTCCACCACGACGGCGTCGCCCGGCTTCACGTAGCGGCGATCGTCAGGGACGCCGCGCATGTGACGGGCCAGGATCTTCTCCCCCATCGTCATCGGCCGCGGCGCGTTGTCCGGCACCGGCAACTGCACGTCGCCGTCGGCCACGGCCTTCGAGAACGGGAAGAGGCCGCCCCACTGAATGATGAGCTGCGTGATCGGATCGTACGAATCGTAGAACTCGCGCAGGGGGACGCCGTCGCCGGCCTGCAGGCGGATGAGCATCTCGTGCGTGCCCATCAGCAGCCCCTGGTTGATGTTGTTGCCGGCGTGAATCGGGGCAAACGAAACGGCGATGGCCAGCTTGATGCCGCTGAAGACCTCGCACTGCGTGGCCGTTTCGCGCGAGCTGCCGACGCCTTTGCGGTAGCCGCTGACGATGACCTCGAAGTTGCCGTTGCGCAGGGCGTCGGGGGCGAAGAGCCGCTCCCCATTGACGATGAGCCCGGCGTAGGCGTTGCGTGCGATGTCCTCCGGCTTGTGATCGAAGCAGACCCAGGCCGGCGTCATCGCATCGGTATTGATGTCATCGAGCAGGTCCTCGACGCGCAGATCCTTCATCTGCAGGTCGAGCTCGCCACTGAGCTGCTTCCGGATGAGCTCCGGGTCCTTCGTCAGGAAAAGAACGCGCTTACCGGGAGTAAGCGTCACGACTTCAGGTGGTTTCATCGTGCCTCTTCAACGTTTGGCAATGGCTTCCGATTCTATGCCGGACGTATGCACGGCGACTACCAGACTAGAGTGGGCCTAATCCGGCCGTGCGGCATGGGCAACGATCGGACCCATGGGACCTATAGGACCTATGGGTCCGATGAGAAGTCGAACGATGGCAAAATGACACGCGTCAGTAGTCCCATCTGTCCCATAGGCCCCATAGGTCCTATCGTCCTCTCCGCACAACCATGAGTCCCTACCACGCGTTCACCGAGCAGCTCGTCAGCACTCTCACGGCCGACCCGCGCGTGGTCGGCATCGTCGCTCTCGGCTCCATGGCGGAGCAGGGGCGCACACCCGACCGCTACTCCGATCACGATTTCTTTGTGATCGCCCACGAGGCCGAAGCCCTGCGTGCGTCCACCGACTGGCTCCCCGACCGTGAGCGCATCGCCTTCTGGTTCCGGGAGACGCCGCACGGCTGCAAGGCGATCTACGACGACGGCCACCTCGTCGAGTACGCCGTCTTCACACCCGACGAGCTGCACGTCGCCCGGGCGAACGATTACCGCGTGCTGCTCGACCGCGAGCGCATCGAGGCGCGGATGCGGGAGATCGCCGCCATCAGCGATCCGCCGCCCGGCCGCGAGTGGCTGCACGGGATGTTTCTCGCGAACCTGCTCGTGGCGGCCGGACGGGCGCAGCGCGGCGAGCTCGCCTCCGCCCGCTTCATGCTCGCCCACGCGATGCGTCACCTCGTGCAGATTCTCGGCGGCGGTAACGACACCCTCGACCCGCTCCGCCGCTTCGACCATCACGCCCTCGAGCAGGCGATGCGTCTCGGCCCCGCCAGCGCCGCCCGCGAGCTGCTCAAGCTCTACGAGGAGGTAGACGGGGCCGATCCGCGCGCCGTCGAAGCCGTGCGACAAGCCATGCCACACGGCAAATCGATGGTGTAACGCGGCGTTTGGAGTAGTACAGCCAGGACGTGCCGGCAGAGCCCCGCACCGCGGGCGGGCTTCTATCGACGCTCGCGCTTCATGCCTTTTCGGGCCCGGATCACAAAGTGCACGGGGCAGCCGACGAGATCCAGCGCCTCCCGGAACTGGTTCTCCAGGTACCGGCGATACGAAAAGTGCAACGGCTCGTCGACGTTCGAGAACAGCGCGAACGTCGGCGGTCCCGCCTTGAGCTGCGTCACGTAGTAGAAGCGGCGCGGGCGTCCGCGGACGGCGGGCGGCTGATGGGCGACGAACGCCTTCGCCAGGATCTCGTTCAGCTCCGACGTGCGGAAGCGCTGGCGGAAACCGGCCACGATCTTGTCGATCCGGGGGAAGATCTTCTCGACACGGCGGCCGCTCTTGGCGGAGATGAACTCCAGGGGCGCGTACGAGAGGAACTTCATTTTGAAGCGGACGTCCTCCTCGAACTTCTTCGCGTCGTCCTGCGCGTGCTCGGCGGCGTCCCACTTGTTCACGAGGATCAGCGCCGCCCTGCCCGACTCTTCCGCGTAGCCGGCGACCGTCGCGTCCTGCGCGGTGACGCCTTCGATGGCGTCGATCATCACGAGAGCGATCTCGCAGCGCTCGATGGCCTTGCGCGCGGAGATGACCGACAGCTTCTCCGCTTCGTCGGTCGTCTTCCCCTTGCGGCGGATACCGGCGGTGTCGATCAGCAGGTACGGCTTGTTGTTGCGAAGGATCTCCGAGTCGATGGCGTCGCGCGTCGTGCCGGAGATCGGCGAAACGACGGCCCGCTCCTCGTTCGTCAGCTTGTTCAGCAGCGATGACTTGCCGACGTTCGGGCGGCCGATGATGGCCACGCGGATCGGCGCATCCTCGTCCTCTGCCTCCTCGTCCGGCGCCGCTTCCGGCGGAACGATCTCCTCGATGGCGTCCGTCAGCTCGTCGATCCCTTCGCCATGCTCGGCCGAAATCGGAATCATCCGCTCGAGGCCGAGACCCCAGAAGTCGTGGACGTCGGCGTCCTTGCGGTCGACCTTGTTGACCAGCAGGACGGTCTTCCCCCTCTCGGAGCGGAGCTGTTCGGCGATGTCGCGGTCCTCGGAAAGCAGGCCCGCCGCGCCGTCGACGACGAACAGGATGAAATCGGCGTCGCGCAGCGCCGCCGTGGCCTGGGCGCGGATCTCATCGGCGAAGGCCGACATTGGCGAGTCGCCGTATTCGAGGCCGCCCGTATCCGTGAGCTCGTAGCGCCGGCCGTCGTCGAGCGTGACGATGTCCGACAGCCGGTCGCGCGTCATGCCGGGAAGATCGTGGGTGAGCGCGCGGCGTTTACCTGCCAGACGGTTGAAGAGAGTCGACTTGCCGACATTCGGGCGGCCGACGATTACGATTCGTTTGAGGGGCTGCTTCGCCATTGGCGCATCCTATCGGAATGCACTCTCGATCGCGCGCACGAGGCGATCGAACTCCACCGGTTTCTGCAGAGCCGCCACGACGGGCGAGTCGTCGTGATGCCGTTTCCACAGCTCCGCGAGGCCCGAGAGGACGATCACCGGAGGCGCCCAGGTGGCACGCTCGAGCGTATGCAGCACGTCCACGCCGCCCGTCTTCGGCATCAGCAGATCGAGAATGACGAGATCGAACCGCCCCGCGGCCAGCTTCACCAGCGCGTCCTCGCCGTCGATGGCCCCTTCGACCGCGTACGCACGGTTCCGCAAACGCTGAATCAGCACTTCCCGGATGTAGGGCTCGTCATCGACGACCAGAATTCGACGCTCCACGCATCGCCATCCTACCCAAGATTCGTGCCCCAGGCCGCCACCTGCGGAAACAGTTTCACGGCGAGAAGAAACAGGAGCGCGCCGATCGCCGTGTTGAAGAAATTCAGCGCGCCGTTCGGGACCGGTGTGGCCCGTTTGCGGTTCCAACTCCCGACGACGCTCTCGACGTACGAGCCGAGGAACGCGCAGGCGGTGAGCGTGGCCACGAGCATGACGTCGACCGGATAGGCGTACGCCACGTGCACGCACCATGCACCGATCGCCGCCACGACGAAGGCCCCGGCGAGCCCGGCGAGCGTGCCTTCGACGGAGATCGCCCCCTCGGTGCCGACCGGCACCCGGCGAAGCGTCAGCGGCAGGAACGCGCGCTTGCCGAGGAGCTGTCCGATCTCCGAGGCCGTCGTGTCGGCGGCGGCGGTCGCGAGGGCGGCGATGCCCATGAAGAGCGGGATGAACATCAGCTCCCGCTCGGCGAGCTCCATCCGCGCGAGCCGCGTCGTGGCGATGGCGCAGATCGCGGCCACGCCGACATTGGCGAAGGCGTGACTGAAGCCGCGGCGTCCACCCTTCTCTTGCGCCAGGCCGGCGCGTGCTTTCTTCGCGTAGCCGAGCTTCGTCGTGAGCGTGCCGAGGATGAAGAAGGCGAGCAGCGTGGCGTAGAGCGGCCAGCCGGCGCCGAGGATGAGGATCGTGCCGAGGACCCAGCCGCCGAGCGCACCGGAAAAATCGACGGATTTCGTGAAGAAGCCGACGAGCGCCAGGGCGCCGTTGACGAGGAGCCAGAGCGGCGTCTGCGGCCAGACGGCGTAGGGCCAGATCGGCTGCAGGCCCGCGACCACGAGCGCGACCGCGGCGGCGAACGGCACGATCACGTTGTCGTCGACGTTCAGGGCCAGTGATTCGCCGATAGCTGCGCACAGCGCGGCCACGAGGATCACGACCGGGTGCGGATACCCGAGGAACCAGCCGACGGCGACGCCGGAGACCCAGGCAGCGATCAGGAACGCGAGGAAGCCGCCCCAGCTCTTGTTGCGGTTCCAGGGGATGCGTGCGATCGGAAAGGACCGTCCGGCCAGCGTGGCCACGCCGTCGCCGAATGCGAGCATGGCCCACCCGATGGCGGCAAAGTGCAGCCGGTCATGGAAGACGAGCACCAGCGCCAGGACGGAGACGGGATAGAGAATGATGCCGGCGTCGAACCCGCGGGCGTCGCGCGCCACCCGCCGCCCGACCACGCGATGCAGGATCAGCCAGTTGCCGACGATCGCGGCGATGCAGACCCCCGCCGCCACCCACCAGGGCAGCCACTTGAGCGTGAAGGCGCAGAGCCCGAAGGCGATGTGGATCGATTTGCGGAGGGGTTCGTGAGTCTGGTGTGACAAGCGGGGCAATGGTAAGGCGATTGCCTCCTGATGTAGGACAGACACTCTTGTCTGTCCGGTGGTTCCGGGTGCGCCGGACAGACAAGAGTGTCTGTCCCACATCAAAACCAACAACCAACAACCAAAACGCCCTAAGCTCGCCCCACGTACAATACGCGCCGCGAATGAGTACCCCCTCTCCCGCTCCCCTGCTGAGCGTCGTCATCCCCTGTTACAACGAGCGCGCGACCGTCGCGGAGTTGCTGCGGCGCGTGCATGAAGTGCCGATCGAGAAGGAGATCATCGTCATCGACGACCAGTCGAACGACGGCTCCGCCGAGGTCGTCGCCAAGCTGGCCGCGCAGTGGCCGGAGATCCGGCATCTCTTTCAGCCGGTCAACCAGGGGAAAGGGGCGGCCATCCGGCGCGGGATCGAGGAAGCGCGGGGCGAGATCGTCCTCATTCAGGACGCCGACCTCGAATACGACCCCGTCGACTACCCCACGCTCATCAAGCCGATCGTCGACGGCCATGCCGACGTCGTCTTCGGCTCGCGGTTCGAAGGCTACCCCCGCCGGGTCATGCTCTTCTGGCACCGGATGGGGAACACGTTCCTCACGTTCCTCTCCAACGCCACGACCAACCTCGATCTCACGGATATGGAGACCTGCTACAAAGTCTTCCGCCGCGAAGTCATCCAGTCGATCAAGCTCAACTCGAACCGCTTCGGGATCGAGCCGGAGATCACGGCCAAGCTGGCCAAGCGCGGCTACCGGATCTTCGAGGTGCCGATCTCGTACTACGGCCGCGAGTACTGGGAAGGCAAGAAAATCAACTGGAAGGACGGCTTCAGCGCCATCTGGACCATCCTCCGCTACGGTCTCTTCGACGACGCCTCCAGCGAGCCGAAGACGTACGCCACGCTCCGCCGCCGCTCCCGCCTCAAGCGCTACAACCGCTGGGTCTGGGACCGGGTGAAGCCGTTCGTCGGCCAGCGGGTGCTGGAAGCCGGCGCCGGCAGCGGGACGATGACACGCTTTCTCTACGGCCGCGAGCTGATCGTGGCCACGGATCGGGAGACGCCGTACATCGACCGGCTGCGCAACCAGTTCCGCCGCAGTCCCGGCATCCTCGTCGAGCGCTGCGACCTCGAGTCCGACTCGTCGCTGGCTCTGGCGCGCCATCAGTTCGACACCGTCACCCTGATCAACGTGCTCGAGCAACTGAACGACGACGAAGGCGCCCTGCGCCGCGCCGCGCAACTACTGCCGCCCGGCGGCCGCGTCGTGGTCTACGTCCCGGCCGGCAAGTCGCTCTTCGGCCCGATGGATCAGGCGGTCGGCCACCGTCGCCGCTACGACCGCGACGAGCTGACGGCCAAGCTGCAGGCGGCCGGCTTCGAAATCGAGTACGTCTCATTTCACAACCGCTTCTCGCGCCTGGCCTGGTGGCTCAACTCGAAGCTGTTCCGCCGTGGCGGCCTGCCGTCCGGCCAGTCGCGCGTCTTCGACCGGCTCGTGCCGTTCTTCCGCGCCTTCGAAGGGGAGACGCCGTCGAAGGGGCTCAGCCTCATCGCGGTCGGAAGGAAGAGCTCGTGAACCGCGCGGCCGTCATCCTCGCCGGCGGCGCCGGCACGCGTCTGCGTCCGCTGTCATCGGACGACAACCCGAAGCAGTTCCTCCGTCTCTTCGACGGCCAGTCGCTCCTGGAGCGGACATTCGGCCGCCTCGCGCGCATCCTGCCGGCCGAGCGGATTTTCGTCTCGACGAACGAGCGGTATCGCGGCCACTGCGTCGAGCAACTGCCGCTGCTGCCGCCGGAGAACGTGCTCACCGAGCCCTCCCGCCGCAACACGGCGCCGGCGATCGCGCTCTGCTCGTTCACCATCGCCTCACGCTTCGGCGACGAGTGCACGATGGCCTTCCTCCCGTCCGATCACTACATCGGGGACGAGGACGAGTTCCTGCGCATCCTCACCCGCGCCTTCGTCTTCGCCGAATCCCACGACTACCTGGGCACGATCGGCATCACCCCCACGGAGCCGAACACCGGCTTCGGCTACCTGGAGCTCGGCGAGCCGCTCGACGGCGAAGTGCTGCGCGTCCGCCGCTTCACGGAGAAGCCGTCGAGGGAAGTGGCGGAGGAGTTCCTCCGCGCCGGCAACTACGTGTGGAACGGCGGCATGTTCCTCTGGCGCGGCAGCACGTTCCGCGCTGCGCTCGCCGAAGCGGCGCCAGAGCTGATGCAGGTGAGCGAAGCGACCTACGGCGAGATGCCGTCGCTGTCGATCGATTACGCGCTGATGGAGAAGGCGGCGCGGGTCTCGACCATTCGCGGCGATTTCGATTGGTCCGATGTGGGGTCGTTCGAGGCGCTGCGCAAGGTGGGCGTGCAGTTGCCCGAGGGTGTGGGCTGACTCGATCTCGGAGTGCGGTGGCGTGCGGAGGGTGTCTCAAAACGGAGCGCACACACTCTGATGGCCTGATTAGAAACCGGCGCCTGCGGGCGCAGACAGACAAGAGTGTCTGTCCCACATTGAATGCCAGCGTGCCCGC
>DASWMP010000308.1:0-10119 GCA_036399695.1 Thermoanaerobaculia bacterium | reverse complement strand
CCCCCACTCCGAGATTGGCATGTAAGATGGCAGCCAATGAGTAACGAGCCACAAATCAACGGCCGTGTGGATGCTTTCGACGTCGGGGAAAAGAAGCTCACGGTGCAGACCGAGTTCTTTTCCCGGCCCAACGCGCGCATCGAAACGAAGGTCTATCTCGGCGGTGAGCTGAAGAAGGTTTACACCGAGTCGATCGAAGGGGGCGACGCTCTCCAGGAGCGCGTCAACCAGTACCATCAGGCGAAAGTCGACGACATCCTGAACGGCTTGCGCGCGCGGAAGCAGCAGCCCGCATGAGCGGCGTACGCGTCCGGCGTCTGACGAAGTCGTTCTCCACCGTCACGCGCGTCCAGCACGTCCTCAAAGGGGTCGACCTCGAGATCGCGCCGGGTGAAGTCGTCGGCCTGATCGGGCCGAACGGGGCGGGGAAGACGACCCTCATGTCCTGTCTGCTCGCCTTTCTCGAGCCGGACGAAGGGGAGATCCTCATCGACGGCAAGGCCAACGACGATCTCGACGTCCGCCGCCGCACCGGGTTCGTCCCGGAGCGGATGAACTTCGACCGCCGTGCCACCGGCCGCGCCTTCCTGCGCTACATGGCGCGTCTGGCCGAAGTGCCGCGCAACGGCGTCGACGATCGGGTGGCGGCGATGATGGAGCGCCTCGGCATTGCCCACGCGGCCGAGAAGAAGCTGTCGCAGTACTCGCGCGGCATGCTCCAGCGCATCGGCATGTGCCAGGCGCTCATCCACCAGCCGCAGTACATCTTCCTCGACGAGCCGACGTCCGGCCTCGATCCGAACGGCGTGCTCCTCGTGCGCGACCTCATCGTCGAGCAGAAGCAGCGCGGCGCCGCGGTGCTGCTCAACTCCCACCAGCTCGCGGAAGTCGGCAAAGTCTGCGACCGCGTCCTGTTCCTCTCGAACGGCGTCATCGCCCGCGACGAGACGCTCACTTACACCGACCGCATCGTCATTGCCGTCACGCTGCTGCACGGCACGTTCGACGCGGCGAAGGTGACGGAGGTCGCGGGCACCGCGCCGCGCGGCAACGTCGTCGTGGCCACGGTGGAGCAGGAGGCGGACATCGCCCGCGTGGTGCGCGACCTCGTCGCCACCGGCGCCGGCGTCATCGACGTCCGCCGGCACACGGCCGATCTCGAAGGCATCTTCCGAGGTGAAGCATGAACCTGACAGTAATCGGGGAGACGGTGCGGCGTCATGTGACCAGCATCCCGTTTCTCGGCTATCTCGCGCTGCTGGCCATCCTGGCCCTCGGCGTGTCGCGCATCGACAACATGCCGGGACGCATCTGGCCGCCGATGATCGCGCTCCTCTCGTACGTCGTCGGCTGCAGCGTCATCGGGCCGGAGTTCTCGTCCGGCACGCTGCAGCTCATCCTGGCCAAGCCGGTGAACCGCACCGTCTATCTGGTCTCCCGCGTCATCGGCGCCACGCTGGTCGTCTGGATCGGCGCGGCCGTCCCGATGCTCGCGGAGCTCCTC
Organism: Thermoanaerobaculia bacterium; assembly: GCA_036399695.1. Taxonomy (GTDB): domain Bacteria; phylum Acidobacteriota; class Thermoanaerobaculia; order Gp7-AA8; family Gp7-AA8; genus DASVEE01. The sequence continues at coordinate 8,615 of DASWMP010000308.1, read as the reverse complement.
GGCCGCGGCGGACGCAACGCCGCCGTCGTCACCGGCACGACGCTCAACTACGCCATCGCGGCGCTGCTGACCGTGTCCCTCATGGCCCTCTTCGGCAGCTTCACCCGCGCCTACTTCAACATCGCCATCTACTTCGCGCTCAGCGTCGGCCTGAGCGTGACGCAGGGGGCAATGGGGATGCTGCAGATGGCACGGCAGGGGTTCTTCGCCTGGATCGGCAAGCTGCTGGCCGATTTTCCGTCGATCCCGCGGGCCATCGTCTGGATCGACACGAACCTTTTCCCCGACGCGCCGCAGCGTTTCAGCGGCGAGTGGACCCTGATGGTCCTGTCGAATGCCGCGGTGGCGCTCGTGGCCGCCGCTCTCTTCTTCAGCCGCCGGGAGGTGCCGTATGGCGCGGACTAGCACGCAGCGCAGCATCCCGATCTGGCTGTTTGCCATCGCCGTGGCGCTCATCGCCGGGCGGATCATCGTCTCGCGCGTGAACCGTGCGCCGGCGGCCACGCAGGAGGAGGGGAGCCGCAGCCTCGTCCGCTGGGTGCCGATGGAGCAGGCGGCGAACGTGGCCCGGCAGAGCGGCAAGGTCATCATGTACGACTTCACGGCGGCCTGGTGCGGCCCGTGCCATGCGCTGGAGGACGCGGTGTTCAGCGATCAGCGGCTGGCCGGGATGATCAACCAGCGCTTCGTGCCGGTGCGGGTCGTCGACCGGCAGCGCGAAGACGGCCGCAACAACGCGGAGGTGGAGGCGCTGCAGCAGCGCTACCGCGTCCGCGGGTTCCCGACGCTCGTCTGGGCCGATGCCGGCGGTGAGCAGAAGACGAGGATGGAAGGATTCGGCGGCCCCGAGGCGTTCGAGCGGACCGTGGAGAACCTGCGCTAGTCATTGCGCTAAAGAATGCGCCTCGAGCACCTGACCGAAGACGAAGAAGATCACTGGCGTGGAGAGTTCGCCCAGGAGAACTGGATCTTCGGCGCCCTGACGCTGAGCGTGACGCTGCCGGAGTTCGCCGGCGGTATGCCGACGCTCCAGCAGATGCACTTCGGCTATTACCTCCAGCCGCTGCACCTCAACGCCTTCGACCGGGAAGACCTGCCGCGCAAGCTGGCGTACGTCCTGGCCAGACGCAAGCCGCCGCTCGACTTTTTCGAGCTGATCGGCGCCGGGGTGCGCGTCCCGCACTGCTTCCCGACGGGGTTCACGCTCGGCAGCGTGCTTCGCATCACGTTGCAGGAGCTGCGTAAGCTTCCGCTGAAGGACGAAGGGGACGAACTGCGACGGCAGCAGGCGGAAGAAGCACGGGCGGCGGCAGCAGGGGAAGAGTAGCGGCCTCCGTTCACCCTTCCACCAGCGGTGCAGTGCCGCAGCCGAGCAATGTTGAATGTTGAATGAAGGCCCGGCGACACCCGTACTCCCTTTAACATTCAACATTGAGCATTCAACATTCCGCCTTCCCCCGCCCCCTCCCGCCCTACCCATCCGTACAGCTCCGCCCTCCCTCCTCCTGCACTAGAATCCCCCTCACCAGATGACCCCCATCCGCCGTCTCTTTCATTACTTCGGGCTGTACAGAGCGCGGCTCATCTTCGGGGCATTGTGTGTCGTCGGGTCGGCGGTCTTTTCGCTGCTCAAGCCGCTCATCATCGGGAACGCCGTCAACGAGCTTTCGCAGGCGTTCTCCCGCGGGGTGCTGATCCGGTACGGGCTCCTGCTCATCGGGGCGGCGGCGGTCGAAGGGGTGTTCCTGTACGCCCAGCGCTGGATCATCATCGGCGCTTCCCGGCACATCGAATACGACATGCGGAACGACTTCTACCAGCACCTGCAGAGGTTGCCGCTCCGCTTCTACCAGGACCAGCGCACCGGCGACCTCATGTCCCGGGCCACGAACGACCTCTCGTCCGTGCGCATGCTCATCGGGCCGGCGGTGATGCACTCGTTCTCGTCCATCCTCGTCGTCGCCGGCGCCTTCATCATGATGCTGCGCATCGACGCCACGATGGCCCTGATCTCCCTGATGGCCGTCCCGGTCGTGGCCGGCATGGTCAAGACCTTCGGCCAGCGCATCCACGTCCGCTTCAAGGCGGTGCAGGACTACTTCGGCGACATCTCGGCGCGCGTGCAGGAGAATCTGGCCGGTGTCCGCGTCGTGCGCGCCTTCACCCAGGAGGCGCAGGAGGTCGAGACGTTCAAGCGGATGAACCGGGAGTACGTGGAGCGCAACCGCTCGCTCATCCGCCTCACCGCGACGTTCTATCCGGCGCTGCACGCCCTCATCGGCGTCATGTTCGTGGTCGTCTTCTTCATGGGCAGCCGCCGCATCATCGGCGGCACGCTGAGCATCGGCGCCTTCGTGGCCTTCCAGTTCTACCTCGGCCGGATGATCTGGCCGCTGATCGCCCTCGGCTGGGTCATCAACCTCGTGCAGCGCGGCATGGCCTCCATGCAGCGGCTGCACGACATCTGGTCCGTGGCCCCCGACTCGGTGGATGACCGTTCGCCGGTGGACCAAGGAGCGCGCGGCGACGTCGAGATCCGCGATCTCACGTTCGCCTACACCGGCGCCAAGCCGGTCCTGCACGACATCAACCTGACGATCCAGCACGGGCAGACGGTGGGCATCGTCGGCCGCACCGGCAGCGGCAAGTCGACGCTCCTGGCGCTGCTGACGCGCACCTTCGAGCCGCCCCCGGGCACGATCTTCCTCGACGGCCGGCCGCTGGAGACGATCCCGACGCGCCACCTGCGCGAGTGGATCGGCATGGTGCCGCAGGAGACGTTCCTCTTTTCCGAATCGATCGCGGAGAACATCCGCTTCGGCCGGGCCGATGCGAACGACCAGGACGTCGACGAGGCCGCGCGCCTGGCCGGTCTCACGTCCGACGTCGCCTCGTTCCCGCAGGGGCTCTCCACGATCATCGGAGAGCGGGGCATCACGCTGTCGGGCGGGCAGAAGCAGCGCACCGCCATCGCCCGCGCGCTGATCCGCGAGCCGCTGATCCTGCTGCTCGACGATTCGCTCAGCGCCGTCGATACGCAGACCGAGGAGCGGATCCTCGAATCGTTGCGGATGGTGCGGCAGGGGAGGACGGTGCTGATCGTCTCGCATCGCGTCTCCTCGGTGAAAGACGCCGACCACATCGTGGTCCTGGGCGACGGCCGCATCGTGGAGCGAGGGACGCATGACGAGCTGCTGGCGAAGAACGGCTACTACGCCGACCTCTATCGCCGCCAGACCATCGAGAGCGAGCTGGAGGAGATCGCCTGATGGCGGAAGAGCGTCAAGAAGACGAAGGAGTCAAAGCCTTCGACCGCCAGCTCACCTGGCGGCTCCTCGGGTATCTCAAGCCGTACCGCTGGCGGGCCAGCTTCTCGGTGCTGCTCGTGATCTTCTCGTCGCTTTTCGAGCTGTCCGGACCGGCCATCATCGCCATCGCCATCGATCTCTTCGTCAAGCCGATGGGGGGCGCGGAGCCGAACGGTGTCAGCAAGTCGCTGGGTGCCTGGCTGACCTCGCACGGCTACACGCTCGACGCGCTGACCGGCATCAACGTCGCGGCCGGTCTGTACCTCGGGACGCTGGTGCTCGGCTTCCTCGTCCTCTACACGCAGATGGTGCTGATGAACCTGATGGGGCAGTACGTCCAGTACGACCTCCGCAAACAGATCTTCACCCACCTGCAGAAGCTCGACGTGCAGTATTACGACCGCCATCCCGTCGGCCGCCTGATGACGCGCGTGACGACGGACGTGGACGCGCTCAACGAGCTGTTCACCGCCGGCTTCGTGGCCATCTTCGGCGACATCTTCGTGCTGCTCGGCATCGTGGGCGTGCTGTTCTGGATGGACTGGCAGCTCGCGCTCGTCCTCTTCTCCATCACCCCGTTCATCATCCTGGTGTCGATCTGGTTCCGCCGCGGGGCGCGCGTCACCTACAGGAAAGTGCGCGTGCGGATCGCCGCGATCAACGCCTTCCTGCAGGAGCACATCAGCGGCATGTCGACCGTGCAGCTCTTCAACCGCGAAGAGCGGGAAGCGCAGAAGTTCGACGAGCTGAACGAACGGCATCGCGACGCGAACATCGAGTCGGTCTTCTACTACTCGATCTTCTACCCGGTCATCGAGTTGATTCAGACCGTGGGCGTGGCGCTGATCGTCTGGTACGGCGGCGGGCAGGTCATCCAGGGAGCGATGTCGATCGGCGTGCTGATCGCGTTCTTCCAGTACGCGCAGCGCTTCTACGAGCCGATCTCGGACCTGTCGGAGAAGTACAACATCCTGCAGGCAGCGATGGCCGCGAGCGAGCGGATCTTCAAACTGCTCGACACGCCGGTGAAGATCGAAGACGCGGGCGAGCTCGAAGTGAACGAGCTTCACACGATCGAATTTCGTAACGTCTACTTTGCGTACAACGAAGAAGAGTGGGTGTTGAAGAACATCTCCTTCCGCGTTGCACGTGGCGAGCGGGTGGCACTCGTCGGCCACACCGGCGCGGGGAAGACGACGATCACGTCACTCCTGCTCCGGTTCTACGAAGTGCAACGTGGCGAAATCCTGATCAACGGTGTCGACATCCGGCGTTACAAGCTCGCATCTCTGCGACGGCTCTTTGCAATAGTGCAGCAGGACTTTTTTCTCTTCACCGGCACGATCGGCGAGAACATTTCTCTCGGCGATCCGGCGATCGGCGACGAGGCCGTCCGCACCGCGGCGATGCGCGTGCAGGCGGACCGTTTCATCTCGCGGCTGCCCCAAGGCTATGCGGCGCAGGTGCGGGAACGTGGCGCGGGGCTGTCGGTGGGGGAGAAGCAACTGCTCTCGTTTGCGCGCGCGCTCGCGTTCAATCCGCCGGTGCTGATCCTCGACGAAGCAACGTCGTCGATCGACACCGAAACGGAACGCCTCATCCAGGAGGCGATCCAGACGCTGCTCGAAGGGCGGACCTCGATCGTGATCGCGCATCGTCTCTCGACGATCCGTTCGGCCGATACGATCCTCGTCTTCCATCACGGTGAGATCCGTGAGCGCGGGACACACGAAGAGCTGATGCACACGGGCGGCCTCTATCGCCGTCTGTATGAAGTGCAGTACCGCGAAGCAGTCCTCGCCTGACGTTCCCCTCCACAACTTCATCCAGAGAGGTATGAATGACGAACCGCATCCTGACGGTCATGGCCGTGCTCTGTCTGTTCGCAGCCGGGGCGGCCGCACAATCCGTCGACACCCTTCCGTTCAACACGGTGCAGCAGAAGTCGTCGCACAACTCGGTCGACCGCGCCGAGACGCTCCCCGAGTCGCTGCTGTTCAATCCCGCGCAACCCTATCAGGCAGGCTGCCGCAGCGTGGAGCTCGATCTGGCGCTCTCGAACGAGTACCTCGGCCCGGACGACAACTGGGCCAGCTCCGTCCAGCACGATTCGACGTACGACTGGAAGAACACGACGCTCCTCGACGGACTGACGATCCTCCGGAACTGGGCGCGCGCCAATCCGAGCCACGACGTCGTCACCGTGATCATGGACCTGAAGAACGCGCCGGGTGACGACGCCACCTACGCGCGCAAGGTCGAAGAGCAGTTCGTGCAGGCACTCGGCCGCGAGAACCTCTTCACGCCGGGCGCGCTGCAGCGCGATGCGGTCACGCTCCTCGCCGGCGCCCGGCAGTACGGCTGGCCCACGCTCGCGCAACTGAAGAACAAGTTCATCCTCGTCTTCAGCGGCGCCGACGGCGACACGAGCGTCCGCCGCCGCCGCGAATACCTGTCGGCCGACACACGCAACCGGCTGGCCTTCGTGGACTGGGACCAGCGCACCGCCGGCAACGACCCGGCCAGGGCGCCGTACACGAACGGCAACCGCGTCTTCATCAACATCGACTACGGCAGCAGCGGCTGGTGCGATCTCGCCGTGCGCGCGCAAAGCGCGACAGGTTTCGTGACCCGCGCCTGGGTGATGAACGACTCCGGAAGCTGGACGAGCGCGCAACGCGCCGCCGTGAACGTCCTGGCCACCGACAAGGTGAAAAGCAACTCCTGGGCGTTCGTGGGGAACGGCAGTGCGCCGTTTACCGCCGCGCCGCGCGGAACCTGTCAGTAGAGAGCCACGCGATGGGACCCATGGGACCGATAGGACCTATGCGGTGGCTCCCATCTGTCCCATCGCCCAATCACCCGAGAGAGAGAAAAAAAGGAGTGAGCACCATGTACAGAACTTTGCTGTTCAAAACATCCGATAGGGCCGCTGCCGAGAGCGAGTTGCGTGAGCGGGGAGCGCGCGTGACCGCGCGCTTGCCGGACGGGTTCCTCATCGCGCGCGTTCCCGGCACCTTCGACGGGAGTGGCCTGCAGGCGGCCAGTGCGGCGGACGAGAATGACCCCGCGTCGGCGCGCATGGTGCGCGTGTTCCGGCGCAGCCAGGCGGTGGTGCGGTCGGCGCCGCGGGGAAACGGGCTCCCGTGGGACGCGCCGGGGTTCGAGCCGCCGCACTGCGCCGAGGAATCGGCGGAGGTACGTAAGCTCTTCAAAACGCAGCTCTCGTCCGGCACGCCGACGAGCCTCATCATGACCGGCCACGTCGCCGTCGGTCTGGTGATCGTCGGCGGACCGTCGCAGTACGACCTCCAGTTCGACGACGACGAGATCGACACCATCACCGTGCAGGTGGTCTCCGGCGCCGACTTTCTGGCCGGGGCGAACCCGGAAGCGGGACTGACGTTCGACATCGAGCGCAACATCGTCGACGTCACGGCGGCGCCGCCGGCGAGCTGCCCCACGTACGAACAGTGCGAAGCGGTGTGGCGCGATCCCGCGCTGGCGCAACTCGGCTACAGCCCCAATCGTGCGGGCTCCGTGCAGTATGCGGAGGCCCTTCAGGATCAGCCGGGCATCGACTGGGGCTACGTCGCCTACGTCACCAAGTACCCGCTCGGGCACTCCGCCTACTCCAGCGGCGAGCGGCTGGTCATCTCCTACGACAACGACGGCTGGGGATCGGGCAACATCCACCGCACGTTCGCCCACGAGAGCGGCCACATCTTCGGCGCGCAGGACGAATACGGCGACTCGAACTGCACGTGCAACAGCACGCACGGGTACCTCAACGCGCCGAACGGCAACTGCGTGAACTGCCCGGGCGAGCACCTCAAGTGCCTCATGGACCACAACGACCTCCAGATCTGCTCGTACTCGCGGCGGCAGATCGGCTGGAACGCCTGGTCGGCGCAGACGGACATCACGTCCCAGAACGACGCCGAGTCGTCCGACGCGCCGTCGCTGGCGGTCTACGGCGGCAAGCTCTGGATGGCGTATCTCGGCTCGGGCTCGTCGAACAATCTCTGGGCAGCGGCGTTCGACGGCTCGACGTGGGGCGGCCAGACCGAGATCACGGACCAGAATGACGCCGAAAGCTCGTACGCGCCGGGTCTCGCCGCCTACGGCGGGAAGCTCTGGATCGCCTATCGAGGCTCCAACTCGTCGAAACTCTACGCGTCCGCGTACGACGGCTCCTCGTGGGGCGATCAGACGAAGGTGACGGACGAGAATGACGCCGAGACCTCGCGCACGCCGTCGCTGGTCGAGTTCCAGGGGAAGCTCTGGATGGTCTATCGCGGCAAGCATGAAGATCTCTCCGACCTGTGGGCCTGCTCGTTCGACGGCTCGAACTGGAGCGCGCAGACGAACATCACGGACTCCAATAGCGCCACGACCTCCGAGAGCCCGGGACTGGCGGTCTATGGCGGGAAGCTCTGGGTCGTCTACCGCGGCTCCGATTCGTCGAACATCTGGTGCTGCAGCTTCGACGGGACGACCTGGAGCGCCCAGACGGAGATCACGACCATCAACGGCGCGAAGACGTCGGCGGCGCCGCGCATCGGCGTCCTCGGCGATCACCTGTGGATGGTCTACCGAGGGGAGAGCAGCGACAACATCTGGAGCTGCGCCTTCGACGGCACGACCTGGCTGGCGCAGACGGAGGTTACGACGGAGAACGGTGCCCAGACGTCCGCCGCGCTCGGGCTGGCGCCGTACAACGGGCTGCTCTACTCCGCCTATCGGGGAGAGGGCTCGAGCAGTCTCTGGTCCGCGGCCCTGCAGCCGCAGGCGGTCGTGAGGTGATCCTGAAAGGAGCGCCGGCGCCTCCTGCCGGCGCTCCAATCCCTTCCACGACTGATGGGCATGTCTTTCGCTCATTGAAGCTTTACGTGGACGTCACCGGACGTTATTTGACTTCAATGCAGACGTGGCGGTACCTTGTCGTCCATCCGTAAAAAAAGATGACCCATGTGTGGAAGGGAGGGGGAGCGATGACCGTACGGTTCTTCCCCGGTACTAAAAAACATAAAACGAGCCTGATTGCAGGCTTTCTGAACCAGTTTCGCGTCGAGCACGAGCTCGTACGCACCGAAGCGCGGCTGACAGATTCGAACACGCATCATTTTGGTGATGACCCGGCCGTGGAAGTCGATGGCCGCGTGTTCGTCGACCCGAACATCGACGCGCTCAAAAAGATCCTGCACGTAGAAGCGACGTCGCAGTCGTAAGGCGGCGTATTTCTGAGCGTTCTGATCTTGGAGTGCGGTGGCGAAGGCCACCGCTCTCTTATACGTGTACCAGAGC
>DASWMP010000307.1:0-10436 GCA_036399695.1 Thermoanaerobaculia bacterium | reverse complement strand
GACTTAGAGGTTTGCCTCATGTGGGACAGACACTCCTGTCTGTCCGGCCCACCCCCGAGGTCCATTCCTCCAGACAAGCGGCCGTTCGGGTGCACGGGACAGACAAGAGTGTCTGTCCCACATCTAAAGTCAACGCCATTGGGGCTCAGGGCCCGGCCTCAGTGGGGCAGAGACGCAAGGTCCCGGGGGACGTCAACTCACGATCCGCCAGCCGCGCCCCCCAGACCTCGCGTCCGAGACCCAACTGGGCCCAGGGCCCCGGGCCCCGAGCCCTCATCCTTGTGCTAACCTCAGCACTAACGACCATGGTCCTGTTCAACTACGCCACGAAAGAGATCACCGCGAAGATCGTCTACTACGGGCCGGGCCTTTGCGGAAAGACGACGAATCTGCAGTTCGTCTACGATTCGCTGCCTTCGAACAACAAGAGCAAGATGCTCTCGCTGGCGACGAAGACGGATCGCACGCTGTTCTTCGACTTCCTCCCCCTGGACCTCGGCAAAATCCGAGGAATGCGGACGAAGCTGCAGCTCTACACGGTGCCGGGGCAGGTCTACTACAACTCGACGCGGCAGCTCGTGCTCAAGGGTGCGGACGGCGTGGTGTTCGTGGCCGATTCGCAGGATTTTGCGCTCGATGCAAACCTCGAGTCGCTGCAGAACCTCGAGGACAACCTGAAACGCCAGGGCATCCGCCTCCGCGAGATGCCGATCGTCATCCAGTACAACAAACGCGACCTGCCGAACGCGCTGCCGGTCGCCGAGATCGAGAAGGAGCTGAACAAGCTCAACGCGCCGCATCACGAGTCGGTGGCCACGTCCGGCCTCGGCGTCGAGGAGACGCTGAAGGGCATCACGCAGCTCGTGCTCGCGCACCTCGTGAAAAAGTACGGCCTCGAAGGCTCGGAGCCCCTCGAGCGGGAGATCCAGATCCTCAACGCACCGTCGGCCGACAAGCAGACGGAGTCGCTCTGGGACGATACGGACGACGACCCGGTCGTGGCCCCGCCGTCCGCACCCGCGCGAGCCGCGGCGCCGGTGCCGGCTGCAGCCTCTGTCGCTGCGGCAGCGCACGCGCCGCAGGGTGAGCCGGAGTTCGAGCTCGATGAATCGGCCGACGAGACGATCCCGCTCGTGGCAACGGAGCTGGTCGCCTCGACGCACACGATCGCCGCGCCGCTGCCGCCGCTCTCGAATCCGTTCGAGGACGTGAGCGACTACTTCAGCAGCCCCGCGCCGGCGCCGTCACCTGCCGCGCAGCCGCTGGCGTTCGACGTGACGGAAGTGCCGATGACGTCGATCGAGATCCCGCTGCCGCAGGGGATCCTCGATTCGTTGCCGACGCTCGACTCCCGCAACAGCACGACCGCGGTGGCGACGCCGCCGACGCCAGCCCCGCAGCAGCCGCCGCAACCGGAGCGCCGCCCGACGACCGAGAGCCTGGTGAAGGAAGTGACGATTCCGCTGAATCTGTCGCTGGATGAGATCCGCCAGCACCGCCGCCTGCGCTTGAAGATCACCCTCGACGTGAATCTGCTGCCCTAGCTGACTCGGAGAGGCTGCGCAGCCGCAATCTTCTCCGGTAAACTGCTGTTCCTTTCGCGCCGCATCCCGGAGGAGTGGTCGAGTGGTTTAAGGCAGCGGTCTTGAAAACCGCCGTACGGGAAACCGTACCGTGGGTTCGAATCCCACCTCCTCCGCCAGGCGGCACGGCCCTTCGCTGGTTGGCCAAGCCTCGGCCGAGCCTACCGATCGACGCGCGATTGCCTCGGCCTCACCTTTCTTTTCAACAGGGGAATTGCGGTGAGGGGCTAAACCCTTTACTATCGCACTTCCTGCCACACCGCGTTTCGTCTGGAGAGATGGGTGAGTGGCTTAAACCAACGGTTTGCTAAACCGTCGTAGGGGGTAAACCTCTACCGAGGGTTCGAATCCCTCTCTCTCCGCCAGGTGGCCCCGCCGCCTGCGCTGGTTGGCATAGCCGGCTGCGCGCCGCTTCTTCCTGGCGCGCCCTCTTGGACGGCGCTTCAATGGGACCAATAGGCAGATGAGACCTATGGGGCTCCGCTGAGCGAAGCCATAGGTCCTATAGGTCCCATCTGTCCTATTGGTCCTGTCGTTCTCCGCCGGCCACGTCCTCCAGCGCCACCTTCTCCAGCGGTTCCTTGGCCGGACCGTTCAGCACCGCGCCGTCGGGGCGGAAGCGGGAGCCGTGGCAGGGGCAGTCCCAGCTCTTCTCGGCGGCGTTCCAGGAGACGTCGCACTTCATATGCGTGCAGACGGTGGAGCAGGCCGTGAGGGCTCCGGCTTCGTCGCGGTAGACCGCCAGCTTCCGACCGCCGACTTTCACGATCTTTCCTTCGCCCGATTTCACGTCGAAGGTATCGTCGGTCTCGACGTTGCCCGAGGTCAGCCGGTCGCGCAGCAAACGCGCCGGGAACTCGGCGTTTTGTTTGACGTAATCGACGGTCGCGCCGCGCAGGTGGATGCGCATCGGGTCGAACAGCTTCGCCCAGGGGTTCTCGACGCCGGTGATGAGGTCCGTCACCAGCATCCCGCCGACGGTGCCGAGGGTCATGCCCTGCCCCGCGTAACCGGTGGAGATGTAGAGCTTTCCATGGCCGCCGATGAAGGGGACGCCGTCGTGCGGCTCAATGACCTGCCCCGACCAGCGGTAGCGCAGCGGGTGCGCGCCGAACTGCTCGAGCGTGTACTGCTGCAAACGCGCGAAGCACGCTTCAGTGTCCTCCTCGTGGCCCACCTTGTGGTCCTCGCCGCCGACGATCATGTAGTCCCCCTGGTCGGTCTCCTGCCAGCGGGTGTAGTGATACGGATCGGCGGTGTCCCAGAAGAGTCCATCGGGATGCGGCCCGGTCATGTGGAACGCCATGGCGTACGTGCGGTACGGGGCGTTCTTCGTGTGCACGGTCTGGAAGCCGGCGATCGGAACGTTCGTGGCCATGAAGACTGAATCAGCGGTAATCCGCCCGTGGGGCGTCTCGACGACACAGGGCTCCCCTTCGGTGACGGCAGTGGCCTGCGTCTGCTCGAAGATGTAGCTGCCGTCCCCCGGCACGCGTGCGGCGAGGCCGGAGAGGTAGGACATGGGGTGGAACTGCGCCTGGTTCTCGAACAGCACCGCGCCGCGGGTGGGGAAAGGCAGCGGCACGTCCGTGACCCAGCGAGCATCGCAGCCGGCGTCCTTCGCACTCACGGCTTCGTTCTTCAGCTCCGCCACGTATTTACGCTTCTCCGTGTAGAGGTAGCCGGGGACGCGGCGGAAGCGGCACTCGATGCCGAACCGCTCGACGTTCGTGGCGATGCGCTCGATGGCGGCGCGGCTGGCCTCGGCCATCGTCTTGGCGGCGTCGAGGTCGAAGTTCCGCTTCAGGAAGTGGTAGCGGGCATCGACGGCCTCGGTGATGTGCGCCGTCGTATTGCCCGTCTCCCCGCCGCCGACGTGCTGCCTCTCGAGGACCGCGACCTTCCGTCCCCGCTCCTTCAGGAGGACGGCCGCCGTGAGCCCGGCGATGCCTCCACCAATGATGGCAACGTCGACATGAAGGTCGTGCCGCAGCGGCTCGTAGCGCGGCGGCACAGTGGTAGCGAGCCAGAGCGAAGTCGTTTCCTGATCCATCTTGTAAGGCGCAGGAGGCAAGAAGCGTGCGAGCTATGGATGTGGCCGAAAGAGGCTGAAAACCCAACGAATTGAACCATTCGGGCACATTTCGTGCTCCATTTGAGGCTGCTGGACACCGACCGAAGCGCATGCAGTACCCCCTATTTCTTGAATCCCGAAGGAGATCAACTCATGGCAACGAGCAAACGCGGTTTTGCGTCAATGGATCCGAACAAGCAGCGTGAGATCGCAAGCAAGGGCGGCAGGGCTGCCCACGCCAAAGGCACAGCACACGAATTCACCTCGGACGAGGCCCGCGTGGCCGGCCGTAAAGGCGGCGAGGCAGTGAGCCGAGACCGGGCCCACATGGCAGCCATCGGCCGCGAAGGTGGCCACAGCCGCGGAGCACGCGCGCGTGCAACCTCCGGCGAGGGCGGCAACAACGCATCGTCAGGCAGCAGTGGACGTACCGACGTGGCGCAGGGCGTCCGTCAGGTGAACGAGGAGCGGAGCGGTTACGAGTCGACCGGCGCCCGTGGAACCGGCAGCAGCTACGGTTCGAACGACCGCGACCGTAACGATCGGAGCGAGCGGGACAACTCCGGCTCGAACCAGTACGGCGGTCGCGAGAACATCTGAGCGTAAATGGCGGCGAGAGGGCCGGCCGCCCGAGTCGGCCCTATGTCCTCGTCGTGGTCTCGCTTCGCGAAGTGAAGTAACGGTCGACCAGCTCCCCACCGAGCCAGCCGGCGATCATCGACAACACGACACCGGCCCCCGAGCAGGCAAGCGCCAGCGGTTCGGGATGAACGACTTCATCGCGCCGCAGCAGCCAGCTCCCGGCGAACAGCAGTAACACCACCACGTTGGTCGCGCCGTGCAGCGCGCCGATGCGCTTCGCCCGCGTCGCGCGCGGGATGGCCAGCCAGTCGCGCAGGCCCAGGGCCGCCGCGAAAAGGCCGCCGATCACACCCGCCGCAATCATCCGGAAGGCCGCCCACTCGAGCTCCCCGCGATGCGTAGCCAGCCAGGCGAGGTCGAAGAAGAACGACGTCGCCAGCACGCCCAGCGGAAAGACGATCACGACCTGATGCAGCTTCATGGCGTCTCGCTCCACGCTAATTGGAGCACATCCGCCAGGTGATGGGTACGCCGTCCCGCTCCCTGTTCGAGCTGCTCGCGGCAACTGAAGCCGTTCGCCACGATGAGCGTCTCCTTTCCCGCCTCGCGCACCAGCGGCAGGATCACCCGCTCGCCGAGCTTCATCGACAGGTCGTAGTGGCGCTTCTCGAAGCCGAACGCGCCGGCCATGCCGCAGCAGCCGGAGTCCGGGTGTTCGAGATCGAGGCCGATCTTCCGCAGCACCGCTTCCTCGGCATCGAAGCGGATGACGGACTTGTGATGGCAGTGCGCCTGGACGATCGCTTTGCGGTTCAGGACCGGCAGCGGGAAGCGATCGCCTTCGGCGACGATGAATTCGCTGAGCGTCATCGCTGATTTCGCGAGCTTCTGCGCGCGTGCGTCGGCCGGGAAAAGGCCGAGGGCCTCGTCGCGGAACACCGTGACACAGCTCGGCTCGAGGCCGATGATCGGCGTGCCCGCTTCCAGCTCGGGACCGAGGACGTCCAGCGTCTCGCGGAGAAGACTCTTGGCGCGGTCGAGGAAGCCCCAGTCGTAAAGCGGACGGCCGCAGCACAGACGCTTCGGCGGGATGACGACGTCGTAGCCGGCGCGCGTGAGCACCTCCGCGGCATTCACCGCCGTCGACGGCGTGAAGTAGTTGTTGAAGGTGTCGGGCCAGAGCAGCACGCGCTTGCCGCCGGTCTCGCGCCGGCGGAACTGCTCGATGAACGTCTTGCGTGCGAAGCGCGGCAGGCGGCGCTCCGGGGCGATGCCGATGAACGGCTTGCCCAGTCCCGCCATGAGGTTCGCAAGGCGCGGCACTTTCGACCCGAGCGGCGCCCACATGTGGATCAACCCCATCGTGTACGCCGCCAGCGGCCGCAGTTTGCCCTTGTAGTAGTGCGACATGAACTCGGCCTTGTAAGTGGCCATGTCGACCTGCGTCGGGCAATCCCCTTTGCAGCCTTTGCAGGCGAGGCAGAGGTCGAGTGCTTCCTTGACGGCTTCGTTCTTCCACGTCCGCGGGACCGTCTCCCCTTCGAACATCTCGAAGAGGAGGCGCGCGCGGCCGCGCGTCGAGTGCTCTTCCTCGCGCGTGACCTGGTAGCTTGGGCACATGGTGCCGCCGTCGAGGCGGCGGCAGCGGCCGACGCCGACGCAGCGCAGCACGGCGTGGTTCATCCGGCCGTGATCTTCGGTGTACTGAAAGTGCGTCTTCGGATTCCAGGGGGCGTAGTCGCTGCCGAGGCGAAGGTTCTCGTGCGGCTCGTACGGCTCGATCAGCTTGCCCGGGTTCATCCGCCCTTCCGGATCCCAGATGGTCTTGAACTCGCGGAAAGCGGCGATGAGCTCCGGCCCGAACATCTTCTCGAGCAGCGCGCCGCGCGCCTGGCCGTCGCCATGCTCGCCGGAGAACGAGCCGCCGTATCCGGCCACGAGGTCCGCCGCTTCGTCGAGGAACGAGCGGAACTTCTGGATGCCGCCGGTGGTGGTGAGGTCGAAGTTCGTCCGCGTGTGGACGCAGCCGTCGCCGAAGTGGCCGTAGAAGTCGCCGCCGAATTCGTAGCGCTCGAGCAGCTTGCGGAGGTCGCGCAGATAGCCGCCGAGCTTCTCCGGCGCCACCGCGGCGTCCTCCCACCCTTCCCACATCAGCGGCTTGCCCGGGACGTGACCGGTGGCGCCGAGGCCGGACTCGCGAACCGCCCAGACGAAGCGGGCCTCGCGGGAGTTGTTGTCGAAGAGCCGCGTGCGCTCGGTGCCGAGCGTCGCCTGAAGGCGCTGCGCCTGGTCGAGCGCATCGTCGAGCGTCGCGCCGCCGAATTCGACGAGCAGCCAGCCACCGCCCGGGGGCAGCAGGGCGATGCCGTACGGATTCATTTTCTTGTACTGCTGATCGCGCACGAGGAGATCGTCGAAGCCCTCGAGCCCGATCGGCCGGTGGCCGAGGACGCGCGGCACGTCGTCCGCCGCGTCGTACACCGACGGATAGGCGATCACGAGCAGCGCCCGGAATGGAGGGCTGTGCACGAGCTTCGTCTTCGCTTCCAGGACGAGCACGCAGGTCGATTCACTGCCGACGAGGGAGCGGGCTACGTGGAACCCGTTCTCCGGCAGCAGCTCGTCGATGTTGTAGCCGGAGACGCGCCGGGCGATCTTCGGGAACCGCGCGCGCACGAGATCGGAGTAGCGATCGCGAATGGACTTCAGCCCGGCGTAGATCTGTCCGCGCCGGCCACCTTCTCTGATGATGGCTTCGAGCTCCGCTTCCGGCGTCGCGCCGACACGCATGCGCAGGCCGTCGTACGTGAGGATCTCGAGCTCCTCGATGTTGTCGACGGTTTTGCCGGACATGATCGAGTGCACGCCGCAGGAGTTGTTGCCGATCATCCCGCCGAGGGTGCACTGCGCGTGGGTGGCCGGATCGGGACCGAACGTCAGGGTGTGTTTCTCCGCCGCGGCACGCAGATCGTCGAGCACGATGCCCGGCTCGACGCGCGCGAACTGCTCGCGCGGGTTCATCTCGACGATGTGGTGCATGTACTTGGACATGTCGAGGACGACCGCGACGTTGCAGCACTGCCCGGCCAGACTCGTCCCCGCCCCACGGCCGAGAATCGGCGCGCCGAACTTCCGCGCCAGCTCGACAGCCACAATCACGTCGTTCGCATCTTTCGGCAGGACGACGCCGATCGGCACCTGCCGGTAGTTGGAGGCGTCGGTGGAGTAGAGCGCCCGCGATCCATCGTCGAACCGCACTTCGCCCCGCACCGCCCCCCTGAGCGCCGCCGCCAGCCCCGCCGCGTCGACGTTCAGCGTCTGGATCCGATCGCGATGCTCGACCCGCGCCACGCCGTCACGCTCGGGATGCGGAAACGCCACCGGCTCCCACCGCCGCATCTCTTTACTCATACTCGCCAGTATCCACCAATCACGCCAGCCCAACGGGAGAGACGAACCGGGGCGCCTCCGTCACCCCGCGGTCACCGGTCGACTGTGATGGCGTGCAGGAGCTTGCGGGAGTGGAGCTCGATGAGGGAGATCGTCATCTTCTCCGGCGTGAGCTCGACGATGGCAAACCCGTGGCGGCGATAGGCGTCGCCTCCGTACGGGCGGCGGAGGCGGGAGGCGGCGCCGCTGACCACGTACGCCGGCTTGCGGGTGCGGGAGATTTCCAGGTGATGATCGTGGCCCGATAGATAGAGATCCGCGTCGGCTTGCTCGAGGATCGGGGCGAGCAGAGCGCGCATGCGGCCGCCGTCGTTCGGCTGGCGGCCGTGGGGGCCGGAGGATTCGACCACGTGATGTCCGGCGACGAGCTTCCACTCGTCCGTCGAGGTCGTGAGTGCATCGCGAACGAAGCCGATGACCGCGTCGCTGCCGCTGCACTGCAGCTTCACCGGTTCGCTGTCGAACATCGCGATCGTGGCCAGGCCGGGCCAGCGAACCACGTAATTGCGGGCCGGCATACGCCAGCCTGGGTGCTCGACCTGCGCCTCCGGCTCCACCTTTCGTCCGGCACATTTACCGCCGTCACCGTAGTCGTGGTTGCCGAGGACGGGAAAGACCGGGATGTTCAGGGCGAAGAGGGGAGCGTAAACGAGGGCGAACTGCTCGGCGGCATTCTCGCGCGTGATGCCGCAGGGATAGAAGTTGTCGCCGAGGACGAGGATGGCGTCGAACGGACCCTGGGAGGCGATCGCTTCCGCCAGCGCGCGCGGCTGCACCTCGGGGTTCTGGCGCTCGGCGGCGTCGCCGGCATCGCCGATGACGGCCAGGCGGATCCGGTCACGCGCCGGCTGGACTTCAGGCGGGGCGGTCGTGAAGGCGAAGAGGTCGCAGTAGTGCGCGTCGCCTTTCGACGACGCGCACGAAGCTGCGAGGAGCAGCAGCAGAACCGCGAGCGCCTGCTTCACTTGCGGCGATTGACGAGTTTGGAAAAGCGGCTGTTCTTCACGTTCTGATAGAGGAAGGCCAGCCCGTTCTTCTCGAACCATTCGAACCACTGGTCCCACTCGATGCGCTCGAGGGTCTCGCGTCCGCTGAAGCCGGGGTAATCGATGCGCAGCACGCCCGGATCTTTCCGTCCCGAGGTGCGGATCACGTGCGCCGGGAAGCCGCCGCGCTCCTCGACCCAGCTACGGATCTCTTCGTGATCGGTGGTCGTGACGGCCGAGCGGGAGGAGCGGCTCGAGCTGCTGGCTTTTTTGGAGCCGCCTTTCGACGAGGAGGCTTTCTTCGTCGAGGAGGAGGACTGCTTCTTCGAGCCGCCGCCGCGGAGAGCATCGAGGACGCGGCTGACGAACCCGCCGCTGCTCTGCTTCGACGCGCCGGCCTTTTTCGTTGAACCGGAGGTCTTCTTCGAGGAACCACCCGCCTTCTTCGAGGAGGCGGAGGTCTTCTTCGAGGAACCGCCGGCCTTCTTCGAGGAAGCTGACGTCTTCTTTGATGAGCCGCCCGCCTTCTTCGAGGAGGCGGAGGTCTTCTTCGAGGAGCCGCTCGCCTTCGTCGAGGAGGCTGACGTCTTCTTCGAGGAACCGCCCGCCTTCTTCGAGGAGGCTGAGGTCTTCTTCGATGAACCGCCCGCCTTCTTCGAGGAGGCCGCGGTCTTCTTCGACGAACCGCCCTTCTTCGTTGAGGAGGCGGAGGCCTTCTTTGAGGAGGCTGACGTCTTCTTCGATGAACCGCCGGTCTTCGAGGAGGAGGCTGCCGTCTTCTTCGACGAGCCCGCGGCCTTCGAGGAGGAAGTCGCGGCCTTCTTCGAGGAACCGCCCGCCTTCTTCGACGAACCGCCGCCGGAGGAGGCCTGCTTCGACGAGCCGCTGGGGGCACCCTTCGAGGACGAAGCTGCCTTCTTCGAAGAACCACCCGACGAACCCTTCGACGACGACGACGATGCAGCCTTTCGCGAAGAGGACGATGCTCCGCCCTTCTTCGATCCGCCACCGCTACGCTTCGACGACGAGCGCCCGCCGCCCGACGAAGACCCCGAGGAACCAGACGATCCCGAGCCGGCCGAAGAGGTGTCCACGTCTACGTTGTCGCGCGACACCAGCTTGTTGAAGCGGTTCCCTTCTTCTTCCGACAGCAGCAGCGCCAGGCCGTTACGATCGAACCACTCGAAGAACTCGTCCCACTCGATCGCCTCGAGCGTGTCCTCGCCGCTGAAACCGGGGAAATCGATCCGCAGGATTCCGGGGTCGTCCCCCTCACCCGTCCGCCGCACGCGTGCCGGATTCCCGCCGCGCGCCTCCACCCACTCGCGAATCTGATCGTGATCGACCGTCGGCTGTGCTGTCGCCATCCGCTAATCCTCCGTTGTTGATTACGCTTTCGTCCGCTGCAAATGCGTTGCCCGTAAATCCGCGACGTGCAACACGAAAGCGTGGATGGAGGCGCGGAGGGCGCTCATGGACCCGCACAGCCGCCACAGAACCGAGTAGTACCAATTGTGTACGACGCGGCTTCGTTGGCGACTGCGCGTTCTGCGTCGTGCGAGTTGAACCGCCTCGCGAACAACATCGGGGACCACGAACTCCGTGGCCCCCGATCCCTGTCCTACTGCAGGTACTCCATCAGGTAGTCGGTCGCTTCCTTCGACTGGATCAGCGAGAGCTTGCTGATGATCTCGCGCTTCACCGTGGGGTCTTTTTCCTTGCGGGCCAGGGTCACGAGCGCGGCGGCATTGCCCTGGAGGA
>DASWMP010000306.1:0-10761 GCA_036399695.1 Thermoanaerobaculia bacterium | reverse complement strand
TACACGTGTAGCAGAGCGGTGGCGTGCGCCACCGCACTCCGAGATTTAGTGGAGGACGGACAATCCTGTCCGTCCTCCACTCTACCCCGTCGGTTGCGGCTCCGCGTCCGGTGGCACCGGGTTCGGCCGGTTCACCTTCAGGTACCTTGACGCGCATTCCGCGAAACCTTCACAGCGGATGCAGTAGCCGTCGCTGTGATCCGGCTTGAAATCGGCCGGGGGGCAGACGTTCACGCCGCGGATGATCTCCCGCTCGCACTGCGTCGCCAGGCGATCCACGTCCATGGCCGATTGCGCGTGCAGCGCCTGCTTCATCGCCGCGAAGCGCACGCCGTTGCGCATGGCCAGCGTGTCCAGGCCTGTCGATGGCGGCGCCTCACCGGCGGCGGCCGCCTTCTTTTCGACGGCTTTCTTGTCGATACGGGACACCGCCACGCGCTGCAGCAGGTAGTAGACGTACCCCGCCACCGCGCCGCCCAGCGCGGCCAGGTTCGACGGCGCACCGGCGAACACGCCGTAGATGAGCACCGCGAACGAGAAGGCCGCCAGGATGCGCACCCGCACCGGCATCGCCCCGAACAGATAGAACGTCTGCTGCGGGAACTCCGCCGCGTAGACGAACAGCAGCGTGAAGTAGACGAAATAGGTCCCGAGCATCGGGATGCCCAGCGTCGCGGCGAACGCGGCCGAGCCGAGCGTCGACACCGCGAACAGCGTAAGGAAGCGCCAGGTGCCCCACTCCTCCTCCAGCGCCGAGCCCATCATGTAGAGCAGCAGCAACGTGACGAAGAGCGCCAGCAGCTCCATCCAGCCCGAGCCCGCCTGCGTGAACTGATACGTCAGGACGCGCCAGTACTGTCCGCCGATCACCGCATCGCGATCGAAGGAAAAGAGGCTCCGGTACTTCTGCGGGTCCTGATGCTCGAGCAGGAAAAACGCGACATTCAGGAACAGCAGAACGAAGATGGAGCGAAGATTTTCGCCGCGCTTTCGGACCATGGCTGTACTCGGGACCAACGTCCCGCCGGAAACAAAAATTCAGCGGCCCGTGACGTTCCCGATGTCCTCGAACCGCAGCACGTCACCCGCCTTCAACCCGTGCTGCTTCGCCACGCCCGCCCCTACCTCCAGCACGTAACGCGAGATCGCATTCGGCGGATAGCTGGGGCATGGATCGGCCTGGCAAGGCGGCACGTCGTATTTGACGTGCGTCACGCGGTTTTGTTTGTCGATCCAGACGATGTCCAGCGGAATGAGCGTGTTCTTCATCCAGAAGCCGTACTCGCCGTCCTCCGGAAAGACGAAGAGCATCCCGGTGCCGGGGCGCACCTGATCGCGGTACATCAGCCCCTGGGCGCGCGTCTGGTCGTCCACGGCGAGCTCGACCCGGACGACATGACCGTCCGGAAAGATCACCCGCGGACCGGTCGCGGCCGGCTGTACCGTTTCGGCCGGGGCCGATGTGGTGGTCGTGCTGGCCGGGGGGCCGGGGGACTTGGCGCAGGCGACCGCCAGCAGCATCACGATGACGGCGACTCTATTTCGCATCCTCGACCTCGACCAGTTCCTCCTGCCGAGTATCGCGCGGCAGCAGGTCATATTTTTTCGCGTAATAGCGGAACGAGCGGAACGACATGCGCAGCATCTCCGCGGCCTGCGTCTGCACGCCGCCGCTGCGCTCGAGCGCCTTGAGCATGAAGATCTTCATGATGGCCTGGACGTGCTCCTCGAGCGACAGCCCTTCTGGCGGCAGGTCGAACGAGGCCTCGGGGATGCGCCCGCCGAGGAGGACGTGCTCCGGGAGCGACTTCGTCGTCAGCAGGTCCGCTTCCTCGAGCGCAATCATCCGTTCGACCACGTTCTCCAGCTCGCGGACGTTGCCCGGCCAGTGATACTTCTCGATGGCGCGCATGGCGTCGGCCGAGATCTTCTTCCGCGCCACGTGCATGTTCGAGCAGAACTTCTCGATGAAGTGGTCGACCAGCAGCGGGATGTCTTCCTTCCGCTGCCGCAGCGGCGGCAGGTGAATCGGGATGACGTTGATGCGGTAGAAGAGGTCCTCGCGGAACGTCCCCTCGCGAATCGACTCCGCCAGGTCGCGGTTCGTGGCGGCGATGACGCGCACGTCGATGGGCGTCTCGACGTTCGAGCCGACCTTGCGCACGATCCGCTCCTGCAGCACCCGCAGCAGCTTGATCTGCATGGCGGTGGACGTCTCGCCGATCTCGTCGAGGAAAATCGTGCCCCGGTCGGCCTCGGCGAAGAGCCCACGCTTCTCGCGGATGGCGCCCGTGAACGCCCCCCGCTCATGCCCGAACAGCTCCGACTCCAGCAGCGTCTCCGGCAGCGCCCCGCAGTTGATCGAGACGAACTTGCCGCGCCGGTTGGAGTTGAAGTGCACGGCCCGGGCGATCAGCTCTTTGCCGGTGCCGGACTCGCCCGAGATCATGACCGTGGAGGTCGTCTTGGCGATGCGCTGGACGATCGAGAAGATCTCCTGCATCTTCGCGCTCTTGCCGATGATGTTGGCAAAGGTGAAGCGCTCCTCGAGGACGCTCCGGAGGTGGATGTTCTCGTCCTCGAGCTCCTTCCGCTCGACGGCCTTCCGGACGAGGATCTTCAGCTCCTCGATGTCGAACGGTTTGGCGATGTAGTCCATCGCCCCCGCCTTGAGGGCCTCGACGGCCGACCGGGTGGAGGTGTGGGCCGTGATCATGATGAAGGCGAGCGAGGGGCGCTCGGCCTTCACCTCACGGATCAGGTCGATCCCTGACCCGTCCGGGAGCATGAGATCGCAGAGGACGACGTCCGGCTCGGCCCGGGTCAGCATGGCCCTCGCCTCGCCGAGCGAAGCCGCCGCCTCGACACGCCATCCCTCTTCCTCGAAGACGATCGAAAGAAAGTCGCGGAGAGAGGCTTCGTCATCGACGATCAGGAGATCCATGTGGGGGAGCGATTCTATCGCGGGGACGGGGGCGTTCTGTGGAGGACGGACAATCCTGTCCGTCACGCGAGAAATGACGCGAGCGCGCTGCACCTCCGCGGACCGTGCACTCCGCGGCAACTTCGTCGCGTGACGGACTGGATTGTCCGTCCTCCACTCGCAAGCTGCGATCATGCGCGGTGATGCGTCGTGCCCTGTTGCCTGTCGGCCTGCTCCTCCTCCTCGCTGCCTGCACGGCCACGCCGCGCATTCCGCTGGAGCAGAAGCAGCGGGGGATGAGCTTCGCGGCGGCCCGTCCGCCGCGCCACTACGGCACCGACACCTCGGCGCAGTCGTTGAAGAAGCTGCAGGCGCTGGGGGTGAACTGGATCTCCATCACCCCATTCGGCTTCCATCGCGAGACTCCCGAGCTGCGCTGGGGCGGGAACGTCTGGGAGAGCGAGGAATCGCTCGTGGCCGTGACGAAGCAGGCCCACGACCTCGGCATCCGCGTGCTGCTCAAGCCGCACGTCTGGAGCCGCAACGAAAAGGCGATGGAGTCGTGGACGGCCGACGACTGGCGCCGCTACCTCGCGGACTACGAACGCTTCATCCAGCACTACGCCACCGTCGGCCGCGATGCCGGGGTCGACGCCATCTCCGTCGGCAACGAGCAGAAGCTCTCGACGCGGTTCGAGCCGGAATGGCGGCGGATCATCGCCAGCGTGCGCACGATCTACAAAGGGCCGCTGACGTACGGCGCGAACTTCGACGAGATCTTCCACGTGCGCTTCTGGGATGCCCTCGACTGGATCGGCGTCAGCGCCTACTTTCCGCTCGTCGACGCTCCGCGGCCGTCGCGCGAGGAACTGGTGCGGGCGTGGCATCCGATCGTCAAGCAGCTCGCGCGGCTCTCACGCAACCAGCGCAAACCGATCGTCTTCACCGAGATCGGCTACCGCAGCGTCGAAGGAGCGGCTTGGCGCCAATGGGAGCTCCCGCGCGATGCCCCGGTGAACCTGAAGGTGCAGGCCACCGCGTACGAGGCGTTCTTCGAGGCCGTCTGGCCACAGCCCTGGCTGGCCGGCGCGTTCCCCTGGAAGTGGTTCTCTCACCCGGAGCACAGCGGCCCGCAGAGCGATGAGTTCGAGATCGAGAACAAACCGGCGGAGCAGGTGGTGGCGGAGCACTACCGCCGGCGATGACGGCGTTTTTGCGGTGATCGCACCGCGTTTTCCGGTGATCGCACCGCGTTTTCCGGTGATCGCACCACGTTTTCCGGTGATCGCACCGCGTTTTCCGGTGATCACACCGCGGTTTTGCGGTGATCACACCGCGTTTTGCGGTGATCACACCGCGTTTTGCGGTGATCGCACCGCGTTTTGCGGTGCCTGTCGTTCACTCCAGCACCGCCAGCAGATCATCCACCCTCCGCTGATCGAGATACTCCCCTGCCATCTCCGTCAGCAGCAGTTCCACCCCGGCCTTGTGCCGGCGCTCCAGGGCCGCCGGCAGTACAAACCCGCGCGCCGCTTCCAGGAAGCGCACGGCCGCCGCCTCCCGGGTGAGCCGCGGCCGCAGCGTGCGCGCGGAGTGGACAGACAGGGGTGTCGGTCCCACATTGCGTTGTCCTGATGTGGGACAGACACTCCTGTCTGTCCGGTCCCCTGTCGCCTCGGCCACCAGCACCCGCCGCCGCACGCGGTCCTTCGAGGCCATCGTGCGGATGATCCGCGTCTCATCCCGCTCCGGCAGAAAATAGACCGCCCGAACCGCCTCCCGCGTCTGCCCGATGCGGTGCGCCCTACCGTTCCGCTGCTGCAGCTTCACCGGATTCCAGGGGATGTCGTAATGCACGACGACTCCCGCCCGCTGGAGGTTCAGCCCCTCGGCCGCGAGGTCCGTGGAGACCACCACATCCAGCTTCCCCTCCCGGAACGCCCGCAACACCGCCTCGCGCGAACGTTCGCTGGCCGTGATCAGCCCACAGCCAAGCACCTCGCGCAGCTCCCGCGCCGTGGCCACCGAGCCGGTGAAGATCAGCGCCGGCTCGCGCACGTCGCGCAGCACCGCGAGCAGCAGCTCCCGTTTCACCGGCGGCGTCGCGCGGATCGCCCCGGCCAGCGCATCGAGGCGCGCCACCTCGGCGCCGATCTCCTCGGCATCGCACGTTGCCGGCGGCGCGAACAGGTCCCAGAACAGCACCTGCTGGAAGACGTCGCTGTCGTCGTGACCGAACGCCCGCCGGTAATCGCGCTTCGACATGGCCCTGCCCGAGGCGAGCACCCGCTCGTAGAACCGCCGCTGCCGCCGCAGCGATTCGAGCAGCGCCACTTCGCTCGACTCCAGCCGGCGCCAGAGGAAGCGGCGGAGAATCGCATGCTCGCCGACCAGGGGAAAGCGCAACGTGTCGATGAGCCGCCCCGCCTCCGGCAGCGGATGGCGCACGACGCGCCGTTCCAGCGCACCGAAGCGCAGGGCGTCCGGCAACACGTCGCGCTGGCGGCGGATCACCAGCACGGCCACGATGCGCGCGAGCTGCTCCCGGTCGCGCGCCGCGAACGCCGCATCGATCGACGGCACCCCCGCATCGGCGAGCAGGTCGTCCCGTGCGATGAGCCGCACCAGCGCTTCCAGATCGTCGATGCCGTTGCAGACGGGCGTGGCCGTGACGAGCAGCAGTTGCGCCCCGACGCTGCGCCTCGCCAGTGCCGCATACCGCCGCGTGCGCGGGTTGCGGAAGGCGTGCGCTTCGTCGGCGATGACGAGGCGGTCGCGCGGCAGCGGGACGAACGGTGCGCCGGCCAGCGCGTCGTGCGTCAGCACGTTCGCGGTGACGCCGAAACGCTGCAGCGTCTCGCGCCACTGTTCCACCAGCGCCACCGGCACGACGAGATCCACCTCGCCGCCGCGCCCGCACACCTCCGCCGCGAGCGCCGCGGCGATGAACGACTTGCCGAGGCCGACGTCGTCCGCGAGCAGGGCGCCGCGGCGCTTGGCCAGGAGCTCGCGCAGACGGGCCACGGCGGCGAGCTGGTGATCAGCGAGCATGCTTCTCCTCCAGACGCGTGGCCACGAAAGCGCGCAGGAGCCGGAGCTCCGCGTCGCTGACGCCGTACAGCGCGGCGACGGCCGGATCGACGTCGACGGCCGTGCCGAGGTGCGCGCGCCGGGCCAGCCGTGCAAGCTGACCGCGGGCCGGAGCATCGGCGATCGGAAACGGCAGGCGGGCCACGGTGCGCCCGAAGTAGCGGTAGTGCGCATCCTTGGCCCGCTCGGCCGTGCAGAGCAGCAGCGCGTCCGCAACGGTGGAGTTGAGCAGCGCCGAGAGCACGTAGGCCTCGTCCATGGACGCGCAGTCGAGCGAGTAGAGCGTCTGATTCGGCACCAGCGGTACGGCCTGGCCGCGGATGTCGACCACGTCCGGGATCACGGCCGCGGACATGCCGCGGGCGAGGTCTTTCCACGCTACCTTGATACCGACGTGCTCGGGCCGCACGAACGCGAGCTGCAGCGCCGAAGGCTCGACGCCGCGCTTCTTCGCGAACGCCAGCAGCCACTCCGGCGGCTCGCCCCAGCCGTCCCGCGGCGGCCAGAGCATCCAGCGCGAATCGGCGACACGCCAGCGGCGGACGTCGCGTCCGCGCACGCAGCGGCTCAGTGCCGCCAGCGGAATCGAGAGGCGCTCCGTCGTGATCAGGCAGCCCTGCTCGACGCGCGCCTCGTCGACGAAGAACGTCTGGTTGTCACCCGTTTTCACTCCCATGACGGGCCGCCGCCCGAGCGCGATCTCCAGCGGCGGATGCGCCGCCTGCAACCGGCGGAGAATCGCCGCGACGCCGGGCGGTGCGAGCATCCACTCGTCGTTGGTCGTGATGGACGCGCGGAACGTT
The DNA here is from genome assembly GCA_036399695.1 of Thermoanaerobaculia bacterium. Taxonomy (GTDB): domain Bacteria; phylum Acidobacteriota; class Thermoanaerobaculia; order Gp7-AA8; family Gp7-AA8; genus DASVEE01. Next base: position 3,945 of record DASWMP010000306.1, on the reverse strand, counting down.
TCGCCGCCAGCCGTCACGAACGGCAAGCCGTCGGGCCGTCCGGCGCCGGCCACGATGCCCATCGGGAACGTATCGGCCTCGAACCAGCGCCGCGGATCGCCGCTCCAGTCGTCGACACTGACGATGTTGCGCCTGGCCAGCGCGCGCCGGAGCGGTGCGGCGTAGGCGGCGTTGGCGATCTTCGACGGCACGAGCATGGCCACGACTCCCTCGGGATGCACGAGCTGCAGCGAGCGCTCGAAGAAGGCAACGGACAGGTCGGGCTGGTGGAAGGCCGTCTCGCCGCGCGGCGCGCGGAAGAGCGCGTAGCGGTCGGCGAGCATCCGCTTCGCGCGCGGGTCGATGCGGCTGTTGCGGACCCACGGCGGATTGCCGGCCACGACGTCGAAGCCGCCGGCGGCCACGACCGGCGCAAAGTGGACGTCGAAGGAGAAGAAGTCGAGCGCTCCCTCCTCGACCCGCTCGAGGAGCGATTCCTGCGCCGCAATGTACTGCTGCAACTCGCGGCAGCGGTCCAGGTCCGCCGGACGCGCGCGGCCGAAGAGGTCGCGCTGCGGTGTGGCGAGCTGCTGCAGCTCGTCTTCGGCCGCGTCGATGGTCTTGGCCAGCATGTCCGAGGCGAGGCGCTGATCGTTCGTGCGCAGGAGCCGGTTCAGCGCGGGGCGTTCGGACTGCGGCGCGCGGCGGTAGCGCTCGACGAGGTCGCGCTGCGCGCGGATGGCCATCATCCAGTCGCGGTACACGTCGGCGCGGCCGTCGCCGAGGAAGTCGGTCGGGCTGAGGAGCGAATTGCCCTGAAGGATGTTGCGGTCGAGGTTCGGGAGCGGCGGCACGGTCTCGATTGTCTCCTCGCTGCCGGAGACGATGGCCAGCCAGAGGCGCAGCTCGCAGAGGCGCACCGCCTCCGGCTTCAGGTCCACACCGAAGAGCGAGCGCTCGACGATGCGCTGGCGCAGATTGCGCGGCACCTGGCCGCCGGCCAGCTTGCGGTAGAGCCGTTCGATGACGCCGAGGGCGGAGAGGAGGAACGCGCCGGAACCGCAGGCCGGATCGAGGATCGTGATGCTCTCGAGGCGGGCGAGATCGCCGTCGCCGAGCCAGTGCTCGATGGCTCGCGTCGTCAGCGTATCGACGATCTCCTTCGGCGTGTAGAAGCTGCCGCTCGCGGCACGCTCGTCGGCCGCCATGAGCGACTCGAAGACGCGGCCGAGCATCTCCGGGTCGACGTGCGTGCCGGCGGCGTCGCTCTCTTCGATGCGGAAGTCGAACTTCTCGAAGACGTCTTCGAGCACGTGCTGCAGCAGCTCGTTCGGCAGGTGCAGCTCCGCCTGGCGGCGCTCGAACGGCGACGGTTCGAAGAGACCGCCGTTGAGGTACGGCACGCGCCCGAGCTTGCGCGCCGCCGGCGTGCGCTCCGAGCGGGGCGTGTTCAGGCAGCCGAAGAAGAGCGGCAGCAGCACGGACGAGAAGAACTCCCGCTGCTGCGCCATGGCGCGCTCCAGCCGGTCGACGAGGAAGCGCCGCTCCTCGGCCAGCCAGCCTTTCTCCTGCACGAACGAGAGGAAGAGGAGCCGTGAGAGCAGCAGCAACGCTTCGCCGTCGATGGCCTCGGCCGTCTCCCCGGGGCAGGCTTGCCGCAACGCCACGGCTACCTCGCGGACGGCATCGCGAAAGCGGAGGAAGAACTGGCGGGTGACGCTTTCGCGATCGAGAGCGCGGTCGAAGATGCGCGGCAGTGCTTCCTCCTCGCCGTGCACGAGGAGATTGAGGCGGTCGAGCGCGTGCGGCGAGGGGGCGGCCAGATCGACGTCCAGCCTGCGCAGGCGCGCATCGGCGGAGAGGTCGTAGATGGCCGTGTGATGGGACGATTGCGGATTTCCGGAATCACGCTCCACCACGACGGCGGACTTTGTCAGCACGTTGTAGCGCCGGTAGCTGCGGAGGAACTCGGCGACGCTGTTTTCGGCGACGTTGCCGTGCAGCACGAAGAGGTCGAAGTGCTCGAGTCGGGTGGCCAGCTCGAGGTGCCCTTCCCCGTTCCAGCCGATCGTGACGCCGCCGCGGCGCCATTCGGCGGCGTCGACGGCGACGGGTGTGACCGGGTAGCCGAGGAGGCGGAGGAGGTCGTGAGCGCCACGGCAGGAGCGGACGGCGGACGCGGTCAGCATAGAATGCCCCCCCTTCGATGCTGATCCGGTGGGCCTATCTCAAGCGCGTCCTGGCGGGGGCGATCTTCGGCCACTACATGGCCCACCTGCTGTATTTCCTGAATCCGCAGGTGGACATCACCGCCGCGCGGCTGGCTCTGGTGACGGTGATCTACGGCGTCACGTGCGGCTTCCTGTTCGGGTCGATCCTCTGGGGACTGCGCGCTTTGCGCGTGCGGCTGTTCGGCCGCGCGGTGCAGTGGAGGACGGACAATCCTGTCCGTCACGCGGAAACCGGGGGCGGTGACGGCACGGGCGCCGGAGACTATCGGGCGCACGGCTTCGGGTTCGTGGTGTTCGCCGCGTTCATCTCCTCCTTCATCTACTGGACGCACCTGGAGTTCCTGCGCATCTACCTGCCGGTCGGCGCGGTGCGCATCCTGTCGAAGGCGACGAACATCATCACGGTCACGGCGTTCGTGCTGCTGCTGCTCTGGCTCGTGGAACGCAACGCCGGCCGCCGCCGTTCGCGCTTCGTCTTCGTCACCGGCTTCGTGCTGATCGCGATCTCCTCGGTGTTCCTCTATCAACGGCGCGAGAGCTACCGCACCGACACCCGCAGCGTGGTCGTGGCGAACATCGGCACGCTGGCCGGACACCGCCCGGTGATCGTGGTGGCCATCCGCAACCTGCCGTTCGACTGGATCGTGCAGATGCGCGGCGAAGGGACCGTGCCGTTCTTCGAGCAGACGACGGAGCGGGAGTTTTTCACCCGCCTCGAACCGTTCGCCACGACGAGCCCGAAAGCGCTCTGGGCCTCGCTGGCCACCGGCAAGCTTCCCTACCGCCACGGCGTCACGGGACGCTTCTCGTATCGCACGCCGCTGAACCGCGCCGATCCGTTCCTGCTGGTGCCGAATGGCGTCGGCTTCCGCGCGTGGGGCCTGATCCCACCGGTCGAACGGATCTCCGCACCGCTTCCCGCCGGCAATTCGCTCCCGCTCTGGTCGCTCTTCGAACGCGTCGGCCTGCGGGCGTCGGTCGTCGGCTGGCCGCAGTCGGCAGCACGAGGCGCGTCGCGCGTGATCACAGACGAGACCCTGCGCGCGTCGTCCGCCGCTGCGCACGTACCAGCCGATGCCGCCCGCCGCTTCAGCGCCACCGGCAGCGCACGCCTGCGCATTCTCGAAGGCCTCGCCGCCGACCGCGCGGCACTGGCGAACATCGACGGCAGCTTCGCGCTGTCTGTGGTCGCGCTGGAAGGCTTCTCGGAAGCGCAGCGGGCGATGCACATCTTCCTCAACGAGCTGCCGGAACGGACGAGTGGCCGCGGCGACGCGCTCCGCTCTTACGTGCAGCAGCTCGATCGCGAGCTGGCCACGCTGGCCCGCACGCACCCGAACCACCTGATCGTGATCTGTTCCCCCTCGGCGGTGACGCCGCCGGAAGTGCAGGCCAGCGCCTGGCGCATCGTGATCGAACGCCTGGATCAGGACGACCCCGGCGCCGATGACGGGTTCGTGCTCGTCACCGGCCCCGGCGCCACGCACAAGCCCAACCCCGCCGCCGCCCGCGTGACGGACGTGGTCCCAACGGTCCTCTTCGCCGCCGGCCTGCCGGTAGGCCGCGACATGGACGGCGCGGTCCTGACGGACGTCTTCACCGAAGACTTCCTCCGCCGCAACTCCCTCAGCGCGATCCAGACCTACGAGGCAACACGGGTCATGGTGCGCCGCGGGGGATGACGACGGGGACGACCGGGGGGCCTCCGGCGGGCGGGCACGGCCCGCGGCGTTTG
>DASWMP010000305.1:0-21358 GCA_036399695.1 Thermoanaerobaculia bacterium | reverse complement strand
CCCCCCCCCCCCCACTCCGAGATCCCTTGCCACTCAATCGATCCCGACCGCAGTGCACCGCTTGCGCAGCGCTAGCTACGTACGCGCTTCCAGGCGTCATCATCGCGAGACTGGTGCACTACGCCGGCGGTCAGCATCACCGTATCGTCGACGATGTAGAACACCGAGTACGGGAACTTATGAAGAAGCGCGCCGGAAGTTCCGATAGACGAGCGGATACATCTCAGGATATTCGACGATCGCTGAATAGACGCGTTCAAGCTCGCCGCCGAATCGCAATGGCAACTGCGGCGAGATTCCGCGGAACTATTCGACCGCTTCTGCGATATCCGAGCGCGCCTCAGACGAGACGACCAGCCGCAGCGTCATTTCACGCCGAACAACTCGTCCCTGATTTCATCCCACGGACGAGCGGACGAAGGATCGGCGTAGTACACGGCCAGCCGCCGGTCGAGCTCTGCGCGGACGTCATCGCTCACTGGCACGGCCTCCGGAACTTCGACGAGACTGTCCCACAGTGCCTCCACGAGTTCGAGTCGTTCGCCGGCAGGAAGTTCGAGCAACCGTGAAAAGTCTTTCACGCGAGGATTCTACGTTACCCGGAGGGCAGATCAGATGGTGGCGCAAGGTCAGTGATGTTGAGCGGCTGACTACGCCACAGCCGGTGCCGCAGTCGTCACGAGCATCGGCGCCTTCCGGGTATAGCGGAGCAAGGCGACGCCGAAGACGATCATCCAGAGCGGGAGGAGGTAGTTGTTCACTTCCGCGATGGGCGTTACGGCCGGCGTGACGTTGCGGAACATGCCGATCATGCCGGCGGCGCCTGTGATCATGCCGAGGATGGCGATCCATCGGGGGAAGCGGCTGTCGCGTTTGAGCATGGCCGCGGCGGCGAGCAGGAAGAACGCGCTGATGCTGAGCTCTCCGAGGAACTCCCCGATGTAGTTGCCGAGGTAGAGGTTCGTGGCGTCGAAGAGGGCATTCAAGGTCGGATGAAGCGTGGGATCGGCGGCCCAGGCGCGGGCCAGCGACCAATGAAAGCTGGGCCAGCGCATGAGGCCGAGGATCATGGCCAGCGAGGAGATGGCAGCGAAGATGGTGGCCAGACGCATCGTCCCTTCGCTTCGCGCGCGCAGCGCGTGGAAGGCGCCGACGGCCGCGGGTAGCCAGAGCAGCGGAAGGAGGGCGTAGAGCGCCCAGACGGCGCGTCCGGCATCGCCGGTGGCCAGCAGCGCGGGCAGGACGTCGGTGGCGCGGCCGTCGAGCACTTCCGGGTAATTGAACTTTGCCGCGAGATACGCAAAGACGCCCATGAAGGCGACGGCACCGGCGATCAGCGAGAGCCCTCCCACGCGCACAAGGAAAGTCTCCTGCGAAGAGGGGACGCTCGCGTCAGTTGTCATGATGCGGGGAGTATGGCACCGATGGGGCGCGGCATGGTGCGCGGCTGTAGTGGAGGACGGACAATCCTGTCCGTCACGCGAGAAATGGCGCGACCACGCTGCTCTGCCCTAGACGTCCATCAAGACTTTTGCGGGAATGACAATTCGCTTCGAGGCTACTTTCTCGCGTGAGGGACAGGATTGTCCGTCCTCCAGCTTCCTTCACAGGACTGGCGTTGCGATGGGCTCAATGCCCGGCGGCGTACTGGCGCTGGAACTCGCGGATCTCCGTCAGGAAGACGGTCTGGTTGCCTTGCGCCCCGCGCGCCTGGGGGATGAAGCCGCCGTCGAGGACTACGTTGCGGGTGCCGAACTTCACGGAGTGGTTGTTGGCCAGCAGGCGGTCGTACTCGGCCATCGAGAGGCGGTGGCGTTTGTCGAGTTGTTCTTTGACGCGCATGGCGCGGACGCGCTGCTGGCCGTCGCTGGTGACGACGCCGCTGAAGAACTCGGAGCAGCAGCCCGACCCGTAGGAGAAGCAGCCGACGCGCTGGGGCGTCGAGAAGTCGCCATGCTCGATGGTGCTGAGGAGGGAGAGCATCGTCGTGGCGCCCATGATGTTGCCGACGCGCTGGCAGTAGTTGATGCCGGGCATGACGCGGCGCTCGAAGTCGGCTTCGATCTCTTTCGGATTTGCTTTGACGACCTTGCGCATGATGTCGCGGTGCGCGCCTTTGACCATGCCGCCGAACGGCGTGTGCATGGCCAGGTAGGCGAACGTTTTCGCAAAGTCCGCTCCCTCGACGCGCTTTGCGTACTCGCGGAAGGCGTTGTCGCAGCAGTCTAGGTAGCTGAGCAGCGAGAGGTCGGAGTCGCCGGCGTCGCCGTCGGCCACCGGCCGGCAGGTGTCCATCACCTCGTAACCGTAGTAACCGTTGGCGCCGACGTCGATCTGAAAGACGTGCGGCTCGTCGCTGACGATCATGGCCACGGCGCCGGCGCCGCTGCTCGGCTCGAGGAACGACCATTCGAGCGTCATCGCTTCGCCGCCCTCGACGAGCATGAAGCGGGAGACGTCGGTGGCGATGACGAGCGCCTTTGCGCCGGGCGAGGCCTGGGAGAGAACGAAGTTGATGGCCATCTGCAGGCCGGCGACGCCGGAGTAGCAGGCGTTCTTCAGTTCGAAGAGGCGGCAGTTGCGGTTGAGCCCCAGCAGCTTGTGAAAGTAGGTGCTCATCGATTTCCCGAAGTCGAACGACGACTCGGTGCAACTGATAACCATCTCGATCCGGTCCCGGTCCTCGGGGGTCATGGCGTCGATCAGCGGCCGGGCGGCGTTGATGCCGTACGTGATCGGGTCCTCGTACGGCAGAGGAACGGTTTTCTGTTTCATGAGCAGGTTCGCAAAACGCGTCCTGTCGAGCTTCCGGTGTCCCGCAAGCTCTTCGACGTCGACGTACGCGGTCCCGGCAAAGGCATTCATCGCTTCAATTCCGACCAGTGTCATATGTGTCCTCGATGTTGTTTTTTTCTTTGAAATCACTCGCCGATTAAGCTGACGACGCGCCCACGGGGAGCAGCATCGGCAGTGGCGATGGAGTGTCGATTCGTGGTGGGGCGAGGGAGCGGCCTGACGTAGAGGTTCGTGAACTTCACCAGCACGTCACCCTGCTCGCTGAGCAGGAGGATGTTGAACTTCGTCACGCCGGCATGGCTCGCCGCCTGCGCGTCAGCGCGTTCAGCAAGCGCATAGCAGGTCTGCGGCACCGGCCTGATGATGAGGATCTCGTCGAGGGCGAACGGGAGGTAAGGCGTCTGCACGCCGCCGCTGCCGACGAGTCCCGCGACGGTCTGCAGCGCGCCGTCGATGAGGCTGGGATGCAGCACGAACTGGCTGAACTCCCCTTTCAGGTGCTCGGCGATCTTCAGCTTCGCCAGTGCGAACGTGCCACCCACGTACAGCTCCTGCACGGTCCTGAATGACGGTCCGTAGTGCAGCCCGAGCTCGTCGAAGCGGCCGTAGAACGCCGCGCCGTCGTCCGCTCGCGCGCACTGCGCCTTGAGCGTCTCCAGCATGACGCGCTCCTGGGCCACGCCCTCCGCTTCGCCGCTCGTGAAGGCGAGCCGCCCTTCGGAGTGGACGACGGTTTCGCAGTCGTCGTCGAACGAGGAGATCTCGTACTCGATCTCGTTGCCGGACGGACGGAGCACGGTGCGGAGCTGTTGCGCACCGGCGCCGAACCGCAGCGGCCGGATCCAGACGACGTCCTTGATCCTGCGCACCTTCTGCGCGCCGCCGATGTTGCCGGAGATGCAGGCCATCTCCAGGAAGCCGGCGCCAGGGAAGATCGACTCGTCGTTTACCTTGTGGTCGACGGCGTAGAAGGCGGTGTCGGAGAGCGAAGAGCTGAAGCTGACCTCTTTGACGGTCGACGAGTTGAACGCGACGAGCGGATGGAGACGTGAGGCGGAGAGCGTCTGCCGCTCCGGCACGATGGTGTCGGCGGCCCAGTAACGCTCGCGTGCGAACGGATAGCCGGGCGCGCTGATGCGGCGCGGCGTGGCGCCGGTGTAGAGGCTGTCCCAGTCGATCTCACCGCCGGCAATCCAGCGCGCGGCGAGCTCGCCGAGGGTGTGGTCGCCGAGCAACGCTTTGTTCCGGGAGGAGCGCTTCGCTGCGCGGCGCGGGTCGAGGGTGCCGCGGTGGACGTCGGCGGCGGTGCCACAGTAGCTCCAGTCGTCGAGACGGGCGATCAGCTCGTCCACGTTGGAGACGACCGTGGCCAGCCGCTCGTCCATCGCTTCGCGGCCGGTCTGCAGCGTGTAGCAGAGGTCCGCGAGCGCGGCGGCGCGGCCTTCGGCGACGTCGCGGCGCAGGCGGGCGAGGATGCGTTCGACGTAGGCGCGGAGGCGCTCCTCGTTGCGGGCGGAGAGGACGAAGAGCCGCGGGCCGGCGTCATGCGACGCGGCGGCGGGCGTCTGGTGCTCTTCGAGCAGGAGGCAGGCGTTGACGCCGCCGGCGCCGAAGGAGTTGATGAGCGCGCGGCGCGGGTGGCTGGAGGCCGTCCAGCCGGCGAGGCCGTGCTGCAGGTAGAACGGCGAGTCGTCGAGGTCGATGTTGGGGTTCGGCTCCTCGGAGTGGATCGACGGGGCGAGCTGGCCGTGCTCGAGTTGCAGCAGGACCTTGGCGACACCCGCGATGCCTGCAGCGGACTCGGAGTGGCCGATGTTCGCCTTCACGCAACCGATGGAGCAGAAGCGCTTCTTCGCCGTCTGCTTGCGGAAGGCCTGCGTCAGGGCGGCGATCTCCAGGCTGTCGCCCAGTTGCGTGCCGGTGCCGTGACCTTCGACATAGCCGATGGTCTCGGGGTGGATGCGCGCCTTGTCGAGCGTGTGGCTGATGAGCGTGGCCTGCGAGTTCGGGTTCGGGGCGGAGTAGCCGTTCGAGCGGCCGCTGTGGTCGAAGGCGCTGGCCCGCACGACGGCGTAGATGTGATCGCCGTCCGCCATCGCTTTGCTGAGCGGCTTGAGGATCACGGTGCCGACGCCTTCACCCGGCACGAAGCCGTCGTCGCCGGCGCCGTAGCTATGCGTCTTGCCGTCGGCCGAGAGCATGCGCCGCTGGCAGAGCGACTGGTACTTGGACGGATGGAGATAGAGGTTCACGCCGCCAGCGACCGCCACCTGGCACTCGCGGTTGCGCAGGCTCTCGCAAGCGAGGTGGATGGCCACCGAGGAAGAGGAGCAGGCGGTGTCGACCGGCAGGCTGGGCCCGTTGAAGTCGAAGAAGTACGAGACGCGATTGGCGATGGACCAGGGCATGGCCGTCGGCGAGACGAACTCGCCGCGGGCCGGGTCGGCGGGGGTGCAGAGATGGTAGGAGTTGGTGGTGACGCCGACGAAGACGCCTACGTTGGCGCTGCGTCCTTTGGGGTAGCGCGTGCGCAGGCTGTCGCGCGTGTAACCGGCGTCCTCGAGGGCGGCCCAGACGGATTGCAGGAAGAGCCGCTCCTGCGGATCCATGACCTTCGCTTCGGCGGTCGAGATGTGGAAGAAGTGGGGGTCGAACTTGTCGAAGCCGTCGAGGAAGCCGCCCCACTTGCAGTAGATCTGGCCGTCCGCCGCCGCCTTCGGGTCGGCATTGAAGAAGGATTCGTAGCTCCAGCGGTTGGCCGGGACGACGTCGATGAGGTCTTTGCCCTCACGGAGGTTGGCCCAGTATTCGTCGGCGGTCGAGGAGTGCGGATAGTCGCCGTGGATGCCGATGATGGCGATGGGCTCGAGCGGGCCGTGGCGATCGGGTTGTGGCTGCTCGATGCGCGGCGTTAGCGGTGCGATGACGACGGGCGGAGGGGCAGTCTCGCGCACCGGCTCGGGTGCTGGCTCGCTCGCCGGCGCGGGTGGTTCGGACGCGCGCAGCAGCGCGGTGAGCGGCGCCGGCACCTGCTGGAGAAGGAACCTCGCGAGGTCGGCAACGGTCTCGTGCTCGTAGAAGAGTGTCTTCGGCAACGGGCCGAGGTCGTTCTCCAGCGTCGCGTTGAGGTGGTTGATCATCACCGAATCGATGCCGAACGATTCGAAGCGGTCGTTGGAGCCGATGCGCTCGGGCGAGAGCTTGATCTCCTCGCCGACGAGGGCCTTGAGGTACGTCTCGGTGGCGGCGAGGAGCCTGGCGCGGTCGGCCGTGCGGTCCGGAGTGGCCGCGGGCCGCGTGGCGCTTTGCGGCTGTACGCTGCGCTGGGCGAGGGCGGCGGCGATCTTCGAGGGGGTGCCGTAGAGGGCGATGCCCTGCGTCAGATCAGAGCGGAGGAAGTCTTCCCAATACGCGAGGCCTTCCTGTGCGGGCAGCGGCGCCAGTCCTGTGCGCTCTTCGAGCAGGGCCAGTTCCTCGGCCGGCATGCTCATGCCGACGCCGTCCCACAGCGGCCAGTCGATCGAGAGCGTACGGCCGGAGCGAAGTTCGTCGTTGCGCAGGCTCTCGCGATGCGCGGCGAAGGCATCGAGGAAGCAGTTGCCGAAGGCGTAGTCGCACTGGCCCGGATTGCCGAGGACACCGGCGATCGAGGAGAAGAGGACGAAGCAGCCGAGCGGCTCGCCGCGCGTGGCGAGATCGAGGTTGATCGTCCCGGAGACCTTCGCCGCCAGCACGGCGGCCATCTCCTCGACGCTCTTGCGGAGGATGAACGCGTCGCGGTTCACACCGCCGGCGTGGATGACGCCGTCGATGGCGGTGAATCTTTCTTTCGCCGCCTCGACGACGGCCTCGATCTGCGCCCGGTCGGCGACGTCCCCCTGCAGGCAGAGGAGCTCGGCGCCATAATCCTGCAGCCGGAGCAGCATTTCGTTGTTGCGCGGGTTGGGGGCGGAACGGCCGACCAGGACGAGCTTCGCCTGATAGCGGCTGGCCAGGTATTCGGCGAAGACGAGGCCGACGCCGCCGAGGCCACCGGTGATCAGGTAGACGCCGTGGTGCTTGAGGGGGAGCGGTGTTTGCCGCGCGATAGAGGCTTCGGCTAGCTGGGTAACGTAGCGGGTGAGCGACGGGGGGACGACCGGTGTATCGGCGCACTCCATGCGCCTGTACAGAACCTCGCGGGCGGACCAGTTGGCGTCGGATGCCTCGGCGAGGAGGATGCGGGCCTCGTCGGCGGAGACATGATGTGGGACAGAGACTCCTGTCTGTCCGGGCTCTGTCGTGGTGCCGTCGTTGCGAAGCTCGATGAGCTTCGTCTGACAGGCGGGGTGCTCCAGCGTCACCGTGGCCAGGAAGCCACCAAGGGCGGCGCTCAGCGGTGCGGTGGCTTCGGCGTGCGTCGAGAAAAGCGAGAGGATGCGCAGCGGCGTCTGTGCCGTCGCCGCGCCGGCGCTCCTCAGCAGCGCCTTCGTGAGCTGGAGCAGTGTGTAGGCGCCGTTGCGCAGCGTGCGCTCGACGTCCGCGGAGACCTCCAGGTCGCAGGCGTCGGCGGCGTGGTGGATGATGACGCGGGGCAACTGCCCGCGCTCCTCGAGTGTGGCCACGAGCTGGTGGAACTGCTCTTCGCGTTCGGGATCGATGACGAAGATGGCGGGCGCCACTTCCTGATGAGACGTCCCGGGCGTGACGAGGACGACGTCGCGATGGAGAAGGCCGCTCGCGAGCTGCTCGCGGAGCGCGAGCGACAGGTTCTCCGACGTGTCGAGGATGAGGACCGGCCCAGCCGGCGCGTCGGCCATCTCCGCGGAGGCGAGTGCATGCTCGATCCAGCGCGGCGTGTAGTACGTGCGCTGTTTCTCTTCGACGCGTTCCACCACCAATGCCTTGACCGGTGCAGCGACGCTCGCCGCTGCGGCGTGCAGCAGCGGCAGTTCCGGCTCAATCCAGCAGCGTTCTTTCGCGAACGGATAGGTCGGCAGCGAGACCCGCTTCGGCGCGCCGTACCGCGGCATGTGCGACCAGTCGACGGCGGTGCCGAGCACCCAGAGACGGGCGAGCTTGTCGAGGTCGCGGCTGGCCAGCAGCTCGTCGAGGAACGCCTGACCGGCGACACCGTCGATGAGGTGTGCGGCACCCTGCCCTGCCTGCCGGACGTCGCCGTGGAAGACGCCTTCGGTTTCGGTCGTGTCGTCGCTACGGCGCGTGGCCAGCCACCGCGTCAGCTTCCCGGCCAGCTCCTCCACATCGGAGGCGACGATGGCCAGCCTTACGTCCATGACCGTCCGTCCGACTTGCGACGTGTAAGCGATGCCCGGCAGCGAGCGATCGGACGCGCTTCGCAGCGACTCGGCCATCGTGGCGGCGTAACGCTCCAGCGCATCCGTGCTTCTGGCTGAGAGGACGAACAGCTCGGGCGACACGCTGGCTGACTGCTCCGCCTCCCCTGCTGCTGATGCGTGCTCTTCGAGGATGAGGTGGGCGTTGGAGCCGCCGGCGCCGAACGAGCTCACACCGGCGCGGCGCGGATGTGTGTCCGGGCGTTTCCATTCGGCCAGCTCCGTCTGCACGTAAAAAGGCGTGCCGGCAAAGTCGATGTTCGGGTTGCCCGGCTCGGCATGAAGCGACGGCACGAGCTGCTTGTGCCGGATCTGCAGGAGGGCCTTCGTCACGGCGGCGATGCCGGCGGCCGCTTCGAGATGGCCGATGTTCGACTTCACGGAGCCGATGGGGCAGAACTGCTTCTCATCGGTTGCTTCAAAGGCCTTCGACAGGCCGGTGATCTCGATCGGGTCGCCGAGGGAGGTGCCGGTGCCGTGAGTCTCGATGTAGCTGAGGGTGCGCGGCTCGATCTGCGCTTTCGACAGCGCGTCGCGGACCAGGTCAGCCTGCGCGTTCGGGTTCGGAACCGAATAGCCGTTGGTCTTGCCGCCGTGATTGAGGGCGGTCGAACGGACGACGGCGTAGATCTGGTCGCCGTCGCGGAGTGCGTCCTCCAAGGGCTTGAGCAGCACGGCGCCAACGCCTTCGCCAGGGACGTAGCCGTCGCCTCCTTCGCCGAAGCTGCGGCAGCGGCCGTCCGTGGCCACGAACTTTCCCTGGCTCAGGCTGAGGTACTTGTAAGGATGGATCGAGAGATTGACGCCGCCGGCGATGGCCGCGTCGAGATCTCCTTTGCGCAGCGCCTCGCAGGCCAGGTGAATGGCCGTGAGCGAGGAGGAGCACATCGTATCGAGCGCGATGCTCGGGCCGTGGAAGTCGAAGAAGTAGGAGACGCGGTTCGCGACGGACGCGTACGACGAGCTCGTGAGATTACTGTTGCCGCGCAGCACCGACTCGGCGCCGAACAGCTCGTACTGTCCCCACATCACACCGACGTAGACGCCGACGCGGCCGCCGGCGAGCGCCTCGCGCGTGTAGCCCGCGTCCTCGATGGTCTGCCAGGCGGTCTGCAGGAACAGGCGCTCCTGCGGATCGATGGCCGCCGCTTCGCGCGGGGAGATGTTGAAGAAGAGCGGATCGAACTTGTCGACGTCGGCGAGGAAGCCACCCCACTTGCTGTAGCTCTTCCCCCGTTTCGCCGGATCGGCATCGAAGTAGAGGTCGTGGTTCCAGCGGTCGGACGGCACTTCGGTGATGCAGTCGCGTCCATGCTGCAGGTTGCGCCAGAAGTCCTGCAGCGTTTCGGCTTGCGGGTAACGTCCGGCCAGACCGACGATGGCGATCTCTTTCGGCTGACTGCCCTGGCTGGACGAGGCACCGGCGAAACGCTGCTTCTTCCGCCGCGCCGGAGCGGGCGGTTTCGTGGCGGCGATCGGGAGGACGGCCGACTCGTTGTCCGTTGTCCGTTGCCCGTCGTCCGTGAAGGTGGCGCGCAGCACGTCCGCGTGCGCTTTGACAAAGTAGCCGGCCAGCGCGGCGAGAGAGTGGTATTCGAAGAAGAGCGTCTTCGACAGTGAGCCGAAGGTCTTTTCGAGCTGGTTCGTCAGCTTCATCGCCAGGATCGAGTCAATCCCGTAGTTCTCCAGCGCCGCCCGCGGGTCGATCTTGTGCGCCGGGAGCTTGAGCAGTTCGGAAAGCTCGCGGCGGAGATAGTCCTCCGCTTTGGCGACGAGCGTGGCAGGGCCAGCCGCAACCGGAACTTTCGTGCGCGTGACCGGCGCTTCGACGGGCCGCGGCGATGTGGCCGGCGGCACGGGACGTCCGGCGGCGAGCACGCGGCGCATCTGCGTCAGGTTGCCTTCCACGACGAGCGTCTGGTCGTACGGAAGCGCGAGGCTGCGATGGAAGGCTTCGATGCCGGTGGCGGTCTCCATCGGGCGCATGCCGGTGGTCTGCTGGAGGAGCTCGCGGTTGGCGGGGTCGATTCCCATCCCGCCGGCCTGCCAGAGAGGCCAGTTGATCGACAGCGTGCGTCCCTGACGCTGCCGCGCCGTCACCTGGCGGTTCCGGTACGCAGCGAAGTGGTCCATGAAGCCGTTGGCCGCGGCGTAGTCGGCCTGCCCGAGGTTGCCGAGCGCACCGGCGACGGAAGAGAAGAGGACGAAGAAGTCGAGCGGCAGGTCGCGCGTGGCGTGATCGAGGTTGTAGGTACCGGTGACCTTCGGCGCGAGGACCTGCGTGAACTCGCTGATGGTCTTGCGGCGGATGAAGTGATCGGCGGTCATGCCGGCGCTGTGGAGGATGCCGTCGAGCTGGTGATACTCGTCGCCGATGTTGGCGACGAGAGCCGTGACTTGTTCGAGATCGTTGAGGTCGAGCTGGCGGTAGGCCACACGCTCAGCGTCAGCGGAGAGGCTGTCGAGGAGCGCCCACTTCTCGGCGGCGAGCTCCGCGCGGCCGGTGAGGATGACGCGGGCGTGGGCAGAGCGGGCGAGGATCTCCTTGGCGAAGAGCACGCCCAGTCCGCCGAGGCCGCCGGTGATCAGGTAGACACCGTTGTCTTTGAAAGCGGCCGTGGGCTGAGCGCCGGTGACGGGGACGTCGTGCCAGCGCAGGAGCTGGCGTGCGTTGCCGTCGTAGCGCACCAGCGGATCGGCAGCGAGGCTCTGCTCTGCGCGCAGATGCTGCGCGAGCACTTCCGCGTTGACGTGCGGCGGAACGAGGAGGAGCTGGCCGATGAACTGCGGGTTCTCCAGCGCGGCGCTCTTGAGCAACGCGGAGAGGCCGGCCAGGATGGTCGCCTCTTCACGGTTGCCGACGGCGATCTGGAACAGCACCTTCGCCTGCGGCCCGGCTTGCAGGATCGTCTGGATTCGTTCGAAGCAGGCGACGGCATAGGCGCCGTAGCGTTCGGCGATCGTCTGTCGCGGCTCTGACTGCAGCGTGGCGAAACGTCCGCGCGGGAGGGCCGCTTCGAGTGCCGCGATCTCAACGTCCGGCAGTTCGCAGAGGACGACGTGGTGCTCGGCGGGCTCGAAGCCGGTCCGGATGGCGGCGACGCTGGTTTCCCACCGCGGTGCGGCGATCAACCAGCCGAACGCCTGCTCCGGCGCGGCGGTGAGGCCGATGTCGCGGCTCAGTACGCGCGAGGAGAGGCCACGCAGTTGCACCGCCACGTTGCCGTCCGTGTCGCAGAGGTCTACATCCAGCTTCACGACAGCATCGGCCGCGTTGCTGCCGGCGGAGTAGCGCACCCACGCCGTCATCTCCCGCCCGCACGGCGCGAGGATGCGCAGCGCTTCGAGGGCGAACGGCACCCGCGGACCGGAGACGTCATCGAGCAACGCCACACACGCGTGCAGCGCGCCGTCGAGCATGGCCGGATGGAGCACGTAGTCGGCGGCAGTCTCCTCGACGCTGCGCGGGAGCCGGAGCTGGACGAGCAGTTCGTCGTTCCCGCGGTGCACTCCGGACACGCCCTGGAACGCCGGGCCATACAGGAGGCCCATGCGCGTGCATGCCGCGTACAAGGCGTCCGGCGCGAGGCGCCCCTCCCCCATCCGCTGCGCGAGCTGCGTCAGGTCGAGCGCCGCGGGCTGCGCCTGCCGTACCGGCACCGCGCGTCCCTGCCCGTGAACGACGTCCTGCTCACCAGCCTCGCTGTAGATCTCGTAGTCGATCTCTCCCTGCTCGGACGGCAGCAGGGCGATGCTGACGCGCGTCTGGTCGGCCGGTAGTGAATGGGCCACGATCGGCTCGGCCCAGACGACGTTGCGGAGCTCGACGCTCATCCCCTCGGCCTGCGCGGGCGCGGCCTGCTCGATGGCCGCGCGGGCCATTTCGAGCTGGGCCACGGCGGGCAGGATCTTCTGCGCGACGCCGGCGCTTCCCTGTACGCGGTGATCGGCCAGGAAGAACTCCTCGCCGGTGAACGTCGAGCTGTAGCGCTGCTCGCTCAAGTCGGACGTGTTGCTGTGCAGCAGCGGATGCAGAACGGCCGTCGCGTTGCGGCTCGTGACGGTTGCAGCAGCGACGTCGATCCAGTAGCGCTCCTTCGCGAACGGATACGTCGGCATGCTGATGCGCGGCGGCCGGCTGTCGCCGTACGCCTTGCTCCAGTCGACGTCGACGCCGTTGGCCCACAGCTCCAGCAGCTTCGCGAGCTTGCCGCCGGCGATCCATCTGTCGATGGCCTGTTTCAGGTCGGCGTCCGTATCGAACAGCGAGAGCACTTCCATCGTCCGCCGCGCGTGTCCCTGCCAGAGGTCTTCGATGTTCTCTTCGCCGTCGAGGTACGCCTGCAGCTTCTCCGCGATCTGCTCGACGGAGCCGGCCACGAATCCGAGCCGCTCTTCCATCGCCTCGCGGCCCGTCTGGAGCGTGAACGCCATGGCCGCGAGCTCGACGCTGTTGCCGCGCGCGTTGACGTACCCGAGGAGGTCCTGCGCCTTCTCGCGCAGTTGCTCTCCGTTGCGCGCGGACAGCAGGATGGCCACGTTCGCCGTGGCGACGGGCTGTCGCACCGGTTCCTGATACTCCTCGATGATCAGGTGGGCATTCGAGCCACCGGCGCCGAACGAGGAGAGGCCGGCGATACGCGGCACGGGACGTCCATCGACGACCGGCTGCTCCCACGGCCGCAGCGTCTGGTTGACGGTGAACGGCGTCTTCGCAAAGTCGATGTGGGGGTTGAGCTGCGCCGAGTGGAGCGAGGGCACGACCTGCCGGTGCTGCATCTGCAGCAGGACTTTCGTGAGGCCGGCGATGCCGGCGGCCGACTCGCAATGGCCGATGTTCGATTTGGCGGAGCCGACGAGGCAGAAGCCGGTGTCCTGCGTGTACTGGCCGAAGGCTTTGCCGAGCGCGGCGATCTCGATCGGGTCGCCGAGGGTCGTGCCGGTGCCGTGCGCTTCGACATAGCTGATGTGGCGTGCGTCGACGTGCGCTTCCGTCAGCGCGCGGCCGATCGCGCTGGCCTGCGCCTGCGGGCTCGGGACGGTGTAGCCGTTGGTCTTGCCGCCGTGATTGAGGGCGCTGCCGCGGATGACGCCGTAGATGTGGTCGCCGTCGCGCTTCGCGTCCGAGAGCCGCTTGAGGATGACGACGCCGACGCCTTCGCCGGGGATGTAGCCGTCGCCCCCTTCGCCGAAGCTCTGGCAGTGGCCGTCGCTGGAGATGAACTGTCCGGCGCTCAGCACGAGGTATTTGTTCGGATGGATCGTGACGTTGACTCCGCCGGCGATGGCCATGCTGGTGCGGCCGAGCTTGAGGTCCTGACAAGCGAAGTGGATGGCCGTGAGCGACGACGAGCACATCGTGTCGAGCGTGACGCTCGGGCCGTGCAGGTCGAGGGCGTACGAAACGCGGTTGGCGATGCTGGCCGTGCTGCCCGGCACGCCGAGGCGCTTGCCGCGCGCACCTGACTCGGCGCCGAACAACTGATACTCGTTGTACATCACGCCGGCGTAGACGCCCACCTGGCCGGGCAGATCGTTCGCGTGCGGCGCCTGCAGGCTGGTGCGGGTGTAGCCGGCGTCTTCCATCGCCATCCAGGCGTACTGCAGGAACAGGCGCTCCTGCGGATCGATGAGCTCCGCGCCCGCGGGGGAGATGTTGAAGAAGAGCGGATCGAATTCATCGACGCCGCTGATGAAGCCGCCCCACTTGCTGTAGTGGCGTCCGGCCTCGCCGCGATCGTCGCTGAAGTACTCCCGCCAGTCCCAGCGCGATTTCGGGACTTCGGTGATGCAGTCTTTCCCATCGCGCAGGTTCGCCCAGTACGCCTCGAGGTCGACAGCCTCAGGGTAACGCCCGCTCAAGCCGATGATGGCGATGGCGTCCGTCTCCGGCGCGACGGTCGGCGCGGTGTTCGCCGCGCGGCTGAAGCGGCGGCTGGAGACGAGCTTCGCCGGAGCGGCCGGCGTCTGCAGCGTGACCGGCACGACGGCGGCCGGAGCCTGACCGGCCGGCGCCAGCAGCGCCGTGATCTGCGCGGCATGCTGGGTGACGAAGTAGCCGGCCAGGTCGTGGATGGTGCGGTATTCGAAGAAGAGCGTCTTGGAGAGCGGCCCGAACGTCTTCTCGAGCTGGTTCGTCAGCTTGACCGCGAGGATCGAGTCGATCCCGTACTCCTCCAGCTCCGCCTGCGGATCGATCTTCTGCGACGGCATCTTCAGCAGTGCCGCGAGCTCCCGGCGCAGGTAATCCTGCGTCTTCTCCTCGATGGTGGCGGCGTCGATGGTGGTGGCGACGATCGCCGGCGGCTGCGCTACTTCCGGCGCCGTCTCGGCCGGCGCGTCGAGGAAGGTCCGGCGGATCTTCGCGGCGTTGCCTTCCACGACCAGCATCTGGTCGTGCGGGAGCGGGAGGATGCGATGGAAGGCATCCAGGCCGGCCGCCGTCTGCAGCGGCCGGATGCCGGTGGTCTCGTACAGCAGCTCCTGCGTCGAGGCGTCGATGGTCATCCCGCCGGCCTGCCACAGCGGCCAGTTGACGGAGAGCGTGCGCCCGTGCCGCTGCTTCGCCGCGACCTGACGGTTGCGGTGGGCGGCGAAGTGGTCCATGAAGCCGTTCGCCGTGGCGTAGTCGGCCTGTCCGGCGCTGCCGGTGGCGCCCGCGGTCGAGGAGAAGAGGACGAAGAAGTCCAGGCCGACGACGCGGCTGGCCTGATCGAGATTGAACGTGCCGGTGACTTTCGGCGCGAGCACGTTCGTGAAATCGGCACTCGTCTTCGTCAGGATGAAGCCGTCGGCGATCATCCCGGCGCTGTGCAGGATGCCGTTGAGCTTCCCGTGGTCGTAGAGGATCGAGGCGATGACGCGCTTGACCTGTTCGGCGTCGCCGAGGTCGAGCTGGCGGTAGGTCAGGCGTCCGCTGCCGGAGAGGCCGGTGAGCCGTGCCTGCTTGTCCGCAGCCAGCGGCGAGCGGCCGGTCAGGATGACTCGCGCCTTCGCCGTCTGGCGGAGGATCTCCTGGGCGAAGAGGACGCCGAGGCCGCCGAAGCCGCCGGTGATCAGGTAGACGCCGGTGTCACGGAAGGCGACGGCCGGTTTCTCATCCTGGACAGCGACGGCCTGCCACTCGAAGACCTGACGCGTGCCCTCTGCAATCCGGACGAGCGCGTCGGGCGATTGCGTTTGCTCCGCCGCGAGCCGCTGCGCCAGCTCTTCCGTCGTGGTGGACGAGGGGACGAGCAGGAGCTGACCGGCGAACTGCGGGTTCTCCAGCGCGGCCGTTTTGAGCAGCGCGGAAAGCCCGGCGTAGACGGTCTGCTCGCCATCGCCCGCGGCAACGACCTGGAAGAGCAGGCGTCCTTGCGGTTTGCGCTGCAGCAGGCCGCGGATGCGCTCGAAGCAGGCCACGGCGTACTCGCTGTAGCGCTGCGCCAGCGTCATCGATACGTCGGCGGTGAGGGCAACGCAGTCGCTCTGCGGCAGGAGTGACGCGAGCTTCGTTGTATCGACGTTCGGGAGCTCGCAGAGGACGATGTGGTGTTCGGCGACGTCGCGTCGCGGGCTGCCCGGCTCGCGCGTTTGCCAGACCGGCGTGGCGAGAACGATCTCGCGGTCTTCTACACGTGTCTCAGAGCGGTGGCTGTCCGCCACCGCACTCCGAGATGGGGTCTCTGTAACGCTCACGACGCGCGACGAGAGGCCGCGCATCTGCGCGCAGACGTTGCCACGCTCGTCGCAGAGATCGATGTCCAGCTTCACGACCGCATCGCCCGGCTGGCTATGCGAGGCGTAGCGCACCCAGGCCACCATCGACGCCGTGCAGGGGGCGACCACGCGCAGCGAGTCGATTGCGAACGGAAGGCGCGGCTGGGTGGTCTGCGTCGCACCATCGGTCAGGCCGGCCGCCGCCTGCAAGGCGCCGTCGACGATACTGGGATGGAGGACGTAGGCGTTCGCGCTCGCTTCGAGGCCCTGCGGCAGGCGCAGGTCCACGAGTAGTTGGTTGCAGCCCTGATGGATGGCCGTGACGCCCTGGAACGACGGGCCGTAGACGAGTCCGAGGCGCGCGCAGGTCGCGTAAAGGCGAGCGGCGTCCCATACGCCTTCCGTCATCTGCGAGCGGAGTCCCTCGAGATCGAGCGGCGCCGGCGCAGACGTACGGCTCACGGCCGCGCGCCCCTGGCAATGCACGACCGGCGCATCGCCGTCCTGACTGAAGACCTCGTAATCGATGCGGTCGTGCTCACTCGCCAGCAGGGCGATGCTGACCTGCTTCGGCTCATTGACGACGATCGGCTGGGCCCAGACCGTGTCGAGCAGTTCCAGCACTACCGGGTCGGACTGCGCCGGTAACGCATGCTCGATGGCCGCGCGGGCCATCTCCAGATAGGCCACGCCCGGCAGCACCTTCCGGCTCGCTTCGCCGCCGAGTTGCACCTGGTGATCGGCGAGGAAGAACTCCTCACCGGTGAAGGTCGTGCTGTAGCGCTGCTCGCTGAGGTCGGAGGTGTTGCTGTGCAGCAGCGGGTGCAGGACGGCAGTTGCACCCTTGCCCATCCCCTCCCCTGCCACTGCCACGTCGATCCAGTAACGCTCCCGCGCGAATGGATAGAGCGGGAGGCTCATTCGCCGCGGCCTGGCGTCGCCGTAAAGCTTGCTCCAGTCGACCTCCAGCCCCTTGACCCACAGCTCCAGCAGCTTCGCGACTTTCCGCGCACCGATCCAGCGGTCCATCGCCTGCTGCAGATCCGAGTCGGTGCCGAACAACGCCAGTGTGTCGTTGTTGCGCTTCACCTGCCCCTGGTAGGTGTCTTCGAGTCCACGCTCCCCGGCCACGTACGCCCGCAATTTCTCAACGAGCTCCGCGGCCGTACCGGCGACGAAGCCGAGCCGCTCCTCCATCGCCTCACGCCCCACCTGTAACGTGTAGGCGACGTCGACGAGATCGATGCTGGCCACACGCGGCTGGACGTACGCGAGAAGATCGATCGCCTTCTGCCGCAGTTGCTCCGGCGTCTTCGCCGACAGCAGGATGACGGCCGGCGCGAACGCCACCGGCTGCCGCACGGGTGCCTGATACTCCTCGATGAGCATGTGGGCGTTCGAACCGCCCGCACCGAACGACGAGATGCCGGCGATGCGCGGCAGCGCCCGTCCATCGATCACCGGCTGCTCCCACGGCCGCAACGTCTGGTTGACGACGAACGGGCTCTTGTCGAAGTCGATGTGGGGGTTCAGTTGCGTGGAATGCAGCGACGGCACGATCTGCCGGTGCTGCATCTGCAGCAGCACCTTCGTCACACCCGCGATGCCGGCGGCCGACTCGCAATGACCGATGTTCGATTTGGCCGAGCCGATGAGGCAGAAGCCGGTGTCCTTCGTGTGCTGGTTGAAGGCCTTGCTCAGCGCGGTAATCTCGATGGGGTCGCCGAGCTTCGTGCCGGTGCCGTGCGCTTCGATGTAGCTGATGTGGCGTGCGTCGAGCTTCGCGTCTGCCAGCGCGCGGCTGATGGCGCTGGCCTGCGCCTGAGGGTTCGGCACGGTGTAGCCGTTGGTCTTGCCGCCGTGATTCAGGGCGCTTCCGCGAATGACGCCGTAGATGTGATCGCCGTCCCTCTCCGCGTCTGCGAGACGCTTGAGGACCACGACGCCGACGCCCTCTCCCGGGATGTAGCCGTCGCCACCTTCGCCGAAGCTTTGACAGTGACCGTCGCCGGAGATGAACTGTCCGGCGCTGAGCACCAGGTATTTGTTCGGATGGATGCTGACGTTGGCGCCGCCGGCGAGCGCCAGACTGATGCGCCCCTCTTTCAGGTCCTGACAGGCGATATGCATCGCGCTCAGCGAGGACGAGCACATCGTGTCGATGGTCATGCTCGGCCCGTGCAGGTTCAGCGCGTACGAGACCCGGTTGGCGATGCTGGCCGGACTATCCGCGATCCCCATCCGCCGTCCGCGCGCACTGGCCTCGGCACCAAACAACTGGTACTCGGTGTACATCAGACCGACATACACGCCGACCTGCCCCGGCAGATCGCCCTCGTGTGGCACCTGCAGACTCGCCCGCGTGTAGCCGGCGTCTTCCACCGCATGCCATGCGTGCTGCAGGAACAACCGCTCCTGCGGGTCGATGAGCTCCGCATCGGCCGGCGAGATGTTGAAGAACAACGGGTCGAATTCATCGACGCCGCTGATGAAGCCACCCCACTTGCTGTAATGCTGCCCGGTCTTCGAACGGTCATCGCTAAAGTACTCGCGCCAGTCCCACCGCTCCTTCGGCACCTCGACGATGCAGTCCTTGCCGTCGCGCAAGTTCACCCAGTACGCGTCGACGTCGACAGCCTCGGGATAGCGTCCGCTCAAACCGACGATGGCGATCGGCCCGGCTTCGGTCTTCGCCACCGCTGCCGGAGCTGCCGCCGCGCTGCGCTGACGGCCGGCACGCCGGCTGGTGACACCTTTGACGGGCGCAGAGGAGGGCGCAGCCGCCACCGGCGCGGCCGGAGGGACGACTTCGACGCGCTGCTCTGCGACCGGCATCAGCAGCGATGTCAGTTGCGTCGCATGCGCCGACGTAAAGTAGCCGGCCAGCTCGCGAATGGTTTGGTACTCGAAGAAGAGCGTCTTGGAGAGCGAGCCGAAGGTCTTCTCGAGCTGGTTCGTCAGCTTCATCGCCAGGATGGAGTCGATGCCGTAGTTCTCCATCGCCGCGCGGGGATCGATCTCGTGGGCCGGCAGCTTGAGGAGACCGGAGAGCTGCTTGCGGAGGTACTCCTCGGTCTTTTCGCCGAGGCTTTCGGCATCGGCAGCGACGACCGGCTGCGGTTGCGCGGTGGGCGGCTCGGCGGCAATGGCGGGTGCGCCGAGGAAGGCACGGCGCGTCTGCGCGAGCTCCCCTTCGACGACCAGGAGCTGGTCGTACGGGAGGGCGAGGCTGCGATGGAATGCGTTGATTCCCGTGGCCGTCTGCATCGGCCGCATGCCGGTGGTTTGCTGCAGCAGCTCGCGGCTGGCCGCATCGATGCGCATCCCGCCGGCCTGCCACAACGGCCAGTCGATCGCACGCGTGAGCCCATGCCGCTGCTTCGCCACGACCAGGCGGTTGCGGTAGGCGGCAAAGTGGTCCATGAAGCCGTTGGCCGCGGCGTAGTCGGCCTGTCCGGAGTTTCCGGTCACGCCGGCCAGCGCGGAGAAGACGACGAAGAAGTCGAGCGCAACGTCGCGGGTGGCTTCATCGAGGTTGCAGGTGCCCGTGACCTTCGGCCCGAGGACTTCGGCGAAGTCGGAGGTTCCCTTCTTCAGGATGTAGCTGTCGGCGGTCATGCCGGCGCTGTGCAGGACGCCGTTGAGCTGGCCATACTCGTCGCGGATTGCGGCGATCGTGCTCGTGACCTCCTCGAGATTGGCGAGGTCGAGCTGGCGGTAGGTCACGCGGCTGCCGGCGGACAGTTCATCGAGGCGCTTCTGTTTCTCGGCATCGAGAGTCGAGCGGCCCGTGAGGATGACGCGCGCTTGCTGCGTCCGCTCCACGATCTCCTTCGCGAAGAGCACACCGACGCCACCGAGTCCGCCGGTGATCAGGTAGACGCTGTTTTCCTTGAAGGCGACAGGCACCGCTTCCGGCGTTGCCGCGACTTCCTGCCAGCCGAGAATGTGACGCGTTCCTTGCGTGTAGCGGATCAGTTCCGTCTGCGCGCGGGCGCTTTCTGCACGCAGGAGCGGCGCGAGCCCGGCCGCGGTCGTGCCGGAGGGCACGAGGATGACCTGGCCGATGAACTGCGGGTTCTCCAGCGCCGCGGTCCGGAGCAGTCCGGACAATCCGGCGAGCACCGTGTGCTCCTGGTCGTCGGCGACGGCGATCTGCACCAGCACCTTACCGGCCGGCTTGCCGTGGAGGATGGCCTGCACGAGCTCGAAGCACCCGATCCCGTAGTCGCCGTAGCACTGGCCGATGCTCTTCGTCTGCAGCGTCTCGAAACGCAGACAGTGTTCGTGCGGAAGCAGCGATTGCAGTGCGTCGCTGTCGACGTGCGGCAGTTCGCAGAGGACGATGTCATGTTCGGCGTAGTCGATCGCGGCGACCGCGGCCGAGCTGGCGTCGCTCGCCTGCCAAACCGGTCGTGCCAGAAGGTACTCCGCCTCGCTCCCCGCGGAGATCGTCTTGATGGCCTTCGTCACCACGCGCGAGGAGAAGCCTCGGAGCTGGACGCAAACGTTGCCGCGCTCGTCGCAGAGATCGATGTCCAGCTTGGTGACGGCGTCTCCGGCGTTGCTCCCGGGCGCGAAGCGCAGCCAGGCCACCATGGCCGGCGTCGACGGCGACACGATGCGCAGCGATTCGAGCGCGAACGGCACGCGCGGCTCGCTCGCGGCATCATCGCCGAGCAATCCGACGGCCGCCTGCAGCGCACCGTCCATCAGCGACGGATGCAGCACGAAGCCGGCTGCCTTCCCGGCCACGACGTCCGGCAGCCGCAGGTGAGCCAGCACCTGACCGCTGCCGCGGCGGAGGGACGTGATCCCCTGAAACGACGGACCGTACAGGAGCCCCATGCGCGTGCAGGTGGCGTAGACGCTGGCCGGCTCCACCGTCCCGGGAAGCTGCGTCTCCAACTGCTGGACATTTAGCGCCGCGGCCGCCGGCTCACTGACCGGGACGGCGACGCCCTGGCAGTGAACGATCTCCTGCTCGCCGTCCTGGCTGTAGATCTCGAATTCGATCTGCTCGCCGGCGGTCGCCCAGAGCGCGATGCTTACCTGCCTGCTCCCATCGACCACGACCGGCTGCGCCCAGACGACATTGCGCAGCTCCAGCACCGTCGATTCGGGCCGCGCCGGCCAAGCCTGCTCGATGGCCGCACGGGCCATCTCCAGGTAGACGACGCCCGGCAGCACCTTGCGGGCCGCGGAGCCACCCACCTGCACCCGGTGATCGGCGAGGAAGAACTCGTCCCCGCCGAACGTCGAGCTGTAGCGCTGCTCCGTCAGATCGGACGTGTTGCGATGCAGCAGCGGATGAATGACCGCTGCCGCGGCGGGGCCGGATGAACGATGCCAGAACTGTTTGACCAGCGCCACGGCATTCGTCTTCGACAGCCTCTTGCTCTTCAATTCGGCAACGACGTATTCGATGAAGTCGATCATTGGGGTCTCTCTGTATGCGGGGGTGGCGTATGGAGGAGAGGTGGGAACGTCGGGCTCGATCTCGGAGTGCGGTGGCGCAAGCCACC
>DASWMP010000304.1:0-2268 GCA_036399695.1 Thermoanaerobaculia bacterium | reverse complement strand
CGGAATCCTCGAGCGCCCGACCGGAATCCTCGAGCGTCCGACCGGAATCCTCGAGCGTCCGACTGGAATCCTCGAGCTTCCGACTGGAATCCTCGAGCGTCCGACTGGAATCCTCGAGCGTCCGACTGGAATCCTCGAGCGTCCGACCGGAACCCTCGAGCGTCCGACCGGAACCTGCCGACGCCCACTTCGACACTCGCGGCGCCGGCCCCAACGGCGTTAACTTTAGATGTGGGACAGACACTCCTGTCTGTCCGGCTCACCCCCGAGGTTCATTCCTCCAGACAAGCGGCCGTTCGGGTGCACGGGACAGACAAGAGTGTCTGTCCCACATGAGGCAAACCTCTAAGTCGCGGAGTCGGAGCACTCCTCAGCAGAACGCTCTCACAAGACCAAAGCCAAGCTGCTTAGATCAAGGCGCCCAAACCACCCGCCGCCCATCCACCCGCCACCCGCCCGCGCTGAGGCGCTGCAGGGCTTCGACGTAGGCGGCGTGCTCCTGTTCGAGGATTCTCGCGGCCAGGGTCTCGGCGGTATCGCCGTCGAGCACCGGCACGGCGCGTTGGACGATGATCGGGCCAGCGTCGAGGTGCTCGTCGACAAAGTGCACCGTACAGCCCGAGACCTTCACCCCGTACGCGACCGCCTGCGCCTGCGCGTCCACGCCGGGGAACGACGGCAGCAGCGACGGGTGGATGTTCAGGATGCGGTGGTGCCAGCGCTCCACGAATGCGGCGCTGAGCAGGCGCATGTAGCCGGCCAGCACGATGAAGTCGGGTTGCGCCGCGTCGAGCAGGCGCAGCACCTCGCTCTCGTGCGCGGCGCGGTTGGCGAACGTCTTGTGGTCGAGCAGGTGCGCGTCGTAGCCGAGCTCCCGCGCGCGGACCAGGCCCGCGGAGTCAGGACGGTTGGCGATGACGGCGACGATCGTCGCCTGCAGCCTGCCGTCGGCGACGGCCTGGTGAATCGAGAGAAAGTTCGAGCCGCGCCCCGACAGCAGCACCGCCAGGCGCATCACTCGATCCAGCTCGCGAAGCCGGACGGCGGCACGTCGTACTGCACGACCCCCGTCCCCTTCACGACGTTCCCGATGAAATAGTACGTCTGCCCGATCTGCGCGAAGTGCCTGGCCACCCGGTCCACCGACTCGGGACCGACGAGCAGCACCATGCCGATGCCCATGTTGAAGACGCGCAGCATCTCGTCGCGCTCGACGTTGCCCTGCTCGTACATGAACTTGAAGATCGGGAGCACCGGCCAGGAGCCGAGCTTGATGTGTACGTCGAGGCCGTGCGGCAGCACGCGCGGGATGTTGTCCGTGAGCCCGCCGCCGGTGATGTGCGCCATGGCATGCAGCGAGCGCGATTCGACGAGCGGGATGAGCGGCTTGAGATACGAGATGTGCGGCTGCAGCAGCGCTTCGCCGATCTTGCCGATCTCCGGCAGCACGGTCTGGTGATCGTGGCCGAGCTTCTCGAAGAAGATCTTCCGCGCGAGCGAGTAGCCGTTGGTGTGCAGGCCGACGGACGGGAGGCCGATGGCAACGTCCCCCTCGCGCACGGCCTTGCCGTCGATGAGGTTCTTTTCGTCGACCACGCCGAGGATGAAGCCGGCGACGTCGTAATCCTCGGCGTTGTAGAAGCCCGGCATCTCCGCGGTCTCGCCGCCGATGAGCGCCGCGCCGTTCTCGCGGCAGGCGCGGGCCATGCCCCGGATCACGTCCGTCATCACCGGCGGACGAAGGCGCCCGGTGGCGTAGTAGTCCATGAAGAAGAGCGGACGCGCCCCCTGCACGAGGATGTCGTTCACGCAGTGGCAGACGAGATCGTAGCCGACGGTGTCGTGGACCTTCATCGCCTGCGCGACGCGGAGCTTGGTGCCGACGCCGTCGGTGGAGGAGACGAGGATCGGCGCTTCGAGTCCTTCGAACGTGCCGCGATAGAGGCCGCCGAACGAGCCGAGCTCCGAGAGCACGCCGGGCGTGTAGGTGTCGCGGACGATGCGGCGTACTTCGCGCAGCGCTTCGTCCTGCACGTCGATGTCGACGCCCGAATCGCGGTAGGTGGTCTTGTCGCTCACGGCGGGCGAATCTATCACGAGGGATTGAGTTGGCGGTTGGCAGTTGGCGGTTGGCAGTGGAGCGGGGAGTCGGTCTTTTTCTACTGCCTACCGCCAACTGCCCGCTGCCAACTGGGCAATGGACGAGTTGGCGGTTGTCAGTTGGCGGTTGGCAGTGGAACGGGGTTTCGTCTTTTTCTACTGCCTACC
>DASWMP010000303.1:0-13702 GCA_036399695.1 Thermoanaerobaculia bacterium | reverse complement strand
CGCCGTGCGCCGAGCCTGAGGCAACCAGCGCTGCGGCCCGTGGCCGCCCGCCGGAGGCCCCCGTCGTCGTCTCCCCCTTTACGGCGCGAGGCCGAGCATGGCGGCGATCTGGGTGCGGGTGGCTTCGGCCAGGCGTTCCTTGTCGCGGAGCGTGCAGCCGGCGGTCTCGATGGGGACGCCGGCTCGCACCGTCACCTTGCCTGGGGTCACGCTGCGGGCGCCGACCGGGAAAACATTGAACGTACCGTCGACCGCGATCGGGACCATCGTCTGTTGCGACTTGATCGCCAGGAGGAACGCGCCGCGTTGGAACGGGCGCATCTCGCGCGTGCGGGAGCGCCCTTCCTCCGGGAAGATCACGATCGTGTTCCCTTTGCGGATGCGGTCCGCCGCCAGGTCGAACGACTTTACGGCCGTGCGGCGGTTCTTACGGTCGATCGGGATGAAGCCCGCGCGGCCGATGGCCCAGCCGAAGACCGGGATCTGGAACAGGCTCGCCTTGGCCATGAAGCGGATCGGCTGCTCGACCGCGGCGAGGATGCAGGGGATATCGAAGTAACTGTAGTGATTCGACACCAGGATATAGCGGCGTTTCGGGTCGAGGATCTCCAGATTTTCCGAGTGCAGCTCGATCCCGGCGGCATTCACCAGCGTGCGCGCCCAGCGGCGGATCAGCCAGTCGATCAGGCCTGACGTCGAACGGACGGCGGCGATGAGCAGCACCAGCGTGCCGAAGAACATCGTGGCGGCGAAGGCGACGGAGAGAATCCACAACGAACGCATGCGGGCGCTGATTTTGTCACATCGAGAGCCGCGTCAGGCGTTCGTCAGCCCGTGAGTCGTCCTGATGCGGTCGATCTGAGCGAGGTGCCTGGCGTCGTGGCGGGCCAGGCGTTCCGTGATCGCGGAGAGGGAGATCGAGCCCGCCTGCGGATGCTCGCCCGTGCGCGCCCATTCGTCGTCGCGGACCCGTTCGAGCAGGCGCACGTTGAGCTCGCGGAGAAAGCGGAACTGTTCGAGCAGCTCGTCGATCGGCTCGCCGCGATGCACCCGGGCCACCCACTGCGCCTGCTCCATCGGCTGCAAGGCCGGATGCTCGCTGGCCAGCATCGAGCGGAGACGCACCGCGATGACCAGCTCGAAGTCGGCGAGATGCGCCAGCACGTCCGCGATGGCCCACTTGCCCTCCGCCTCTTTCCGGCGCAGATCGTCCTCGGCAAGCCCCTGCAGACGGACCAGCACCTGCGATTGATAGCCGCGGAGCGCGTCGATGACCTCTTGCATGGCAGCAATCTACGCCAGAACGGACGGGATGCTGGTTGTTGGTTTTTGGTTTTTGGTTTTTGGTTGTTGGTTTGGCCTCTCAACCAAAAACCAAAAACCAACAACCAAAAACCGTAACAACAGACAACGGACAACGAACAACCGACAACGGACAACGGGCAACGAACCACGCCCAACCCCCCTCTTACACATCGGTTTGCTCGGGTTTCCGAAAGAAACTGGTAAAATTCACGCCATCTCGAAAAATGGAACCACCCCATCTCAGGCCGAAGGTCCATCAACCCATCCAACAAAGGAGAAGCTCGTCGTGTCCGAACTCATGACCGCAAACGCGGTCGTCAACGACTTGACCATTCATGTCGCAACCGTCAACGGTTCCGGCTCGCAGTCGTCGAACAACGTGCTGATGCGCTCGATCTTCCAGATGGGCGTACCGGTCAGCGGCAAGAACATGTTCCCGTCGAACATCGCCGGGTTGCCGACGTGGTTCACGATCCGCGCGAACAAAGACGGCTGGATCGGCCGTAAAAAAGAAGTCGATCTCATGGTCTGCATGAACGCGCAGACCGCGAAGGAAGACGTCGAAGGGCTCCCCTCCGGCGCCCTCTGCATCTACGACGCACCGCTCAAGTGCAATCAATACCGCAGCGACCTGCACTACTACGAGGTGCCGTTCGCCAAGCTGGCCATGGAGATCGCCGACGAGGCCAAGCTCCGCAAGCTGCTGACGAACATGCTCTACGTCGGCATCATCGCCGAGCTTCTCGGCATCGATCGCGCCGAGATCCTCGTGGCGCTCGACAAGCAGTTCAAAGGCAAGCAGAAGGCCATCGCCGCCAACGTCGCCGCCATCGACAAAGGGATCGAGTACGCGAAAGCGAACCTCCCGCGCCAGGACCGCTGGCGCATCGAGCGGATGGACGCCACGCGCGGCAAGATCATCATCGACGGCAACGCCGCCGCCGCCATCGGCGCGATGTTCGGGGGCGTCACGGTCGTGACGTGGTACCCCATCACCCCTTCGTCGTCGCTGTGCGAATCGCTCATCGACTACATGAAGGAGCACCGCATCGGCCCCGACGGCAAAGCGACGTTCGCCATCGTCCAGGCCGAAGACGAGCTGGCCGCCGTGGGCATGGTCCTCGGCGCCGGCTGGGCCGGGGCGCGCTCCATGACCGCCACCGCCGGTCCGGGCATCTCGCTCATGGGGGAGTTCGCGGGGCTCGGCTACTTCGCGGAGCTGCCGGGCGTGATCTGGGACATCCAGCGCGTCGGGCCGTCGACGGGTTTGCCGACGCGCACCGCGCAGGGCGACGTCCTGCAGGCGGCGACGCTCTCGCACGGCGACACGCAGCACATCGTGCTGCTTCCGTCGAGCGTCAACGAGTGCTACGAATTCGCGCAGGAAGCGCTCGACCTGGCCGAGGAGTTCCAGACGCCGATTTTCGTGCTGTCGGACCTCGATCTCGGCATGAACAACTGGATCTCCGACCCGTTCGTCTACCCGGAGAAGCCGATCCGCCGCGGCAAGGTACTGACGGCCGAGCAGATCGAGCAGCTCGGCGGCAAATGGGGGCGTTACCTCGACGTCGACAACGATGGCGTCCCCTGGCGCACCGTCCCGGGCACGGATCATCCGTTCGCCTCGTACTTCACCCGCGGCTCCGGCCACGACGAATACGCCCGCTACTCCGAGAAGCCGGAGGACTACAAGAACACCGTCGATCGTCTGGCGAAGAAGTACGAGACGGCGAAGCTGTTCGTGCCCAGGCCGGTCGTCGACCAGCGCGACGGAGCGAAGATCGGCTTCATCGCCTACGGCACGACGACCTGGGCGCTCGAGGAGTCGCGCCACCAGTTGCGCACCGAGCGGGGCGTGGAGACGAGCTACTTCCGCCTGCGCGCCATGCCGTTCACGGACGAGCTGAAGGCGTTCGTGGCCGCGCACGACCGCGTCTACGTCGTCGAGCAGAACCGCGACGGCCAGATGGGCGACCTCATTCGCCTCGAGGTCGGCAACGACCAGCACAAGCTGCGGAAGATCCTCCACTACACCGGCCTGCCGTGCGATGCCCGCACGATCACGGACGCGGTGTTGCGGATGGAAGAGTCGGCGGCGCTCGCCGAACCGCTGCTCCTCGTGCGCGGCGAAGCGCGCATGACCGCCGCGACGATCCCGCTCGTACCGCCGACCACCCTGCAGCAGCACGCCGGGCAGATGGAGGATTGATCCAATGGCTGACAGCACTCTGAAAATCGGTTCTGCCGAAGCGGTGAAGGAAAACCGCCTCGGCCTCAAGTCGGCGGACTACAGCGGCGGCAAGTCCACGCTCTGCGCCGGCTGCGGCCACGACGCCGTCTCGAATCAGATCATCCGCGCGTTCTACGAGATGAGCGTGAAGCCGGAGCGGATCGCGAAGTTCTCCGGCATCGGCTGCTCGTCGAAAACGCCCGCCTACTTTCTGCAGCGCTCGCACGGCTTCAACAGCGTGCACGGACGCATGCCCGCCGTCGCCACCGGCGCCATCCTGGCGAACCACCAGCTCGTCGCCATCGGCGTCTCCGGCGACGGCGACACCGCTTCGATCGGCCTCGGCCAGTTCATGCACCTCGTCCGCCGCAACGTCCCGATGATCTACATCATCGAGAACAACGGTGTGTACGGCCTGACCAAAGGGCAGTTCTCCGCCACGGCCGACGAAGGCTCGCGCCTCAAGACCGGCGTCATCAACGACCTGCCGCCGATGGACCTCTGCGCGCTGGCCGTGGAGCTGGGCTGCGGCTTCGTCGCCCGCGGCTTCGCCGGCGATCCGAAGCAGATGGTGAACATCCTCAAGGCCGCCGTCGCGCACAACGGCCTGGCCGTGATCGACGTCATCAGCCCCTGCGTCACGTTCAACAACCACGACTCCTCGACGAAGAGCTACACGTACGCCAAGGAGCACGACGAGCTGCTGCACCAGATCGGCTTCGTGCAGTCGTACGAGCAGATCGAGATCGAGTACGAGCCCGGCACCGTCCGCGAAGTCGAGCTCCACGACGGCTCGCGCATCGTCCTCAAGAAGCTGGAGGAGGATTACGACCCGGCCGTCCCGATCGAAGCCCTGCAGCGCCTCCACCGCGCCATCGACCAGGGCCACATGCTCACCGGCATCATCCACCTCCGCCCCGAAAAGAAGAGCTTCATGGACCTGCTCAACATCACCGACGAGCCGCTGCACTCGCTGTCGCAGGAGCGCACGCGCCCCTCGCGCGAAGCGCTCGAGCAGATCATGCAAGAATTGATGTAGTGCTGGTACTCGAAGGCTATTCGGTCGCGCGGCTCGGACCTGCCGACGCCGCGCGACTGCAACCGCTTCTGGAGCGGTGCGCCGATTACTACCTGCTGGCCGACGGGGCGCATCCGCGTCCCGAGGAGGCGTTGCAGGAGATCACGGCCCTGCCGCCGAACCGTCTCCCGGAGGAGAAGTTCGCGTTCGGGATCTTCGAGGGAGAGACGATGGTCGCGTACCTCGACCTGATGCGCGATTACCCGAAGGCGGGGGAGTGGTGGATCGGGTTTCTGCTGATCGATCCGGACTGGCGCCGGCGGGGACTGGGCGGGCGGTTGTATCGCGCGGCGGCGGAGCTCATTCGTGGCGCCGGCGCGACGCACATCCTGCTCGGAGTGCTGGAGCAGAACGCCCGCGGGCAGCGCTTCTGGACCGCGATGGGCTTTGCGGAGAGCGCCCGCTCGCGGTATGTCTCGCCGATCACCGCGCAGGAGAGCGTGGTGCTGGTGATGCGCGCCGCGCTGTAGGCGCCGGCGATCGGCTCACCGCTGCTTCTTCAGCCCGGCCAGGCGGGATTTGGCCTGCTGGTTTTCGGGGGCGATTTTCAGCACGTCCTCGTAGCAGGACTGGGAGCGGGAGATCATGCCTTCCAGCTTGTACAGATCGCCCAGCGAGATCAGGCCATCGACGAAGTTCGGGTCGATCGACAGCGCCATCTGGAAGCTCTCCGCGGCTTCGCGGCGCCACTTCGGATTGCGCTCCTGACACGATCCCAGCAGGTACCAGGCCTGGGCGTGATCGGGGGCGAAGGCGACGGCCTGCTTGAGCAGCACGATGGCGCTGTAGTAGTCGCCGTCGATCGTCAGCTCCTTGGCGCGGGCGTAATTCTGTTCGGCGATGGAGCGCTGCGTCAGGCGCTGGTGCATCGAGGCGGCGCCGCCGTGCCCGCCGCGGTCCTGCAGCAGCTTGTCGTACCGGGCGCGGCGCGTCTGATCCTTGAGGACGTTCAACGCTTCCTCGAGGCGGCTGTTGATGGCCGTGAGTGCGTCGCGCACGATCGGCGGATAGGTCGCCGGCTCGTACTTTTTCTTCATCATGTCGCCCGCGGCGAGGATCTGCTGGCGCGTGGCGGCGCGGGGGATGTCGAGGAGCTGATAGTGATCCATCGTCCCGATCTGCCGCGAGTAAGCAACGGCGCGCAGCGAGCGCTGGTCGCTCGAGCCGATCGCCGCGAGCAGCTCGAGGTCGCGCTGCATGTCGTCGAAGTTGACCGCCGCAGGCGCCTCGGCGCGGAACTCGACGATGCCGAAGATGCCGAGCGTCAGCATCCCGATCACCACCTTCGCGGCGTTGACCGAATCGGTGGCGAACTGCTTGAGGAAGACGTCGATCGGCTGCGGATCGGCCAGGGACGTCGCCACGCGGCGCTCCGCGTCCGTCAGCGGGATCGCTTCGAGATGAAAGCGGCTCGTGCGCGACGGGGCGATCTCCCGCTTCAGGTCACCCAGCGAGCGGCGCAGCACCAGCCCGTTAGTGATCGAGCGGATGCCTTCGAGCACCAGCGCTGCGGTCGATTGCACGAAGATCCGTTTCTCCGGCGACAGCGCCTCTTCTTCCTCGAAGGCCGCCGTGCCCTCATCGAGCGCGAACAACGGGATGAACAGCGACGCGATCCATTCACGCAGCAGCGTCTGTCGCGACGAGAGGTCGAGCAGCCCGCTCTCGTGGAACCGCGCCACGACGTCCGCCGGCTCGTTCGACAGCATCGAGAAAGCGCGGTCGGCGGTGAGGATCCCCCGACGCACCAGGAACTCCGCGAGGCTATCCTCCGGCGACGCTGAAGTGATGAGCACGAGCTCGCCCTGGGACCAGTAGAGGTTTTTGCGGACAGGCGGCTTGAGGATCGAGAGTGAGCCGGTCCTCCGGTTCTGCACGATGTCACCGACGATCACCGCGAACGGTGTGATCTCGATCCGCTCCAGGCTCACGCGTCCACCCTGTAAGCTCACGGTTTTAACACAATTGGGTTGGGGAAAGGGGATCGGGGCCCGGGGCCCGGGGCTCAGTGGGGGTCAGACGCTAGGTGAGGGGGGCCTCGCTGAGAGATTTTCCGGCGAATCGAGTGTCGACCGCGGCGCTGGGCGCTGGCCTTGCCTTGGGCTCCAACGGCGTTAACTTTAAATGTGGGACAGACACTCTTGTCTGTCCCGTGCACCCGAACGGCCGCTTGTCTGGAGGACCTCGGGGGTGGCCGGACAGACAGGAGTGTCTGTCCCACATGAGGCAAACCTCTAAGTCAACGCCATTGGCGCCCTGGCCTTGGGCTCGGGCCTCAGGTGGGGGTCAGACCCGCGGTCAGGCGGGCCTCGCTGCGAGACTTTCCCCTGAACCTCGCGTCTAACCCCCAACTGGGCCCAGGGCCCAGGGCCCTGATCGCTGCCCCTCTTGGCACGCTTTGGGCTGGAAACGTAATGGTGCCGGTGTGGCTGACGGAAGAATGGAGTCGGAGCTGCCTGCTGTTGACCAATTTTCGAGTGCTACGATGAAAATAATGAAGATGTGCTCGCTCGTCCTGGCGGCATTGCTCTCGTTTGCGGGAGCGGCCACAGCCCAGGATTTCCCCTCCGAACCCCACGAGTTCATCCTCGCCAAGCTCGCCGCCTCTGACGGCCGCCATGCCGAGGCTCTCGAGCTCATGGATCGCGTCATCGCGAAATACCCCAACGACGCGACCCTCCTGTTCGAGCGCGCCATGATGCTCGTCGATGCCGGCCGCCTCGAGCGCGCCGAGACCGAGCTGCGTGCGGTCGTGAAGGCAAACCCCGACTTTTACGACGCCCAGCGGTTCCTCGGGCGCGTCCTGCTCGATCGTGCCGGTGCCGACCGGGCCAAGGTCGACGAGGCGCTCGTCCATCTGCAGGCCGCCTTCAAGCTCTACCCCGACGACCTGTCGACCGGTGTCGCCGTCTCGCAGCTTCTCCTGTCGGCCGGCCGTACCGCCGAAGCGGAGCGCGTCCTGGCGTCGCTCGTCGAGCGCGCCCCCGATCAGCGCACGCTCAACTACAACTACGCGCAGATCCTGACGAAGCTCGGACGCCGCAACGAATCGAAGCAGTACCTCGAAAAGACGGTGCAGCTCGACACGACCTTCGGCCCGGCCATCCTGCAGCTCCTCGAGTTTTACGAGGAGGCGAACGAGTTCGAGAAGGCCGCGAACATCCTGCAGCCGCTCATCGAGGAAGACCCGGCCAACATGGAGCTGCAGCGCCAGCAGGCCGCCTACTGGCTGCGCTCCGGCCGCGCCGACAAGGCGCGCGAGAGCTTCGCCCGGCTCGTGAAGGCCGATCCGAAGGACACGCGCTCGCTCTACTTCCTCGCCGAATCGCTCAATGACCTCAACCAGCACGCCGAGGCCGAGAAGATCTACGCGCAACTGCTCCAGCAGACGCCGGACGATCTCGATCTCCTGCTCAGCTACGGCCTCAGCCTCGCGGGGCAGCAGAAGTGGGACGCGGCGCGGCAATCCTTCAACAAGATCGTCCGCCAGCCGA
The DNA here is from genome assembly GCA_036399695.1 of Thermoanaerobaculia bacterium. GTDB lineage: Bacteria > Acidobacteriota > Thermoanaerobaculia > Gp7-AA8 > Gp7-AA8 > DASVEE01. Next base: position 5,595 of record DASWMP010000303.1, on the reverse strand, counting down.
GCGTTCCTGACAACGTCAGTGCGCTCGCGCGGACGCAGCTTGCCTACGTCGAGCTCCAGCAGGGGAACTACGACGCGGCCATCGAGACGGCCACGCCGATCTTCGTCTTCCGCGACAAGCCGAACTCCCAGGCCGTGAACATCGCCGTCGAGGCGCTCAAGAAGCAGAAGAAGTATCGCGAGGCGGCGGACCTCCTCCAGCCGCTCGTCGAAAAGTACGGCAACGATCCGCTGCTGAACTCGCGCTACATCGAAGTGCTGACGCGCGCCGGCGATCCCGACAAAGCGAAGCAGGCTGCCGCGGCGCAGGTGAAGCTCGGCACGCGCAACACCATCGCCGCTGCCGAGGCGTACATCCTCGCCGGTGACTCGCCGTCGGCCATCGCGTTGATCAAGGAAGGGCTGAAGGCCAAGCCGGAAGAGCTCGAGCTGCAGTTCCAGCTCGGCTCCGCGTACGAGCGGGCCGAGAACAGCACCGCCGCGGAGAAGCAGTTCCTGGCGATCCTCGAGAAGCATCCGGACCACGCCGCCACGCTCAATTACCTCGGCTACATGTGGGCGGAGAAGGGCGTCAACCTCGACCGCGCGCAGAAGATGCTAGAGCAGGCGCTGTCGCAGGAGCCGGAGAACGCCGCCTTCCTCGACTCGCTCGGCTGGGTGTACTTCCAGCAGGGCAACCTGCCGCAGGCCGAGAAGCTCCTCAGCGAAGCGGCCCGCCTGCTCCCTCGCGATGCCACCGTGCAGGAGCACCTCGGCGACGTCTACGCCAAGCGCGGCGACCGCACGCGCGCCCTCGAGCTCTATCGCAAGGCGCTGGCGCTCGACGTGGAGCCGTCCGATGAGGCGAAGCTGAAGACGAAGATCGCGACGCTGGAACGGGAGCCGATTGGCAGCAGATAGTCGCCTTGTCCGTTGTTCGTTGTCCGTTGTCCGTGACTACGGGCGGCGGGTGGCGGTTCTGCTGCTGGTTGTGCTGTCGGTAGTTTCGTGCAGGACGGCGAAGCCGGCCGGGGCGGCGATTGCGCCGCTCGTGGCCACTTCGCCGGACGATGCGATGGCGCAACTGCGGGGGCGGACGGCGTCGTTCACGGGCGCGCGCAGTCTGATGCGCGTGCGGGCGACGGTCGGCGGCAAGACGCAGTCGTTCCGGGCGCAGCTCGGCGTGAAGAACGGGAACGACATGGAGCTCATCGCCTACACGCCGGTCGGGACGACGGCGCTGACGATGACGGCGCATGGCGAGGACGTGAAGGTCGACAACCGGCTCGAGGACAGCGAATGGCAGGGGAGCTCCGCGGAGCTCGCACGCACGTTCGGCTTCTTCGGGACGGCGCTCACGCCGGCGCAGATGTCGATGCTGATGCTCGGGTACCTGCCGGAAGGCGTCACCGCCGAGGCCACGATGAACGGGCTGGCGCGGGCGAGCATCGGCGACGTCAGCGTCACGTTCGATCCGCCGTCGTTTCCGGCGAAGTCGCTCGTCGTCACGCGCGGCGCCGACCGCATCGAGGTCGAGCACCTGGAAGTGGTCGGCGACTGATGCGGGTGCGGGCGTACGCCAAGATCAACTGGTCGCTGCGCATCACCGGAAAGCGTCCCGACGGCTTCCACGAGCTCGAAACCCTCTTCCAGGAAATCTCGCTCCACGACGAGCTGACGTTCACCCCCGCCGCGAGCCTGTCGCTGACCTGCGACGAGCCGTCGATCCCGGTCGACGACCGCAACCTCGTGCTGCGCGCGGCGAAACTGCTCGGCGCCCCGCCCGTGGCCATCGAGCTGCGCAAACGGATTCGCGCGGGCGGCGGGCTGGGGGGCGGCTCGTCCGACGCGGCGGCGACGCTCGTGGCGTTGAACGGGATGTTCGGATTGCAGCGCGACGATCTGGCGAGTCTGGCGCTGACGCTGGGGTCAGACGTGCCGTTCTTCCTCGCCGGCGGACGGGCGTACGCGACCGGTCGCGGCGAGGTGCTGACGCCGGTGCCGTCCGGCGATCCGGTGCCGTTGCTCTTGCTGCTGCCCGAGGAGCGGGTGCTCACCGGCGAGGCGTTCGCGATGGTGCGGCGTTATTCGCCGCCGGCCGGGCCGGAAGCGGCGTGGGTGAACGATTTCGAGGAGCCGGTGTTCGCGAAGCTGCCGCGTTTGCGCGAGCTGAAGGCGCGATTGCTCGACGCCGGGGCCACGTTTGCGGCGATGAGCGGATCGGGCTCCACGCTGTTCGGCGCGTTCAGCGACGCGGCATCGCGCGATGCTGCGGTGCCGGCGTTTGCGGACGTGCGCGTGGAAGCCTGCGAAACGCGCTAGCGGGTAAAACCAACAGGGAACGATGGGACCTATAGGACAGATAGGCCCTATGGGACAGATGCGTTAGACGGCGCCGATGAGCTTTTCGTAGGTCCCATCCGTCCCATCTGCCCCATAGGTTCCATCGCCTTTGGGCGCCAATCTACGCTGGGTAGATTGGCGCCCAGGTGGGTGCCTGAGACTGCGGCTTACGCCCCCGCGACCGACACGTTCTCGAAAACCAGCGTCGGTGTTCTGAGCGAGGAGTAGGGGAACGGGTCATTGCCGATGGCGGCGATCTTCTTCCAGAACTCCAGGTGGTTGCCGGAGATGTTCATCTCCGAGACCGGTTCGGCGATGGCGCCGTTGCGGACGCGGAAGCCGAGCATGCCGAGGGAGAAATCGCCGGTGCCGCTGTTCGAGTTGCCGCCGATGAAGCCGGTGACGAGCACGCCGTCCTTCATGTCGCTGAGGAGCTGCTCGAGGTTCTTGTCGCCCAGCTTCCACGACAGGTTCGACGCCGAGCCGCTCGTCGGCGCCATCTTCAGCTTGCGGCCGTAGTAGGTGTCGACGTAGTAGTTCTTCAGCACGCCGTTCTCGAAGATCGGGCGCGCCTTCGCGGCGATGCCTTCCATGTCGTACTTGCGCGAGCCGAAGCCTTTCGGCACGTGCGGATCGTCCATCACCGAGATCTTCTCGCTCAGCACCTGCTGGCCGAGCTTCCCTTCGAAGAACGAGCGCTTCTGCTGGATCGACGACGCCGACAGCGCCTGATTCAGGTAGCTGACCAGACGGCCGGCCACGCGATTGTCGATGGCCAGCGTCATCGCCGCCGATTCACCCTTCTTCGAGCCGAGGCGCGAGAGGGCGCGGGTGGCGGCGAGACGTCCGATCTCCGCGGCGGCCGGCAACTCGCCGTACATGCGCGAGCCGGCGGAAGCGCCGTCTTCCGGACGGCGTCCGTCCGCGTCCTTGACGCTGATGTAGGCGCTCGGCCAGAAGCCGGTGGCGCGCGTCGAGCCGGTGAAGCCGTTCGACGCCACCATCCACTGCTCGACCAGGTTCGTCGAGAACGACGAGCTGACCGAGAGGATCGAGCTCGCGCCCTTCACCGAGCGGGCCGCCTCTTCCATCTCCTTCGCCATCTTGCGGGCGTTGTCGGCCGTGACGGCCAGGTACTTCGGGTCTTCGAGCTGCAGGTTCGCGTCCGCCTGCCCCTTGTACAGCTCCGGGTCCGGAAGGCCGCGGAAGGGGTCGGGAGCGAGGTTCTTCGTCAGCGCCACGCCGTCCGTGATGAACGACTTCAGCGCGTCGGGGCGCAGGTCGCTCGTCGAGATGCTCGCGTAGCGGCCGTCGACGTACAGCGCCACCGTGACGCCGCGCGTCGTCGACTCCGTGATCTTTTCGGCCTTGCCGTCGCGCCATTCGAGCGACACGTCGCGCACGCGGTACGCCCGCGCTGACGCTTCCTTCGCCCCTGCTGCCTTCGCCATGGCCACGGCGGACTGCGAGACCGCCAGCATGTCCTGTGAGGTTGGTTTGCTCATGAGCGGTCTCCCTTACGCTTTCTTCTGCGGCGCGCGGCCGCCGACCGTGATCGCGGAGACGCGCACCGTCGGGATGCCCTGCGAGACCGGGACGGACTGGCCGTCCTTGCCGCAGGTCCAGCCACCTTCGTCGATCTTCAGATCGTCCGCGACCATGTCGATCAGCTCCAGGACCTTCGGGCCGTTGCCGATGATGTTCACGTCCTTGATCGGCTTGGTGAGCTTGCCGTCTTCGATGAGGTAGCCGTTCTTCACGTAGAACGTGAAGTCGCCGGCGCCGATCTGCACCTGGCCGTTCGAGAAGTGATCGCAGTAGATGCCGTTTTTCACGCTGGCGATGATCTCTTCGGGCTTGTGCGGGCCGGGCAGCATGTAGGTCGAGCGCATGCGCGGCAGCGGCGCGTTCTCGTAGCCGTCGCGGCGGCCGTTGCCGGTCGGCTTCACGCCGTAGTGCTTCGCGGAGATCGAGTCGTGCAGGTACGTCGTCAGGACGCCCTTCTCGACGAGCATCGTGCGGCCGACGTCGTTGCCTTCGTCGTCCACGTTGATCGCGCCGCGCGCTGCTTCCTGCGTCCCTTCGTCGACGATGCTGACGAACGGCTTGGCCACCGGCTTGCCGATCTTGTCCGAGAAGATCGAGACGTTCTTGCGGTTGAAGTCCGCTTCCATGCCGTGGCCGATGGCCTCGTGCAGGAGGATGCCGGACGAGCCGGGCCCGAGGACCACCGGCATCTCGCCGGCGGGCGGCTGGACGGCGTCGAAGAGGATCATCGTCTTGTCGATGGCGCGCTTGACCATGCCGTCGAGGCGGTCCTTCGTGTAGTAGCCGAGGTCCGCGCGGGCCGCGAGGTTGACGCTGTTGTTCTCACGCTTGCCGCCGTCTTCGGCGACGACCGAGAGATACATGCTCGTCATCGGCTGCACGTCCTCGACGATGCGGCCGTTCGAGTCGGCGATGAGGATGACGCTGCCCTGGTCGGTGAAGCCGAGGTTGACCTTCTTCACGCGCGCGTCGGCCTTGAAGGTCTGCTCGTTGAGCGCATTGAGGATCGTCAGCTTCTGCTGCGGCCGGACGTCTTCCCACTTCGTCTTCACGGGATAGCGGTTCGGCTTCGATTCCTTCACCTTGAACTTCGTCGGGCCGTTCCTGGCCGGACCCTCGGCGATGGCCGCGGCCGTGAGCGCCGCCCGCATCAGCCCTTCATCCGTCAGGTCCTCGGTGAACCCGTAGCCCGTCTGGTCGCCACGGACCACGCGGACGCCGACGCCGAGGGCGACGTTCGCGAAGGCGCGGTTCACGGCGCCGTCTTCCAGCGCCAGGCTGTTCGACACGCGGTGCTGAAAAAAGACGTCCGCGTACTCGCCGCCCTTGGAAAGAGCGGAGGCCAGCGTGTTCCGGATCAGCTTATCGGTCACGCCGAAGCGTCCGAAATAGCCGATCCCTTCAGTGGCTCCTGGTTTGGCAAACAGCGGCAAGGTAAAGAGATCCGTCATCGCAACCGTGGCCAGTGCCGCGGTGCCAGCCCCAACGAACATACGCCGGGAAATACCCGGATGGTCGGCCATACAACCTCCTCGAAGCGAATGTGTGCTTACGATTGAACGAAGAAAAGCGTCTTTCGTCAGTTACGTACGTGTGACGGAACAGTTTCTTCGGAGGAGGGGTGGCAAGAAGTAGTTGGCGGTTGGCAGTTGGCGGTTGGCAGTAGCAGGACCTTTCGCCGGTGGGCGGGGCCCCACTGCCAACCGCCCACTGCCAACCGCCAACT
>DASWMP010000302.1:0-6726 GCA_036399695.1 Thermoanaerobaculia bacterium | reverse complement strand
GCGGGGCTGGCGTCCGAGCTCGTGCAGCACGGCGCCGATCTCCGTGTAGACGTTCGGCAGCTCGTCCAGCAGTTTGCCCAGGCGGGCGAGGTCGTTGCCGAGCCAGCCGAGGTGCGCGTTGATGAACTTCGTCTTCGGGTGCTTGCGGAAGAGATTGTGCTGCTCGCGCATCGTCTCTTCGAACGAGGCGAACTTCGGATCGCCGCGGCGGCGGTCGGGGAACTGCTGCAACTCCAGCCACCGCTCGTTGTGCTTGTCGACAGGCAGCCAGAAGGGGGACGGCTCGCCGGTGTGGATCAGTACCGGGATCCCGAGCTCGCCCGCCTTGCGCCAGAGCGGGTCGAGCCGGGGATCGTCGGTGTGCACGCGCGCCCCTGACTTGTCGGTGAGGAACATGCCGAGGTTCTTGAAGATCTTGAGCCCCTGGGCGCCGTTCTTCACGTCCTCTTCGAGCTGCTTCGCCGCCCGCTCGCCGAACCCCGGCTCGTCGATGCCGCGCAGGTCGACGTTCGCGAACGTGACGAAGCGCTTCGGGTACGGACCCTTCAGCGTCGCCTGCATCTGCGCGAGCGCACTGCCGCTGCCGCTGCTCAGGTTCACCATCACCGCCATGTTGATGCGGTCCATGTCGGCCACGAGCTTCTGCACGTCGGCCGGTGACATGGCGCCGCGCTGATGGTTGTGCACGTCGATGAACGGGAACTTCGCCCGGGTGCGCGGATGCTCCGGCACCACGAGCGTCGACTTGGGGTCGTACTCCTCGAACCCCATCTGCTCCTGACCGGGCGCGGACGTGGCCTGGGCAGCGAGGAGCAGCGCGAGCAGCAGCCTTTTCATCAGTGCGCCGTCACCGGGACGCTGGCGGCCGTGTTCTCCCACGTCAGAGTGAGCTTGTTGTTCCTGAGGGCGATGTCGAACGTCTCGACGGTGTTCTTCACGTTTGAGACGCTCATCTTCACGCGGCCGAGGTCCTGCTTCTCGTCGTACTCGGAGGGAGGCATGCCGGTCTGCTTGTTGACGATGAGCGTCCACTCCTTCTCACCGGGGATCGTGAAGAGCGAGTAGGTGCCGGCGGGGACGTGCAGGTCGCCGATCATCAGATCCGTTTCGGTCGTCAGCTTCGTGGCCGCGTTGGCGCCGGTGCGCCAGACCTTGCCGTAAGGGACGAGCTCGCCCATGATCACGCGCTCGCGCTTCGACGGCGCGCTGTAATCGATCGTCACATTCTTCCCGCCGATCTTTGCTTCCGCTTTGGCCGGGGGGCTGAGCGGCTTCTTCGCTTCCTGAGCGAACGCGGCGGTGACACAGAGCATCAGTACGACAACCAGGAGAGTCTTACGCATTACGGGATTTCCTCCGGCGCGAATCATTGCACGCGCGGCGCGTATCGAGTCCCGGCGTAACCATACGGTTGCAGGGACGCGACTACTTTTGACGAATGGGGAGGCCGAGGTAGCCTTTTGAGTCGTGAAGACGTACTGCGTTTACAGATGGCGTTCGCGGCCGTTGACTTAGAGGTTTGCCTCATGTGGGACAGACACTCCTGTCTGTCCGGCCCACCCTCGAGGTCCATTCCTCCAGACAAGCGGCCGTTCGGGTGCACGGGACAGACAAGAGTGTCTGTCCCACATCGGCAACCGATCGAACCCTCTCACGGACGGGATCCAGCGCCTTGCGCTTGGCCCTCCTCAGTTGTGCTCGGCGCAGAGGGCGAGGATGGCTTTCGTAAACTCGTCGACATCGAACGGTTTCGAGATGACGAGCTTCACGACGTCCAGGTCGAGCTGTGTCAGGGCTTGTTGAGAAACTGCTGACACAACCGCCACCGGGATCTGCCGCCGGTGCAGCTTGAGGAATTCGATCACTTCGAAGCCATTGACCTCCGGAACCATGAGGTCGAGGACCAGGACCGAGTATTCGCCATGCTCCAGCTTCTCCACCGCCAGCCGGCCGTCCGAGGCAGTGTCGATGTCCACGCCGTGCCGCGCGAGCAACTTCTCGACGAGACGCCGGATGGCCGGATCATCTTCGACGATGAGCGCCCGATACTGCGGGTTCTGTGCGGCGTTGCGCGCCGTGGTCATGAGCGGAGGAGTGTATCAGGGGTTGGGCAGTTTGCGGGTGGTGTAACGGCGGGGATGTGGCCGGTGGCCGGTGAGGCGGGGGAGAGAGGCGAATGTCGAATGTTGAATGGTGAATGTTGAATGAAGCCCGGCGGCCACGGCCTTTCAATTCAACATTCAACATTTCGCTTTTCGTTCTCTCACCGCCCAACCGCCAGCCGCCCCACTCCCATTACACTCTCCCCATGAAGCGTCACCGCGCCCTCGTCGCCCTCCTCCTCCTGCTTCTCACCACCACCCCCGCCCTCATGGCGGCCGAGCTGTCGGCGGCCGATCTGGACAAACGGCGCGTTGCGCTCGACGACCTGCTCGAAGAGCAGTGGGAGTACACGCTCCGGCAGGCGCCCGAATTCGCCTCGATGCTGGGCGACAAGCGATACAACGAGCGGGTCAGCGACGTCTCGGCAGCGGCGATCCGGCGGGAGCTGGAAGACTCGCGGAAGTTCCTGCGGCGCTTCGAGGCCATCTCCACCGTCGCCTTCTCCGAGCAGGAAAAGCTCAACCGCGACCTGATGATCCGCAACCTACGCGAGGAGCTCGAGGACGCGAAGTTCCGTAGCTGGACGATGCCGGTCACGCAGCGGAGCGGCATCCACCTCAATACGCCGCAGCTCGCGTCGCTCCTCTCCTTCACCACCGCCAAGGACTACGACGACTACATCGCCCGCCTGCGCCAGTTCCCGAAGATGATGGACGACACCATCGCCAACATGCGCACCGGCATGGCCGCCCGGCTGATGCCGCCGAAGTTCCTGCTCGAGAAGGTCGCCGAGCAGGCGGACGGCATCGCCCGGCAACAGGCCGAGAAAACGCCGTTCGCCCTCCCGCTGCAGAAGTTCCCGGAGAGCGTGCCGGAGGGGGAACGGACGCGCATCCGCACCGCGTTCCTCGATGCCATCAACAGCTCCATCCTCCCGAGCTACGCCAGGTTCGCGACGTTCGTCCGCGATGAATACGCCCCGAAAGGGCGCACCGACGTGGGCATCTGGGCCCTGCCGGACGGCGCGGAGCGCTACGCCGTCCGGGCGAAACGCTCGACCACCACGAACCTCACGCCAGCCGAGATCCACCAGATCGGCCTCGACGAGGTGGCGCGCATCGAGACCGAGATGCTGACGATCGCCAGGAAGCTCGGCTACTCGGATCTCAAGACCTTCAACGCCGCCATCGAAGAGAAGCCGGAGCTGAAGTCGAAGTCACCGCAGCACATCGTCGACCTCTACACCCTCTACATCAATCAGATGTATGCCCGCCTGCCGGAGCTGTTCAACCGCCTGCCGAAGGCGAAGCTGGAGGTGGTGGCCATCCCGGCGTTCCGCGAGCAGACCGCCGCCGGCGCCGACTACAACACCGGCGCCCCGGACGGCTCCCGTCCCGGCCGCGTGAACGTCAATACGTACGACGCCCCGTCGCGCAAGACCATCACGTACGAGTCGACCGCCTACCACGAAGGCGTCCCCGGGCACCACATGCAGCTCTCGATCGCCCAGGAGCTGACGTCGCTGCCGCAGTACCGCCGCCAAGGCGGCTACACGGCGTTCGTCGAAGGCTGGGCGCTCTACTCGGAACGCCTCGGCAAGGAGGTCGGCTTCTATCAGGACCCCTACAGCGATTACGGCCGCCTGCAGGACGAGATGCTCCGCGCGATCCGCCTCGTGGTCGATACCGGCCTGCACTCGAAGCGCTGGACCCGCGAACAGGTCGTGACCTACTTCCGCGAGCACTCCGCCGCCGACGAAGTGGACATCCAGAGCGAAACCGACCGCTACATCTCCTGGCCCGGCCAGGCCCTCGGCTACAAGATCGGCCAGCTCAAGATCCTCGAGCTCCGCGAACGCGCCAGCCGCGAGCTCGGCACCAGGTTCGACATCCGCGAGTTCCACGACGAAGTCCTCGGCGCCGGCGCCCTCCCGCTGCAAACGCTGGAGGAAAGGATCGACGACTGGATTGCGAGGGAGAAGAGGTAGCCCGCCCGCCCGCCCATGCCCGAGCTCCCCGAAGTCGAGACTTACACGCGCTACTTTGCGCGGCACGCGCTGGAGCAGCCCATCCGGCGGGTGGAGGTTCGTGATGCGCGCATCCTCGGGGAGGTGCGGCCGGAGACGTTTGCCCGGAAGCTGAAGGGGAAGCGGTTCACGGCCGTGCGGCGGCATGGGAAGCATCTCTTTGCCGAGGCGGAGGGCGTCTGGCTGCATCTGCACTTCGGGATGACCGGGGACCTCCTTTATTACCGGGACGAGGCGGGGCCACGGTTTGCGCGGGTCGTGTTCGACTTTGCGAACGGGGCGCACCTCGCGTACGACGACATGCGGCTGTTCGGCGTCGTCGATCTGGTCGACGATCCGGATGCCTTCATCGCGGAGAAGCGGCTCGGGCACGATCCGCTCGACCGGCGGTTCCGCGCGGACGATTTCGTCCGCCTGCTGCAGCCCCGCCGAGGGGCCATCAAGTCGCAGCTCATGTCGCAGGAACTGGTGGCCGGTCTCGGCAATCTGTACGTCGACGAGCTGCTCTACAAGACCTCCATCCACCCGAAGCGTGCCGTCGACCGCATCGCCGAAGAGCGCCTGCGGGAGATGTTCACGACCATGCGCAAGATGCTGCGCGACGTCATCGCCCGCCACGAGCGGGGTGCCGACCACCCGCCGGACTCCCTGTACCACCACCGCGAGGCCGGCGACCGCTGCCCCATGTGCGGCGGCACGATCCGGAGGGCGGTCGTGTTCGGACGAACGACCTACTTCTGTCCGAAGCACCAGAAGTAAAACTGACGGTCGACCACTGACCACCGGCCACGCTGCTACAATCCGCCCGTCCCGTGATGACCAATGAATCCGTTCCGCCGCTGGTGCGGGAGCGGCTTACCGTTCTCGAGCAGCAGATCTCGACGCTCGCCCGTGCGGCCGAGCATGGCGGAGGACTGCCGCTTCCAGACACGACGCCCGTGGCCATCCAGCTCGTCCTGCGGGAGATGCGGCATGTCGTGCCGTACGACAGTTGCTCGGTGCAGCAGTTGCGCGGCACGCGCCTCGTGATCATTGGCGGCGTCGGCTTCGCCGACCTGGACGTGATCCTCGGCGAAAGTTTCGAGGTCAACAACATCGAGATCCCGAACGGCGAGGTGATCTACCGCCGCCGCCCGGTCGTCGTGGGCGATACGGAGCAGTACCGCGCCTTCCGCCGCGGCCTGCACGTGGGCGTCAACATCCGCTCCTGGCTGGGCGTCCCGCTGATCAAAGGAGACGACCTGCGGGGCATGCTCGCCCTCGACAAGGCCGAACCGGACTTTTACACGCCCGAGCATCAGCGGCACGCGCTGGAGTTCGCCCGCCTCGTCGCTAACGCGATGTGAGGCGGTAATCCTCGAGGAGCGGGCCCGGCCCTTCGCGGTTCAGCAGGTTCAGCGCGGCGGCCATGACTTGCCGCTGCTGCTCGGCGTCGTGCGGAGCCCCCAGCGGAAACCCGTGCGGAAACGGCACCGACAACGCACGCGGCGGCTTCACCGCAATTGCCACCTCGCGCAGCAAAACGATGCACACCGTGGAGATGCCTCGTCGCTCGATCTCGGCCGAAATCAGGCTCACGGCCTGATTGCACATCGGTCACACGGGGACGAGCAGCACCGCGTCGACGCCGTCGCGAACGAGCTGCTCCGCGACCTGCGGCGCGCTCTCCTTCATCAGCCGGCCGGGAGCCGTGATCGAGCCCATGAAGGAGAAGTGGCGATGGTTGACCGGCCCGACCATCCCGGCCCGCTGCAACTCGCGTAAACGGTCGATCGGAAAGCCGAGGTTCGGGTCGGCCTGGATGCCGGCATGGTCGAACGACTTGCTGCGATGCGTCTCGATCAGCGTCTTCGGGTCGGAGTCCGCGGCGATCTCCCGGTACGACCAGTCGCCTCCTTTGACGTCGTCGTCGAAGGGCTGCTGGCCCGGCAGGACCATCCCGGCGGTGGAGACGAGGGCCACTTTCGCCTCGTGCAGAGGCTTGCGCAGGGGGCTCCAGGGGACGGGATCGATGGTGCGCCAGCGATAGGCGCGGAGGTACGTGCGGACCCAGAGAGGAAGCTCGTGCGGCTCAGCCACTAACGGAGTGTAGCGTCAGGAATCGCCCACGTAACCGCCTGTTAACCTCCGAGGCGTACATTTTCACTTACACAGGGAGGGTACAAACCGTGGAAGTGATTACCAGGCTCCGTGATGTCATTCAGGATCTGCAGCCCAGTCTCTCGATCGACGAATTCGACCGCCGCAAACAGGATGCCCTCAGCATCATCGAGACGTTTGCTCCGTTTGCCGGCGAGGCCAAGCACGACAAGTTGTCGCGCCGCGAGCGCGAAGTCATGACGATGATTCTCTCGGGACAGCGTCTCAAAGAGATCGCCGCCCGCCTCGACATCAGCGTCAAGACCGTCACCACGCACCGCGCCCGCCTCATGCGGAAGATCGGCGTGGAAGACAACCTCGGGCTGTACCGCTACGGCATCCGCAACGGCTTGATCAGCGTCTGACGAGTTGGCGGTAGGCAGTTGGCAGTCGGCAGTGGACGAAGCGGACGCTCGGGTTCATCCACTGCCAACCGCCAACTGCCTACTGCCCAACTG
>DASWMP010000301.1:0-11527 GCA_036399695.1 Thermoanaerobaculia bacterium | reverse complement strand
ATCGGCCATCCGAATCCCGCGGAGATCGCCGCGGTCGTCGCCGCCATCGACGGCGCGGTCGCCGCCGCCGGTGCCGGCGCCGGTGCGGCGGCGATGCCCGACACCATCGCCATCGCTTCCCGTGCGGCGGCGGCGAATGTGGCCGGGGCATTCGGCTGGGCGCTGCCAGCGGTGCCGGACATCTGGCCCGGCGTGGCAAACGGCGCCTACTACGCTATTCCGTCCGCCACCGTGCGCGCAGCCGTCGAAGCCAATCTACGCCTGGCGAACGGCGGGGCTCTCGGGATCGGCGTCGCCGCGATCAGCGCCGCTCATGCCGCGTCCGTACTGCGGCGTCCCCGCTCCGGCAACATCGTCTACTCGTATGGCGTCCATAGTGCCGCCTTCACCCACCCCTACCGGGCGCTGCCCGGCCCCTACGGCCACGCGCATCCGAGCGCGGTGCTGGAGTACGCCGCCCGCGGCTGGACGGTACGCATGAATACGTCCGTCGATGCCTGGCAGGGGGGGCAGCCCGATCCGTTCCCTGCTGCGATCGCTGCGGTCGGCGGCGGCAACTGCGCGCTCGGCTGGGAAACCGAAGCCGGCAACCTCCCCGCCGCCGCGCCCTACCACGGCCCTCTGCGCGGGGATGATCCGGCGAACGCGCCGGGAGTGATCGAGCGCAGCCTCTGTCCCCTCTGCGGCCCGATCCGCTTCAGCTCGACGCCGTGAGGGGTGCTGCCACGGAGCCTCTTTCGGATGGCCTTTTTGAGTGCCATTACGTTGCTAGCGACGCGGATCGCGTGCGGCGGCGCTGGCCTTCATGCGGGCCAGTACCTCGCGGGGGAACTCCACGGCGACGGCCTTCTGCAGCGTGGAGACCGAAACGATCAGCCGCAGCGCGCCGCGCTCCTCGAGCACCACGCCGGTGTAGCCGTCGAAGGCGCCTTCCGTGATGCGCACGGAATCGCCGGGAACGAGCTCGGCGACGGGCGTGAGCACCGCGCCGCTGGTCTGAAGGTGACGGATCTGCAGCAGCTCGGCGGTGAGCTGCGCCTGGTCCGGAACCTCGAGCATGTTCGCCACGGCGCTGGTGCGCCAGAGAGTTTCGCGCAGTCCGTCTACGCGACGTAGAAAGATGTAGCCGGGGAAGAGCGGCAGATGGGAAACGAACGTCCGTCCGGCCTGCTTCTTCTTCTGCTCGATCTGGGGGAGGTAGAACGGCTTCTGCCCGTCGAGGAGCAACCGGGCCACGAACTTCTCCTGGCGGCTGCGGAGATGCGCGATCTCCCAGGGCGCTTCCCCGGTCGGCAGATCGAATAGATTGTCGGGGAAGATGTCGCTCTCTTTCGGCAGGATCGGCATCGTGACGCTAGTATGTCCGATTCACCCTCATATTCCAATGCTGACCGATCGCGGCTGCGCGTCGAAGCGGTTGCGCGCGCGGGAAGCGGGCGTTCACGGAACATCGGGCTGACGTCGCACGCACTGCGCGTGCAGGCGCGGGCGATCGGATACACAAACGTAACTGATTGCCGCCACCTTTCGCGCCGCCCATCCGTACAAAACATAGATACGTCCAGTTAAAACGAGTTTGACGATGCGGCAGGTGCTGACCGGACGCTTCGACGCGAGCGCACGGGCGGAGCTCCGGTTTGAAGGGCTGCCGCGACGTGACGCCGGAACAGCGGCTTTGCAGGAGGTTCACATCCGTGTACGTACAACGAGCGCATGCTGTTGTCATCCAGATGATGACCGAACGAGTCGAGGAGGGACGGCGCATGACGCGGTTTGCACCACACGCAAATCTTCCAGATCCCGCGTCCCGTTTTGAACGCCGCTTCTGGAGGGCCGTCACGACGAACAGGACGTCAGCTCAACGGACACGCATGGGTGTCATACCGCAGTGCCCGCAAGACGGAAAAACATTTCCGTGGCGAAGGCGAAACAGGAGGCATTCCGTATTGACAGTGCCTTCCGAAAATCGCTAGTATTCCTGAAACTCAAAAAAAGTCTCTTTTCGTCCAAACGGCCCTCAAACGGTTGGTCTCTGCCCCCGGTCTGCGTTCCTTTGGCGGTTATGTAACCGACGGGGCGAAGCATCGTCTCGACGAAGAGCGAAAATCCAGCGCCGCGCCGCTCTGCCATGCATCCCCGCAACGTCGAAAAAGCCATCTTTTTCTTACGCGTCACGAGCATCGAACGCGATGTTATTGTCACTTATTGCCGGTCGCCGCAAACGGTAGGTTCCGATGGGGTTCCCATGGATCGTGTAATTGAAAAATCGAAAGCACCTCTGATCAAGCGTGTAGTGGTCATCTCGGGCATCGCCATTGGACTGATCGGCGGCGGCGTGACGCTGGCGAACATCGACTTCAGCACACAGCGGGTCGATCGCACGACACTGAGCATCGAGACCGTGCAGCAGGGAACGATGGAGATCAAGGTCGGCGCCAACGGCCAGTTGCTCTCCAATCACATCGAGCAGCTCGCGGCGCAGGTCCCGGGCCGCGTCGCACGGGCGGACATCAAGCCTGGTGCGGTCGTGCAGGTGGGGCAGGTCCTGGTGGAGCTCGCGAACCCGCAGCTCACCGCCAGTGCGGAAGAAGCACAGTCCGCATGGGAAGGGGCCGTGGCGGAGCTGCAGGCCGCCGAAGCCGAGCTGCAGACGAACATGCTGAACCAGCAGGTCGTGCTCACGCAGGTGCAGTTCAACACGGAGAAAGCGCTCGCGAAAGCGGAAGCCGATGAAGCTCTGGCCCGCGCCGGCATCCTCTCGGGGATCGAGCTGAAGCGCTCGCAGCTCGACCTGGCGCAGCTCAGAAAGACCTACGACATCGAGGCGAGCCGCCTGCAGAAGGTGCGCGACAACATCCAGGTGCAACTGGTGGTGAAGAAATCGCGCGTGACTCAGCTCGCACGCGCTCTCGACCGCGCCCGCACGCAGGCCGCCGATCTGCAGGTGGTGGCCGGCATCAGCGGCATCGTGCAGGCCATCAACGTGGAAGTCGGCCAGCAACTGCAGCCCGGCAGTCCGATAGGCCGCATCGCACAGCAGGATCAACTCTACGCCGAGCTGAAGGTGCCGGCGCGCGAGGCGACGCAGGTGCAGGCAGGGCAGAAGGTCGCGATCGATACCCGTAACGGCATCGTGAACGGCACCGTCACCCGCGTCGATCCCGGCGTCACCGACGGCACCGTCGTCGTCGACGTCGGCCTCGAAGGCACGCTCCCGGCCGGCGCCAGGCCGCAACTGCCGGTCGAAGGGACGATCTACACCACGCGCCTGCCCGATACGCTCTACGTGGGCAAGCCTTCCTATGTAAAGAACGACGCAGCAATCTCCGTTTATAAGCTCGACCCCGCGGGTCAGTACGCCACACGAGTGATGATCAAAGCCGGAAAGGTCTCGCTCAATTACCTGCAGGTGCTCGAAGGCCTCGCCGCCGGTGACCGGATCATCACCTCCGAAATCGGCGAATGGCAGGACAAGGAGCGCATTCTTCTTAAGTAGCGCTCCCTAAGGCGTACAGCAACCTCCCACTACGGCGGCTGGGCTGCCTGAGAAGGCCGGAGGTTTGTTTACACACCAGCCCTACAGTGTCTTCCCTACAGTACCCGGCCCACCGCTGTAATGGCGGTCATGCCCCGCGGTTCCCTCAATCCGTAGCACGGAGAATTTCATGAGAGTCATTGAGCCGGTCATTTCAGGAAGTCCCTATGCAAACCTCGATCCGAGGTGCCGCTCGTGAAGGCGGTCGTCTGTAAACACTCCGAATTCGAGGTCACGGATCAGCCGGATCCGGTTCCCGGTCCCGGACAGGTGCGCATCAAGGTGCTGCGTGGCGGTATCTGTGGCGGCGATCTGAGCGCGCGCAAAGGGCTCGACACGTGGGCTGCAATGGCGGCGCGCGTGGGCTATCACCGGTTCGGCCGTTCGACAGAGCCGATCGTCTTCGGCCATGAATTCGCGGGCGAGGTGCTGGAGCATGGCGCCGGTTGCCGCCGCGGCACCCCCGCGGGCACTCAGGTCGTCGCGCTGCCGCTCCTTCGCGGGACTGGCGGGGTCGATACAGTCGGCTACTCCACGCATGCTCCGGGCGCGTATGCGGAGCAGATGCTCGTCTCCGAGGCGCTGATGATGCCGGTGCCGAACGGGCTGGCGCCGGAGCTCGCCGCGCTCACCGAGCCGCTGACGGTTTCGTGGCACGCGGTGCGTCTCGGCAAAGTCACGAAAAAGACGCTGGCGATCGTCATCGGCTGCGGTCCGATTGGTCTCGGCGTCATTCTGATGCTCAAGGCCAAAGGAGTGGAGACGGTCGTGGCCAGCGACTATTCGCCCGGCCGGCGCGCGCTCGCGACTGCCTGTGGAGCCGATGTCGTCGTCGATCCGGCGCAGGCTTCTCCGTTCACGGCTGTCAAGCGAAAGAGCCAACTGATGGACGTGCCGGCCGCGCTGAATCTGGCGGTCGGTGCACTCGAAAAGCTCGGGCGTCTCCCGGTGGGCTGGTGGCACGCCTGGCGTCTCGCGGAAGCGGTCGGTGCGGCGCCCAAGCCGGCCGTGATCTTCGAGTGCGTCGGTGCGCCGGGCGTGCTTCAGAGCGTGGTCGAAGGCGCTCCGTTGTTCTCGCGCATCGTGGTGGTCGGCCTCTGCATGAGCGCCGATCAGTTCATGCCTGCGATGGCTATCCGCAAGGAGCTCGACCTCCAGTTCGTCGGCGCCTACACGCCACTCGAGTTCCGCGACACGCTGCACATGCTCGCCAACGGGAAGGTCGATCCTCGCCCGATGATCACCGCCACGGTCGGACTCAACGGTGTCTCGAGCGCCTTCACCGCCCTCGGCGATCCCGAAGCCCACGCGAAAATCCTCATCGATCCTTATGCGGCGACGACCACCCTCGCCGCCGCGCACTGAGCCTGCTTCCAACCCGGTGACGTGGAGAATGTCATGACCAAACACGATCCGGCTTCGTTCCATAAGCTGTATGGAGTCAAGAAGCCGAGGGTTACGTACTACGGGAGAGACTTCACCGATTACACATTGATGATCCTCCTGACGGCTGTGGTTCTCGTCTTCTCCTATGGCGTTCGTCATCCGATGACCTACGTGGGGCTCGCGCTCTGCGCCTTTACGGTCGCAATGTTCGTGATGCGGCATGGGATCGAGTGGAAAGTCCCGCTGATCCTTAGAAAGCCGCAGGACGTATTTTTCCTGTTCGTCTACAAGATTCAGAACCTGCCGATGCTGTACCTGATCGCGATCGGCGTGCTGCTGGTGGAAAACGTCCTCATCGCCGTGACGCCGGATCTGCCGCATCACGTCGAGCTGATGCGGACGATCGGCCTGGTGCTCTTCTACGCGCACCTGCTGATCATCACCGGCTACAGGACGGCCATCCTGGTCGATCATCTGGCCAAGAGGGAGCTGGCCCGCGAGGCGCTGATGCAGACGCCCTGGAAGCGTGTCATCAACGCGAAGACGAACATCACGTTCGAGATCCTCCACGCGTACACGACCGGGCTCCTGACGCACATCATCCTCATCACCCCCTGGTATCTGGTGATGACGCATGCGCGCTTCTCCGTGATCTTCATGCCGGTAGTCTGCTTCATCAACATCTATGTGCACCTGAAGTGGCTGAAGGCGACGAACGAGTGGTTCTACCGGGACCACTGGCTGGGGCACAACTCCGAGCTCGAGTTCGTCTATCTCCACGGGACGCACCACGATGCCATCCCCTGCGGACTGATCGGCGTAGCCGGCAATGGCTTCCTCGAGGGCTTTTTCCGCGGCACGCTCGCGTTCCCGATCCCCTTCTACAACCCGCTCATCCCGTTCCTGGTCTACACGTACGAGATCAAGCAGGACATCGACCTCCATCAGTACATCCCCGGCATTTACCCGAAGATGCCGAAGAGGGCGATGGAGATCGGCCAGCACGTGGTGCACCACTACGGTCAGCTCGAGCCGTACAGCATCGGGATCAAGCTGAACCTCCCGACCGTCTCCGCCCAGTCGAAGACGTTCTACCTCACGAGAAAAGCAAGGCAGCTCTTCCCCGATGAACTGATGAACTCGATCCGGCTCGATGAAGAACTGGACGATTTTCAGTGGGACAATCCCACGCACAAGAACACGCTCAAGTTGTGGGACAAGTACCAGCAGTAACGCCTGCGGGCCGCTTTGCGCATGGCGTAGCGTCTGGCGGCCTCCGTCGATCGATTAACACATTCCGGCACACGAGGTTCTGATCATGAGTTCCTGGCTCGATTTGAAATACGCATGGCGCCTGCTGCGCAAGTCGTGGGGCTATACGCTGCTTTGTGCAAGCGTCGTCGCCCTCAGCGTTGGGCTTGCGCTCTGGACGTGGTCCTCAGTGGCGTATCCGCAGTTGCTGAAGCCGCTCGGGCTCCCGAATTCCGAGAACTGGTACAGCGTGCAGCTCGCGGCCGACGGCGCGGCGAGGCCGCGGCCCGGCAGCGTGGATGCCTACACCTACCAGGAGCTCCTGAAGCAGAATCGCTCGATCGATTACGTTGGCGCATTCGTGAACGGTGCGGCCGTGCTGAGCGAAGGACAGGCGAGTACGAGCCTCCGCACGGCGACGATCAGCCCGCGACTCCTCTCGCAGGTGGTGCCGCTCATGGGACGAACGTTCCAGCCGGCCGACGCGCAGCCGGGGGCGCCGGCGGTGGCGATCCTCAGTTACGACACGTGGCACAACTACTTCGCGGCGGATGCCGGCATCATCGGCAAGACCACGCGCATCGACGCGGCGCCGGTGCAGATCGTCGGGGTGATGCCGAAAGAGGTCTTCGTCCTGATGGACTTCGAGCTCTGGATGCCGCTGCGCCTGCCGGTGCTGGCACGTCCCGGCGATTCGAAGCTGCGCCTGAATCCGCTCGTCGCGCTCGGCCCGAAGCAGAACCTCGACGCGGTCCGCAATGAGATGAAGACCGCCGTCGCCGCGGTCAACGCCAATTACCCCGACCTCTTCAACATCAAACGCCATCCGGTGCTCATTCCGGCGAACCGGATGTACTTCCATGAAGCGACGCCCGTGGTGGCGGTGCTGATCCTGATGTCCGTCGCCGTGTTCCTGCTCGGCGGTCTGAACATCAGTCTCGTGTTCCTGGCGCGCCTGCTGGAGCGCAGCCGCGAGCTCGCCCTGCGTACGGCGCTCGGCGCATCGCGCTCGCGCCTGATGCGGCAATGCCTGCGCGAGACGGCGGCGTTCGTGCTGATCGGCCTCGCGGCCGGCTATGTGCTGGCGATGATGGGAATCCGCTGGACCGAAGGATGGGGCGAGTATCTGAACCGGATCCTCGCGTTCGGCCGGATCAACGGTCTGCCGGTCCTGCGGAACGTCGACATCGTCGTCGCGGTAGCCGCGGCCGTGGCGATCTGGCTGCTCAGCACACTGATTCCGGCCTGGCGCATCGCCAAGCAGGATCCGGCAGTGGTGCTCGCCGGCAGCGGCAAAGGCGTGTCGGTCCGCGGCAGAGGCAAGGGCGCGGGCATCCTCGTCGGCTTACAGGTGGTGATCTCCTCGCTCGTGCTGGTGGTCTGCGGAAGCATGGTGATGGCGCTCAACAAAGAAACGAGCAAGCCGACGCGCCTCCAGTCCGCCAGCATCATGATGCCGACCTCGGCGACAGTCTTCGACGAGCGTTATGCCGAGCCGGCCCGTCGCCTCCGTTACTGGGAAGACCTGACGGCCGCGGTGGCGGCGAAGATCCCGGGCGCCGACATCGCGTACGCCTCTGACCAGCCGAGTACCCCCGGCAGAGTCACGGCTGCGATCGAGAGCCGTCAGGGAGGCGACCGCAAAGGAACGTTGACGCTGCCGTTCACCGCCGTCTCCGAGAACTACTTCGACATGCTCGGCGTGCGGCTGCGCGACGGCCGGCTCTTCAACAGCAACGACACCAGCGGCTCGCTCAATGTCGCGATCGTCGATGAGGAACTGGCGTCCCGCTACTGGCCAAACGAGAACGTAATCGGCAAGCGCGTGCAGTTGAACCCGACGGATAACGGGACCTGGCTCACGATCGTCGGCGTCGTCTCCTCCGTGACTGGCGGCCGTCCGTACAACAAGGAAGACATCGGCGCGCTCTACCGGCCGCTGCTTCAGGCGGTTCCCTCCGAGTTCCACATGCTGGCGAAGCTGCCGGCGATCACCGCCAACACCCGCGTGACGCTGCGCGCGGCGGCGTTCGCCGTCGACCGCGACCTGCCGTTGCGGAACCTGCAGACGCTCGACAATTACCTCGAGGCGATGCGGTTCAACCTCAAGTCCCTGATGCCGATCGTCATGGTCATCGCGCTCATCACCGCGCTCGTGACGGCGTCCGGCCTGTTCGGTCTCATCAGCCGCTCGGTGGCGCAACGGACGCAGGAAGTGGGCATCCGCCGCGCGCTCGGCGCGACCTCCTGGCGGGCCACGTCGATGTTCCAGCGGCAGGGGGCGCTCTATCTCAGTGTAGCGATCATCGGCGTCGCCCTCGGGACGATGCTGATGGCTCCGATCAGCAGGCTGTACACGAACATCCTCGACTATGTGCTCCCGGCAACGCTGGGGGTCGTTCTTCTGATGGGCCTCGTGATTTTTGCAGCCACGTACCTCCCCAGCCGCCGCGCCGTCGCTCTCGAGCCGGGCGACGCGCTGCGTTACGAATAGTGACCTTCAAATCTGTTTGAGTCGGAGCCAGCCAATGACCATCCAGCACCTGATCAGCCTCCAGGGCATCAACAAAATTTTCTCCACCACCGAAATGGAAACGACGGCGCTGAACAACATTCAGCTCACGATCGAGCAGGGTGAATATGTGTCGATCAGCGGCCCGTCCGGGTGTGGCAAGTCGACGCTGTTGTCCGTCATGGGGCTGCTGCACAGCGCCACCGGCGGCAAGTACTACCTCAACGGAGCCGAGGTCACGGGTCTCAAGCCGGCGGAACAGGCCCGCGTGCGCAGCCGTGAGATCGGCTTCGTGTTTCAGGCGTTCAACCTGATCTCGGACATGACGGCCTTCGAGAACATCGAGCTGCCGCTGACCTATCGGAGCGAGCTGCCGAAGAAGCAGCGCCGCGAGATGGTGCTCGCCGCTCTCGAGAAGGTGAACATGCTCGAGCGTCAGAACCACTTCCCGGCGCAGCTCTCCGGCGGTCAGCAGCAGCGCATCGCCATCGCCCGTGCGCTGGTCGGCCGGCCGAAGGTGCTGCTGGCCGACGAGCCGACGGGCAACCTCGATTCGAAGAACGCCCAGCTCATCATGGATCTCCTCGCGGCACTGCACGAGCAGGGGAGCACGATCGTGATGGTCACGCACGACCCCCGGTTCGCCGAGCGCGCGGAGCGCCAGATCTCGCTCTTCGACGGCAAGATGGTCGAGGACCGGCGCCTGCGTGAGGCCTCTCCCGCCGCCGTCACCGTCGCCTGACGAGAGGGTGTGTCATGACGCATATCGATATCCTCAATCTCATCGCGCGGCATACGCGCGAAATCCTGCCCGGCCTCGACGCGCACGAGTTCGTCCCGTCGGATCGCCTCGTCGATCTGGGGGCGAACTCCATCGATCGCGCCGAGATCGCCATGATGGTGCAGGAGTCACTCGGACTCTCGGTGCCGCGCGTCGAGCTGTTCGGACCGAAGAACATCGGTGAGCTGGCGGACCTCTTCGTTACGAAACTCCATGCTGCCTGAACTGGTCGTCTCCGGGATGGGGGTCATCGCCTCCATTGGCCAGGGGAAAGAAGCGTTTGCCGATGCGTTGTTCGCCGGTGACACGGCGTATGGCGTGATGCAGCGTCCCGGGCGCCAGCGTGACTCGGCGTACCTCGGCGCGGAGATCGGCGAGATCCGCTTTCCCGCCAGCGTCGCCAGGCAGACCGTGCGCGCGGCGTCGCTCTCGGGGCAGGCCGCTCTGGTGGTGCTGGAGGAAGCGTGGACTGAAGCGCGGCTGGCGGAGGTCGATCCTCGCAGGATCGGCCTGATCGTCGGCGGCTCGAACGTCCAGCAGCGCGAGCTGCTGCAGATCCAGGAGACTTATCGCGACAGCGCGGCGTTCCTTCGTCCGACTTATGCACTGTCGTTCATGGATTCCGACCTTTGTGGTTTCTGCACGGCGCAGTTCGGGATCCGCGGGATGGCGTACACGGTGGGCGGCGCATCGGCGAGCGGCCAACTGGCCATCGTGCAGGCGGCGCAGGCAGTAATCACGAAGCAGGTCGACGTCTGTATCGCACTGGGCTCATTGATGGACATCTCGCATTGGGAGTGCCGCGGACTGCGGTCCATCGGGGCGATGGGCTCGGATCGTTATGCCGGCGAGCCGGAGCTCGCGTGCCGTCCTTTCGACCGCGATCACGACGGCTTCATCTTCGGCGAATCGTGCGGCGCGGTCGTCATCGAGTCGGCGGAATCTGCCGGGCGGCGTGGCGTGCAGCCGTACGCTTCGTTGCGGGGGTGGGGGATCGCGATGGACGCGAACCGGAATCCCGATCCTTCCCTCGACGGGGAAACAGAGGCCATCCGCACCGCGCTCGAAGGGGCGGGCTGGTCGCCGGCGCAGGTCGATTACGTGAACACGCATGGCACCGGCTCCACGTCGGGAGATGAGACGGAGCTGAAGGCGCTGAATGCGTGCGGCATCGACGGCGCTTTTTTAAACGCGACTAAGTCACTTATTGGTCACGGTCTGAGCGCCGCCGGCACGGTGGAAGTCGTCGCCACGATGCTGCAGATGCGTGCGGGGCGGCTGCATCCAACCCACAACCTGGAGAACCCGATCGCTCCGGAGCTCAACTGGGTACGGAGCGAGCCGGTCGAGCATTCGATCGACCGGGCATTGACGTCGAGCTTCGGGTTCGGCGGGATCAATACGGCACTCTGCTGGGAGCGTGCGTCGTGAGCTACGAGACGATCAAAGTCGACTTCCAGGACTCGGTCTGCCACCTGCAGATCGACCGCCCGGAGGCGAACAACACGATCAACAGCCGCCTGGTGGCGGAGTGCAGCGAGGTCCTGTCGCTGTGCGAAGAGTCGGTAACCGTCGTCGTCCTGAGCGGCTCGCCTGAAGTGTTCTGCTTCGGCGCCGACTTCAAGGCCATCGCCGCCGAGGGGCGGGATGCGGCGCGGATGGAGATACGCAAAGAGGATCGCTTCGACGGACCTGAGCCGTTGTACGACCTCTGGCTGCGGCTGGCCACCGGGCCGTTCGTGACGATCTCGCACGTCCGCGGAAAAGCGAACGCCGGGGGCGTCGGCTTCGCCGCGGCGAGCGACATCGTGCTGGCGGACGAGACGGCGCAGTTCAGTCTTTCGGAGCTGCTGTTCGGGCTCTATCCCGCCTGCGTGCTGCCGTTCCTCGTGCGCCGCGTCGGCTTCCAGAAGGCGCATTACCTCACCCTCATGACCCAGCCGATTTCCGCGAAGCAGGCTTGCGAGATCGGCCTGGTCGACGCGTGGGAACCGGCGAGCGACGGCCTGCTGCGCCGTCATCTGATGCGGCTGCGGCGGCTCTCGAAGCCGGCCATCCGCAG
>DASWMP010000300.1:0-8496 GCA_036399695.1 Thermoanaerobaculia bacterium | reverse complement strand
AAAAAGTAGCCACCAAGCAAAGGTCCTGGGTGCAGGTGTGCGGAAGTGCAGCGTGCTCGCGCCATTTCTCGCGTGACGGACAGGATTGTCCGTCCTCCACTACAGTCCACTACAGCCGTCGCACTTGCTTGAATCCGCTCGCACGAGGCGTTTTGCCTATCGTTCCCCGTCGCCCGTACCCCGAGGCCGATCGTCATTCCGGCACCACTCGCTCCAGCTCCCCACGTAGAGTGCCGCGCCTTCCATCCCGGCGGCTTCGAGCGCCAGCAACGTGTGGCAGGCCGTCACGCCGGAGCCGCAGTGCACCACCAGGTGATCGGGGCGGGTGCCGGCCAGGAGCCGCTCGTACTGCGCGCGCAGCTCGTCCGCCGATTTGTACCGTCCCGCCGTCAGGTTCTCCGCGAACGGCAGATTCACCGCGCCCGGGATGTGGCCGGCGATCGGGTCGATCGGCTCCGTCTCACCGCGAAAGCGGGGCGTGGCGCGCACGTCCAGCACCTTCCACTCCGGATCGTTGCGCAGCGCGTCCACTTCGTCCATCGAGACGACCGGCCGCTGCCACGCTGGTGCCGGATAGGGCTTCTGCGGCGCGATCGACGGCATCTCGGTCGTCAGTCCGAGCGAGCGGAAGTCGCCATCCAGCACCGCCACCTTCTCGTGACCGACCGCGCGCAACATCCACCAGGCGCGCGCGGCGGCGTTCGCGCCCGACTGATCGTCGTAGACCACCACCGTCGTGGACGGCGTGATGCCCCACGAGCCGAGCTGTTCGAGCCAGCGGGCCAGGCGGGGCAGGGGATGCCGTCCGCCGCGCGCCGGATCGGCTCCTTCGTCGCGGGCGCCGCTGAGCTGCGTATCCAGATCCGCGTGCCGCGCTCCGGCGACGTGTCCTTCCGCGTAGGCATCGGGCGACGGGCGTGCATCGAGCACGACCACGTCGCCCTCCAGCCCGCGGAAGTCGTCGACCGAGAGCAGCGGCGTCACGCGTTTACGAACCGGCGCATGTCCACATTCAGCATCAGGCCGATGGCGATGAAGAACATCATCGTCGACGAGCCGCCGTACGAGATCAGCGGCAGCGGGATACCGGTCGTCGGGAGGATGCCGATCTGCATCGACACGTTGATCAGGATGTGGAAGATGAAGAACGAGATCAGACTGATGACGAGGAATGTACCTCCTCGATCTCGTGCGTGTTTAGCGAACGTCATCGCCTGGATGATGAAGAATAGATACAGCGCCAGGACGATGATCACCCCGATGAACCCCCATTCCTCGCCGAGGACGGAGAAGATGAAGTCGGTGTGATGCTCGGGGATGAAGCCGAACTTCCCCTGCGTCCCGTTGCCGAAGCCTTTCCCGTGAATACCGCCGGAGCCGATGGCGATCTTTGCCTGGATGACCTGGTAGCCCGAGCCGCGCGGATCGCGCTCCGGATTGAGGAACGTCATTACGCGTTCCCGCTGATATGGCTTGAGGAAAAACGCCCAGCCGAGCGGCAGCGCCAGGGCCACCACCAGGATCATCGCCGTCCAGACGCGGGCGCGAATGCCGCCGAAGAACATGGCCACCGCCACGAGCGGAAAGAACGACGCCGCGGTGCCGAAATCGGGCTGAATGATGATCAGCGCCACCGGCGCGCCGATGATGGCCATGGCCGTCAGGAACGAGCGGAAATTGAGGTACGCCCGGTCGTTCGAGTCGAAGTAGCGCGCCAGCATCAGCGCCGTGAACACCTTCATGAACTCGGCCGGCTGAAACTGAAAGGCCCCTATGTGAATCCACGACTTCACGTTCGCGGTGAGCTGTCCCCAGAACAGCAGGTAGACGAGTAACAGCATGCCGATGCCGTAGAGGATCGGCGCGATGTCGAACAGCACGTGATAGTCGACGACGAGGATGATCGTGGCCAGCACGAGGCCGATCACCACCCACATGATCTGACGCTTGAACGTGCTGAGCTCCGGCTCGGTGAAATAGGTGGCGCTGTAGACCAGCATGCAGCCGATCGCCGCCAGGACGATCGCCGTGCCGAGGAAATTGAGATCGACGTTGGAGAAAGTTCGGCGGAACATCAGCGTGTCTGCGGCAGAGGCAGCTCGCCCTCCTTGATCTGCTCGAGCGTCTCGGGATTCGACAGGTCGAGACGTGCATTCGTGACCTTGTCGCGGAAGCGTGATTCATACAGCAGCTTCGCGAGCGGGGCGGCGTCGGCACCGCCGGCGCCACCGTGCTCGACGAACACCACCACGACGAGCTGCGGGTTGTCGGCCGGGGCGAACGAGGCGAACCAGGCGTGGTCGCGGTACTTGAACGGCAGCGACGTCGCCTTGATCCAGCCGGAGTAGGCGATGACCTGCACCGAACCGGTCTTGCCGGCCACGTTCAGTCCTTCGACGCGGGCGTTGCTGCCCGTGCCGCCTTCGTCGTTCACGACCTGCCAGAGACCCGTGCGGACGGCCTGCAGCGCGCGCGGCGCGAGCTGCACCTCGTGGATGACTTTGCTGGGGACGCGGAAGCGCTTCTTCTTCCCGTCCGGCTGCACGCGGTCGACGTAGCGCACGACGTGCGGCTGGAAGACCTTGCCGCCGTTGGCGACGGCCGCGGTCATGTTCGCCACCTGGAGCGGCGTGACGATGAGCGGACCCTGGCCGATCGAGACGGAGATCGTCTCGGACGGATACCACTTGCGCTTCTGCTTCACGCGCGCCCATTCGGTCGAGGGAACGAGGCCGGCGCGCTCGCCGTCCAGGTCGATGTGCGAGATCTCGCCGAACGTCAGCTTGTTCGCGTACTCCTTGATCTTGTCGACGCCCAGGCGGCCGCCGGTCTGATAGAAGTAGATGTCGCACGAGACCTTCAGGGCGCGCTCGACGTCCACGGCGCCGTGGCCTTCACGCTTCCAGCAGCGGAACCGGCGGCCGAAGAACACGCCGCTGCCGCCGCAACTGAACTGCGTATCGGGGTTCACGACTCCTTCGGAGAGGCCGGCCATGGCCATGACGATCTTGAAGACCGACCCGGGGGAGTAGAGGCCCTGGATGGCGCGATTCAGCTCGATCTTGAACGGGTTGCTGACGATCGTCTTCCAGGTGTCGGGGGCGAAGCGCTTCGAATAGACGTTGGGGTTGTAGGCCGGCGAGGAGACCATGGCCAGCACTTCCCCGTTGCGGGGATCGAGGGCCACGGCCGAGCCGACCATCTCGTTCTCGATGAAGTACTGCTCCGCGCGGCGCTGCAGCTCGAAGTCGACCGTCAGATAGATGTCGTCGCCCGGCACCGGCAGCTTGCGGGCGGGCTGGTATTCGCGGAGGCGGCGGTGATTGGCGTCGTACTCCCAGAACTCCGAGCCGTCCTGGCCACGGAGGTAGCTGTCGTACATGTATTCGACGCCGCGCTTGCCGACGAGATCGCCCTGCTCGAGGTCCTGCCGCTTCGCCAGCTCCTTGTCGTTGACCTCACCGATGAACCCCATCACGTGGGCGGCCATGGTGTTGTACGGGTAGTTCCGGCGCTGCACCGGCACGACGTTCAGCTCGGGGAAGGCCACCACCTGCGCCTGGATCGAGGCCACCTGCGACATGGTCAGATCCTCGGCGATGTCGAGCGGCTTCGCGCTCGGCGTACCGTTGCCTTTGGCGAAACGGGCCTCGATGTCCTGCGGCGTCGTCAGCAGCACGGACGCGAGGAAGTTGATCAACTTGGCCCGGTGCTGCGGATCGCGCTTCGTCAGCGGCCGCATGGCCACGCGATCGAGCTCGAGCGAATAGGCCGGCTGGTTGTCCGCCAGGATCTTGCCCGTGCGGTCCATGATCAGGCCGCGTTTGGCCGGGATCTCGATCTCACGAAGGGCATTCGCATCGGCGAGGCCGCGATATCGGTCCGCGTTCACGCCCTGGACGAACCAGAACGACCCGGCGAGAAACACGAACACCACGACGATGCCCCACAGGACGGTGTTGATGCGGAACTGAAGGAACTTCTGGTCGTCTCGGTATACGCGCATTGATTAGAGTCCGTTTTCGGTCATTGGTTTTTGGTTGTTGGTCTTGCGAATCCCGCACCGGTCGTCGTCACCAACAACCGAAAACCAACAACCAGAAACCAGCCGTAACTACCACGTCACCTGTCGTCTCGTCGCTTCGATCGGCTCTTCGCGGAGGAAGATCATCAGGAGCTGGTAGACGAGCATGCCGAAGAGGAGGGTGAAGACGGTCTTGACGAGCAGCGCCTGTTCGAACATTTCGATGCGCTGTTTCACGAGGATGTTGACGAGGATGTAGATCACGAGCTCGTTGATCACCACCGCGCCGCCCAGGCAGGCGCCGAAGGAGAGCGTGCCGCGGAGGGCCAGGCGGGCGTTGATCGACGCCACGATGTAGGCGCACACCGTCAGGGCGAACGCGTGCAGGCCGAACATGGCGTTCGAGAACGCGTCCTGGACCAGCCCGGCCGTCACCCCGGCGATGATCGCGCCGAAGATATTGCCGCCCATCGAGTAATAGACGACGAGGATGACGTACGGGTTGAAGAACGCCAGGGCGTTCGGAAAGAAGCTGTCGAGCAGCGAATGGAGCGTCAGTGCGATCAGCAGGCCGATCGCGAAGCGGAGCCACCTCAAGGCGTATACCTCATGACCTGTGCCGGGATTTTGCGGGTGTGGATGATGATGACTTCCTCGATCGTCCCGAACTCCACGGCCGGTTTGACCGTGATGGTCTTGAAGAGACTCGGGCCCGGCTCCGCCTTCACGACGGTGCCGAGGGGGATGCCTTTCGGATAGATGCCGTCGATGCCTGCCGTCAGGACCTGATCGCCCACCGAGACGTCGGCGAGCGACGGGATGTCGAGCAGATCGAGCGTCCCGGTGCCGTTGCCCCGGACGACTCCCTGCCGGCGCGTCCGTTCGAGCAGCGTGCCGATGGCGGCGTTCGCGTCCGTCAGGAGCTGCACCTTGGCCATGTCGTTGGTGGTGAGCACGACGCGGCCGAGCAGGCCGTTGGCGTTGACGATGGCGTCATTGACCTCCACCCCGTCGCGCGAGCCTCGATCGATGATGATCGATTTGAAGCGGCTGGAGGTGTCGATCATGATGGTCTGGGCCATCGTCGTCTCGACTGAGAACTGCTCCGAATACCCGAGGAGGCTGCGCAGGCGGCGCATGTCCCCTTCGGACTGACGGAGGCGGAGGTTCTCGCCGGTCAGCGAGGCGACCTTGCGTCGCAGCTCCACGTTCTCATTCACGGCGCGGCGCATGTCCAGATAGCCGTGATACATGTCCGAAGCCGTGCCTCCGATCCAGTTCACCCCTTTAGGAACGGGCGAAAAGATCGTCATCACGGTTCTTTCGAACATCGTGCGGGTCTGTCCGACATAGCGGGTCTGGCTGCTGAGGCTCATGAGCACGAACAGCAGCGACAGAACGACGATGAAGAACAAAGTCGGGCGGCGGGGGATGACTTCTGCGGGCATGTTGACGACCGCGTCTTACAGCAGGATTTGGGCCAGTGGGGGAGAGACAGTTGGGCGGTTGGCGATTGGGCGGTTGGGCGGGAGCAGGACTCCCGGCCTGAGCTACATCTTTAATGAGTACGCCGATACGAGGAGTCGTGCGGCGGGCGGCAGCGGGCCGGCCGGATCTTCCGCCCAACCGCCCAACTGCCAACCGCCCAACTGTTACTCGATCGAAATCTTCCGCAGCAAATTGAAATCCGTCAGCATCTGGCCTGTGCCGAGGGCGACGCAGGCCAGGGGGTCCTCGGCGAGGGTGACGGGGAGGCCGGTTTCTTCGCGGAGGCGCTTGTCCAGGTTCTTCAGCATCGAGCCGCCTCCGGCGATGATGATGCCCTTGTCCATGATGTCGGCCGAGAGCTCCGGCGGCGTCCGCTCGAGGGCCACACGGACTGCTTCGACGATCGTGGCCACCGTCTCGGAGAGCGCTTCGCGGATCTCCTCGTCCGAGACGACGAGCGTCTTGGGCACACCCTCGACGAGGTCGCGGCCCTTGATCTCCATCGTCATCTCCTCGTCCAGAGGGAAGGCCGAGCCGATCTCCATCTTGATCTGCTCCGCCGTACGCTCACCGATGAGGAGGTTGTACTTGCGCTTGATGTACTGAATGATCGCGTCGTCCATCTCGTTGCCGGCGACGCGCACCGAGCGCGAATAGACGATGCCGGCCAGAGAGATGACGGCGACGTCGGTCGTGCCGCCGCCGATGTCGACGATCATGTTGCCCGTCGGGTCGGTGATCGGCAGACCTGCCCCGATCGCGGCGGCCATGGCCTGCTCGATCAGGTAAACCTCGGTCGCGCCGGCGCGGAGCGCGGAGTCCTTGACCGCGCGCTTCTCGACCTGCGTGATTTCGGACGGCACCGAGATGACGATGCGCGGCTTGACCAGGAAACGGCGGCCGTGCGCCTTCTCGATGAAGTACTTGATCATCTTCTCCGTGACTTCGAAGTCGGCGATGACCCCGTCCTTCATCGGCCGGATGGCGACGATGTTCCCGGGCGTGCGCCCGAGCATCTCCTTCGCCTCCTTGCCGACGGCTTCGACGTTGTTGTTGATCTTGTTGACCGCGACGATCGACGGCTCGCGCACGACGATGCCTTTGTTTTTAGCGTAGACGAGGGTGTTCGCTGTCCCCAGATCGATCGCAAGATCGTTCGAGAACATCGAGAGAAGCGATTTCACAGCCATTCGATTGTCTTTTCCTCGAGAGTGAAGATTCCGTAGCGTAGAGGGCCGAGCCGCCGCGGTGCAAACAGCGCGCCCTGATCGGGCGCGGGTTTTTGGTTTTCGGTTTTTGGTTGTTGGTATTGCCTGCGGCGGTGCCGCCGAGCGCAGCACCAGAAACCAACAACCAAAAACCAACAACGGCCGGGTGGCGGGCTACTCCTCCACCAGCACCGACTGCGATTGTACCGTCTGATTGCCTGCTGCATCGATGGCTTTCACCACCACCGCGTTGCGGCCGATTCTTTCGAAGCTCACCAGTTTCTGGAACGTGCCGCTCGATTCCACGTCCACTTCCTCGTCGTTGATGAAGACCGTGGCCCCCGGCTCGGTCGTCCCGGCGATCATGTAGAACTGGCCGCCGATGTTGAACGGCGCCTTCAGCGTCAGCTTCGGCGGCTGCCGGTCGCCGCTCGTCGTCTTCCCCCCGCCGGCCACACGGAAGCGGCGGAACGACGAGAAGGGGCCGACGTCGCCGTCCGGTCCCACCGACGCCACGCGCCAGTAGAACGCACCCTCGTCCGTCACTTTCGCTTCTGCCGTCGTCTTCACGCGGCGCGAGTTGATCTCCAGCGTCGCGAACAGGCGCGACCGTGAGACCTGCAGCACGTAGCCGATCGCCCCCGGCGTCTCCTCCCAGACGAACTGCACCCGCAGGTCGGCCGTGAGCTGGAACACCTGGTTATCGGCGGGGGAGAGGATCGACGGCGACTGCGCCGCTTTCTTCACCGGCGTCAGGGCGCCCGCCGCTGTCGAGCTCACTTTCTCGCCGGCGGCGACGCGAACCTGCTGGCCCGTGCTGTCCGTCTTCACCTGCGTGCCGCCTCGGAGCGTCATGATCGACGTCTCGTCCGTCTTCTCGTCGACGCCGACATGCGTCGTCGAGTCCGTCTCGACAATGATCTGGTTGCCTGGCGTCCGGACGGACGTCGTGTCGTCCGTCGTGGCCACTTCCACCGAGCCCACCTGCATCTTCACCGAGTTCGTCCGTTTCGACGTCCCCGGGTTGATCTGGGCGTAGATCTCGAGCAGCGCGTTCGGACCGATCGTGTAGAGCGAGCCGTTGGAGAACATCAGCTCGGCCGAGCCGCGGTCCCCGGTCTTGACCCAGTCACCATTAAAGAGAGGAGTGCGGGGGTCGGCGTCTTTCCAGGCGCCCGAGGAGCCCTTCTGGAACTTGACGTCCCCTTCGACTGTGAGGAACTGGGCGTCGTTCTCCCGGTCCGCCCCGCCGGACAGCGCCGTGCGGCTGATGGTCTGCGAATCGACCGCCGCCGCCTGCGCTTCGGTGTATTTGGCACCGTTGAAGTGGCGGTTGGCCTCTTCGAGCTTCTGCTGCGCCCGGTTGAACTCGCTCTGATGGCTGTTGAAGTCCTTGGAGGCAGCGAGGGCGTTGAGTGCCTGACGCGCTTCCGAAATGGCCGATTCGGCATTCGTGCGGGGGTTCCCCTGCTGCCGCTGATAGAACCAGTACCCGGCCAGCCCCAGCAGCAGAATCACGACCACCAGCCCGATCTGCTTGAGCCGGTCGATCGAAATCAGATACCAGTCGATATCTGTCGACTGCGACGCGTTCCGCTTTCTCGCCAAGGCGTTGCGGTTTATAGCACAGGCTGGGCAGCTGGGCGGTCGGCAGTTGGGCGGTCGGCAGTTGGGCGGTTGGGCGGAGGCTTCGGCGCACGACGAGGGTATCGGCGCACGCTGTGCGCCTGTACAGGGCAGCGCGGCGCCCTCTCTCGTACAGGCGCACAGCGTGCG
>DASWMP010000299.1:0-16745 GCA_036399695.1 Thermoanaerobaculia bacterium | reverse complement strand
TTCTAATCAGGCCATCAGAGTGTGTGCGCTCCGTTTTGACACACCCTCCGAACGCCACCGCACTCCAAGATCGCCCGGCGTCAGTGACCGATCGCCGGAAATCGGCCGCCGTTCGCCGCGCCTCGGCCGTCAATCACCGTTTTTCGGTGACTGATCACCAGCAATCAGTCATCGATCAGCGGAAATCACCAATCGATCCCCGTTTTTCGCCGATCGATGAGTGATTTCCGGTGATCGCCCACCGATCTCCCGCCGAACGTGACCGAATCCCGGTCACCGATGACCGAAATTCGGTCATCGGTCGTTCCCGCCGCCCAAACTGTGACTGAATTCCGGTCATCGATGACCGAAACTCAGTCATCGAGGAGTGATTTCCACCGATCGATCACCGATTTCCGGTGATCCACGACCGAACGCCCGCGGGCGAAACCCCCAATGACCTTAACGACGCCGCTCGTCGTCGTGACGTTGAGGCAAAGGGGACTGCCCCGGGCCTTGCGGCCCGGGGCGTCGGGGGACTACAGCTCCACGCTCGCGCTCCCACCTTCCACCACCGTCACCTGAGCTGACCCGATCACGGCATCGCCGTCGCCGAGGAGTTGGACGGTGTAGGTGCCGGGGGCGATGTTCTGCAACGTGGTGGTTTGGGGGGAGGGGTCGACCAGGAACGTCGGCAGGCGGTAGCCGCCGCGGTTGTAGGGCTGGCCGTTGGCGTCCATGAGGCGGGCGCGTTGCGGCGTGCTGTTGCGGGAGCGGATGATCAGCGTGCCGCCGGGCGTCAGCGCCACGCGGCGCGGTCCCGGGGCCTGCAGCACCACGTTCTGCGACGCGTAGCCCATCGCGCTCACGGCCACCCGGTACTGGCCGGGAGCGAGTGACAGGCGGACCGGTTCGGCGCCGCCGCCAAAGCGGAAGCCGGTGTTCTCGATGACGCGGCCCTGCATGTCCGTCACCTGGACCTGTGCGGCGAGCAGGCGGCCATCGCGGCCGTCGACGACCGTGAGCGTCACGCCGTCATTCCGTCCGAGCTTGAACTCCAGCTCCGCCGGCGCATTGTCGCCGACCGTCACTTCTTTCAGCTCGTTCCCGTAGCTCTCCTTGTCGGCCGTGACGGCGTAGCGTCCGGGCGAGACGGAGTCGAGCAGGAACGAGCCGCCGGCGTCCGTGACGGCCATGCGCGCGAACATCGACTCGGCCGGATCGGCGCCGCGCACCTGCACGCGGGCATCGGCGATCGGCTCGTTCGTGGCGGCGTCGATGACGCGGCCGCGCAGACTGGACGTCTTCATGTCGATGTCGAACGTGCCGGTGCCGCGCACCTCGTAATTCGTCGAGTACGGCGAGAGGCGCTGCATGTCCATCACCATGACGGTGTACTGCCCGTCCTCGAGGCCGTTCAGCGTGTAGACGCCGTTCTCGTCGGTCGAGGCGCTGGCGGAGGTCGTCTGGGACGTGCTGCCGCGCGGGAAGAAGGAGACGTTGGCGTTCGCCATCGCCTTGCCGTTGCGGGTGACGCGTCCGCTCACGGCGGTCTGCCCGATGAAGTCGATGTCGACCTGCACGGAGGAGCCGGGCTCGAGCTGCACGGACTTCATCGCCGAACTGCGGCGCGACGTGAAGCCGCGCGCGACATTCGCGGAGACACGCACCGAGCCGGACGGCGCCCCTTCGATGCGGTAGTTGCCGGAAGGATCGACGGCCGAGGAGGCGGAGCCTTCGGGACCGCGTGCGTCGACGGTGGCGGAGGCGTATTCGCTCTCCGGCAAGCCGTTCACGTGCCCGTAAATCACGCCGCCGGCGCGAAGGGAAATGCGCACCGGCGCTCCGGTGGAAATGTCGACGTCCCGCAGCGTCCCTTCAGCGTAGCCGTTCTTCGACGCGCTGAACGTATAGCGGCCGGGGGTCAGGCCTTCGAGCGTGAAGTTGCCGCTGGCGTCCGTGCGGACCGACTCACCGCCGAACATGTTCCCCGCCGCCGCGGAGCTGGCGCGGACGATCGCCTCGGCCACCGGCGCGCCGCTGTCCGTCACGACCGTGCCGGTAATGCGCTGGCCCGAGCCGAGCTGCACGTCGAGACGGGCATCGTGCCCTTTGAGCTCGATCGTCTTCGTGGCCGCGAGGTACGCCTGGTGCGCGATCTGGAACGTCTTCTCGCCCGGCTCCAGCGCTTCGAGCACGAACTCGCCCGAGGCGTCGGTCGTCGCCGAGACGTCCATGCCGGGCATGCGCATGCCCCGTCCGCCGCCCATCGTGTCGAGGCGTACCGTCGCACCGGCGATGCCGGCGCCGTCCGGCCCCGTCACCTTCCCGGTGAGCTTCACGCCGGTGTCGAGCTGCACTTCGATGTTCGGGACCGTCTTTCCTTCTTCGACGTTGACGTTCGGGACGCGCGCGGTCGTGTAGCCGGCGGCCTGCACGATGAGCTGCGTCGGGCCGGGCGGCAGGTTCTCGAGCGTGAACGAGCCGTCGTCATTCGTGAACGTGCGCACCTGCGGCGGTCCCACGATCGAAATGCCGCCGCCGGCACGTGCGCCCGAGAGGCCGGCCTGGAACGTCGTGACCGGCTGGCCCGTGGCCTTGTCCGTGACCCGTCCCGAGACGCGGCCGCCGGGCGGGAGCTCGACCGTCACGTCGCGTGCCGGCGCCGTCACGTTGCGGGTTTCCTGGACGAAGTCGTCCGACTTGCTGAAGTTCAGCACGACCGGACCGGGAGTGAGGTCGCTGATGTAGAACGAGCCGTCGGGCGCCGTGACGGTGCGGATCAGGTCCGTGCCCATGAACGACGTGATCTGCACGCCTTCCACGCCGGTGCCGCCGCGCGTTACCCGGCCCGTGAGCTCGACGCCCGGGTCGAGCGTCACTTCCACCGGCTTGGCGTTGTTGCCGACCTGGATGGCCCGGACGCTTTTGGCCGCATAGCCGTCGCCGCGGAACGAGAAGTCGTACGTCCCTTCCTTCGAGCGCAGCGTAAAGGTGCCGTCGGCCGCCGTCTGCACCTGATCCTCGTCGTTGCTGTTCGACGGTCCGGCCATGATGAAGCGGCGGACGTTGCCCCCGCCGTTGTCGGTCTCGCGTGTCGTGACCACGACGCCGGAGACCGGCTGTCCTTCACGGTTCACGACCTTGCCGGTGACGGCGAAGCCGCGCGGGATCGTGATGACGACGCCCGACTTCTTCTCTCCCGCGGCCGGACGGAGCATGTCGCTGCGGCCGGAGGGCCAGCCGCGCTTGTTCGCCAGCATGCGCAGCTCGCCCTGCGGATCGACGCGCATGGCGAAGCGGCCGTCGGGTCCGGAGCGCGTCGGCGTGTCCATGCGCATCATCCGCGTCATCATGAGCATGTCGGGCCGTTCGTTGGCCTGCGACGACACGGCCGCGGCGGCGACGGGCTGCTTGTCTTCGTCGACCACGACGCCGCTGATGCGCGCGAGCTGCGTGGCGGTCAGGTCGCGCACGGTCCTGCTCCCGGCGCTGGTGGTGATGTTCTGCGTCTGCATCGAGTAGGCGGGGTGGGAAGTCACGAGGCGGTACTGACCCGGCGCGACGGCCGGGAAGCTGTAGTTGCCCTTGGCGTCCGTGAGGGCCGAGTGCTCGGTCTGCGCGCTGAAGCGGTTGGCCAGTGAGAGGCCGACCTGCGCGCCGGCGATGGCGGCTCCGCTCTTGGCGTCGCGGAGCGAGCCGCTGACTGTCGCTGCTTTGCCGAGGCGGATCGTGGCCGCTTCGCTGCCGCGGGCGCGGCTGCCGAGGAGGTTCCCGGAGCGGGCGTCGATCTGGCGCCAGTCGC
Organism: Thermoanaerobaculia bacterium; assembly: GCA_036399695.1. Classification (GTDB taxonomy): domain Bacteria; phylum Acidobacteriota; class Thermoanaerobaculia; order Gp7-AA8; family Gp7-AA8; genus DASVEE01. The sequence goes on along the minus strand of DASWMP010000299.1, from coordinate 12,961 downwards.
GCGGCATGCGCGCGATCGTGAAGGAGCCGTCGTCGCCGCTCGTGGCCAGCGGCCAGCCGTCGACCGTGACGGTGGCCTTGGCGACGGGCGTCTTGCCGTCCGCCGCGACGACCGTGCCGTTCATCGGCTTGCCGGGAGCGAGGGCGTAGTCGAGCGTCCGGCCGAAGGCCTTCTCGTCCACCGTGCCGCGGGTGACGTCGGCGAGGGCGTACTCGGGGTGGATGACGGAGACGCGCGCCGCCCACTTCGACGGATCGGGCACGGAGTAGCGTCCTTCACCGTCCGTGATGGCGACGACGTCGCCGCTGCCGGACCAGACCACCGTCGCACCGGCGAGCGGTTTGCCGCCGGCCGTGATCGTGCCGCGCTTCATGTCGGCGCGGCGGAGGGCCAGCGCGCCAGCGTCTTCGTCGCGCTCGATCGCGCGCGCTTCAGGCGCGTAGCCGTTCGCCGTGACGATGAGGCTGAGCACCGCTTCCTTCGGCGATTCGGCCGAGAAGTTGCCCTTTGCGTCGGTCTGCACCGAGACGAGCGGGACGCGCTCGGGGGACGCGGAGAGGAGCCGCGCCCGTCGCGCCTCCGGCAGTTCGAGGGAGTAGATCGACACGCGGGCGCCGGAAACCGGCTTGCCGTCCGCGCTCATGATCGTGCCGGTGATGGCGGCAAATGCCGGCAGCGCCATGAAGAAGCCGAGAAATAGAGCAGCTATGCGTCTGCGCATGGTTATCCGTCCTGACGAGAATTTCTGTCTGTGTACAACGCTCTTATGTGACGGCGGTTCCGGAAGAGTTTCGCACGGAGCCATGTTGCCGCCCGAAAGTAGCCATGCCCAACCCCGTACGTCACCAGGTGTTGCACGAGCGGCTGGACCGGCTCGTGGAGACGTTCGACGTCACCACGATCGCGCCCGACCCGCTTCAGCTCGCGCTCCGCTACGACGACCCGCTCGACCAGGAGACGGCCGGCCTGATCGCCGCCGCCTTTGCGTACGGCCGGGCCGAGTTCATCGTCACGAACATCGGCGTCGTACTGACGAGGATGGGGCCGTCGCCGTACCGCTATCTGGCGGAGCTCGATCCACGTGACGCCGCGAAAAAGTTCGCCGGCTTCGCCCACCGCTTCCATAAGACGCCCGATCTCCTGCTGCTGCTCTCCCGGATCGCCTGGGCCATCCGGACGCACGGCTCGCTCGGCGAGCTGTTCCGCGTCTGCTACCACCCGGCGGACGAGGACATCGGCCCGGCTCTTCAGCGGTTCGTGGAGGCGCTGATCGGTGGCGAGGGGACACCCGCGCTCGAGTACCTCCTGACGAATCCGGCCAACGGCAGCGCCTGCAAGCGGATGAACCTCTATCTCCGCTGGATGATCCGCCGGACGTCCCCCGACCTGGGCCTCTGGCGCTTCGCCGATCCGGCGAAGCTGGTGATGCCGGTCGATACGCACATCCACCGCATTGCCACGTTCCTGGGGCTGAACCGCCGCGCCTCGACGGACTGGAAGACAGCCCGCGCGCTGACGGACAAGCTGGCGCGCTTCGACCGCTCGGATCCCGTCCGCTACGACTTTGCCCTCTGCCGGCTCGGGATTCTGGCGCTCTGCAGCAGGAAGCGCCGCAGGGAGAGCTGTGAGGTTTGCCTGCTCAGGGATGTCTGCCGCAAATCGCTGGCGTAGACAATCTCGGAATGCGGAGGGTGTCTCAAAACGGAGCGCACACACTCTGATGGCCTGATTAGAAGGCGGCGCCTGCGGGCGCCGACAGACAAGAGTGTCTGTCCCACATGAATGCCAGCGTGCCCGCGGGTGCCCGATATTCGGCGGAATCTGAATGTGGGACAGACACTCCTGTCTGTCCGCGCCCGCAGGCGCCGCCTTGATCGACGGCAGAACCAAGGGAGTAGATCGAAACGCACCGTTTTGAGACACCCTCCTTTCGCCACCGCACTCGAGATCACAAGTCTCAATCCTTTCCCGGGCCTCCAAAAAAACCACGGGCAAATCCAAGCGTTTGGAGTGCCGCGTTTCCCGTAAAGCGTCACTGGAACGCCACAGGGCTTTACTTTCAATGCTTTAGTCGCATTTTCCTCGCGGCACTGCCGTTGAATAGCCTCTCCCGGCCCGATAGCCATGCGTACGTCCCTCTTCACGAAGATCCTCATCACTCTCCTGACGGTGGGGGTCATCCTTGGTGCTTTCGTATCGTTCCAGCGGAAGCGCTCCTCGTTCGAACGGATCGACTTCACGTTCAAGCGGCAGAACGGCGTCATCGTCGTCAAGGACGTCGACCGGGGCAGCGGTGCCGAGGCTGCGGGACTGCGGCCGGGGGACCACATCTGGCTCATCGGCGGGACGCCGACGACCGAAGTCGAGGGGCTGCAGAAGACCCTGCGGCGCATCGGCGAGGTCGTCCCCATGCTCATCGTCCGCGGCGACCGCACCGCCACGATCGACTACCGGCCGCCCGAGCTGAAGGTCGATTACTCCTACCTCATCCTCAGCTTCATCGGCTTCCTCTACCTGGCCATCGGTCTGTTCACCCTCTTTCGAGGAGAGACCAGCGAGAGCCTGCGGTTCTATTTCGTGACGTTGCTGTCGTTCGTCGTCTACGTCTACACACCGGCGGGGGACATCGACTGGAGCTTCAAGCTCCTGCACGTCGTGGAGGAACTGGCGCGCATCTTCCTGCCGCCGCTGGCGCTGAATTTCTTTCTGCTGTTCCCCCGGCCGCTCGTGTCCGATCGCCGCTGGATCGCCGCGCTCTACGTGCCGCCGGTGCTGCTCGCGCTCTGGAACCTCAACCTGCTGGTCTTCAGCAACGCCATCCCCATCGCCGAGCCGCGCGTGGCGATGCAGATCATCGACCGCTGGGAGATCACCCACTTCGCCATCTACTTCACCCTGGCCATCGTCGGCCTCGGCTATACCTACCGCCGCGCGGCGCCGGTCGGCAAGAAGCAGATCAAGTGGATCTACCTCGGCCTGGCCCTCGGCTTCGTCCCCTTCCTGGCCATCTACGTCATCCCGTATCTCATCTCCGGCTCCGTCGAGCCGGTCTTCGCAACGCTGGCGATCCTGCCGCTGGCCTTCATCCCGCTGGCGTTCGCGGTCTCGATCCTGCGCTACAAGCTGTGGGACGTCGAAGTCGTCATCCGCGAGGTGCTGGCCTACTCCGTTACCTTCGTCTTCGGCCTGATCGCCTTCTCCAGCGTGAACGTCATCCTCTCGAAATTGATCGAAGAGCCCTCGGGGATGGAGCGGAACTTCTACGCCTTCACCTCCGGGCTCGTCATCGCCGGCGTGCTGATTCCGGTGAAGTCGCGCATCGAGTCGGCGATCGAGATGATTCTCTATCGCGACAGCTACCGCCATCGCCGCACGATGGCCGACTTCGCGCAGGAGCTGGCGACGTTCCACGACGTCCACGAGCTGATCGCGATGATGCGCGAGCGCCTGCGCGCCACGCTGCACATCGAGCGGATGAACCTCTTCACCCGCGACGGCGGCGCTCTGATGATCTACGATCCTGAAGCCGGCGTGCCGCTGCGCGTCGCCGAAGCGGACTTCGGCCTGATGCCGCAGGACGGGCCGCTGATCCTGAGCACGCCCCGGTTGCCGGACGCTTCGACGCTGCCGTGGGAGCTGCTGAAGGCGGGCTACCGCTACATCTTTCCGCTGCGTAACCGCGGCGAGCTGCAGGGTCTGCTCCTTCTCGGCACGAAGCGCGGCGAAGAGCCGCTCGGCCGCGACGATCTGCACCTCCTCGGGTCGCTCACGGCGCCGGTCGCGCTGGCCATCGAGAACTCCCGCCTCTACGGCAAGCTGCGCCGCCAGCTCGAGGAGATCCGCGCGCTCAAGGAGTACAACGAGAACATCATCGAGTCGTCGCTCTCGGCCATCGCGGTCGTCGCCAGCGACGGCACGGTGCTGACGGCCAATAAGGCCTTCTGGGAGCTCGTCGGCGAGGGGGAGCACGAGGAGTCGATCTACGATCTCTTCCCGCCGTACGAGGAGCTGCGCCGCACGCGCGCCCGGACGCTGGCCACCCACTTCGTCAACCGCCACGGCGTCGACAAGGAGGTGACGGTCACGGCCAGCGCGCTCGACGCCGACGTCACGGACGGCGCGAAGGTGCTGGTCATCGGCGACATCACCGACCGCGTGCGGCTCGAGCGCGAGCTGCAGGACAAGGAGCGGCTCGCGTCGCTCGGCCTCCTCGCCGCCGGCGTGGCCCACGAGGTCAACACGCCGCTCACCGGCATCTCGTCGTACGCGCAGCTCCTGCTCGCCGATACGCCTGAGGACGATCCGAAATACCGGTTGCTCAAGAAAATGGAGCAGCAGACGTTCCGCGCGTCGAGCCTCGTCAACAACCTGCTCGACCTCATCGCCAGCCGTCCGCGGACGCGCGACCTCGTCAGTATCCGGGAGCTCGTCCAGCAGACCGTGGTGCTGCACGAAGACCTCTTCAAGCCGAAACGGATCAACATCGAGGTCGGACCGCTCGCCGATCTCCAGGTGCAAGGGAACTTTCACGACCTGCAGCAGGTTCTGACGAACATCCTTCTGAACGCCCGCGACGCGGTCGGCATGGACGGCAACATCGCCATCTCCGCCGGCGCCTGCGGTGAACGGGCAGTCATCCGCATCAAAGACGACGGCAAGGGCATCCCGGCGGACCTCATCGCCCGGATCTTCGAGCCGCTCGTCACGACCAAGCGGGGACAGGGAGGAACGGGTCTCGGTCTGGCGATCAGTCGCCGCATCGTGAATGCGAACGACGGCGAGCTCACCGTCGAGAGCACGCCCGGCGAAGGAGCCGAGTTTTCGATATCTTTGCCGCGCGTTACCCCGGTTGCCAGAGAAGATGAGCACACCGCACATGCGCATCCTGATCGTTGATGATGAAGAAGTCCTGCGGGACGTGCTCTACGCCGTCCTTCACCGGGAGGGCTTCGAAGTAGTCCTCGCCTCGAGCGGCGAGGAAGCACTGCACCTCCTCGAAAACGAAGAGGTCGACCTCGTCATCCTCGACGTGATGCTGCCGGGCATCAGCGGCATCGACACCCTCCGTTCGATCCGCATCTCGAATCCCAACCTGCCGGTCATCATCATCACGGCGTTCTCGTCCATCGACGGGGCCATCGCCGCGATGAAGCACGGCGCGTTTCACTACATCCCGAAGCCGTTCAAGAACGACGAGGTCGTCCTCACGGTGAACAAGGCGCTCGAGCAGCGCCGCCTCACCAGCGAGAACGAGCGCCTCAAGGCGGAGCTCTCCGACAAGTACGCCTACTCGAACATCATCGGCAAGAGCGAGACGATGCGGAAGGTGTTCGACCTCGTGCGCCTGGCCGCGCCGTCCCGCTCGAACATCCTCGTGCAGGGTGAGTCGGGCACCGGCAAGGAGCTGGTCGCCAAGGCCATCCATCACGCCAGCCCCCGCGCGCGCAATGCGTTCGTGACGGTCAACTCCGGCTCGCTTCCTCCGGAGCTCCTCGAATCGTCGCTCTTCGGCCATGTGAAGGGGGCCTTCACCGGCGCGATCGCCACGAAACGCGGCCTCTTCGAGGTGGCGGACGGCGGCTCGATCTTCCTCGACGAGATCGGCAACATCAATCTCGAGACGCAGGCCAAGCTCCTCCGCGTGATCCAGGAAAAGGAGTTCATGCGCCTCGGCTCCGTCGACACCATCAAGGTCGACGTCCGCATCATCGCCGCCACGAACGCCGACCTGCAGAAACTGATGGCCGAGAACCGGTTCCGCGAGGACCTGTTCTACCGGCTGAACGTCATCAACATCCACCTCCCGCCGCTCCGCCGCCGCCGCGAAGACATCCCGCTGCTGATCGGCCACTTCCTCGACAAGTACACCGAGGAGAACAAGCGGAAGGTGCGCGAAGTGACCCCCGAGGCCATGCGCATCCTCCTCGACCACCCCTGGCCCGGCAACGTCCGCGAGCTGGAGAACGCCATCGAGCGCGCGGTCGTCCTCTGCACCGCCGACCGCATCGGCCCCGAGCTACTCCCCGACTACCTCCGCTACCCCCAGCAGACCGACCAGCCGGCGATGATCGTCCCCGCCGACGGCCTCTCGCTCAAGGACGCCGTCTCCCGCTACGAACGGGCCATGATCCTCCAGTCCCTCGAACTGGCCAACGGCGTCCAGAAAAAGGCCGCCGAGCTCCTCCAGCTCAAGCCCTCCACCCTCAACGAAATGATGAAGCGCCTGGGCATCCACACCAAGTCCAGCGTCATCGTGGAGGATGAGGTGGGCGTGAACGAGCTGTAGGGGGCGGTAGAATGGGCGTATGAGCCGCGATCTCAAAACGATCTTTCGAGAAGCCGCTGAACTGCCGGAGAGCGATCGCGCCACACTCGCCGCGCTCCTGCTCGAAAGCCTGGATCCAGCCCCGACACCGCAGGTGAAAGCCGCCTGGTCCCGTGAGATCGGGCGACGCGTCAGCGAGATCGAAGACGGCTCGGCCGAGCTGCTCGACTGGGAAGACGTGCGCGCAGAGCTCTTCGGCGCTGAATGAAGATTCGGCTTCACGCCGGCGCCCGCGCCGACCTCCGCGAAGGGCGGAACTTCTACAAGGAACGCAGCCCACTGGCCGCGGTCCTCTTTCTGGAGACGATCGAAGAAGCAGTCGTGCGCATCACCGAAGCGCCGGAGCGCCATCCACTGCGTGAGCACGGCACCCGCGAGTACGTGTTGCCCGGCCGGTTCCCCTACACGATCGTCTACCGGATCCGGGAGCGGGACCTGCTGATCGTCGCCGTGGCCCATCAGAGCCGTGAGCCGGGGTACTGGCAGGATCGGTGAGCGGGAGACAAAGCCATGGGACCTATGGGAAATGGGACCTATGGGACCTATAGGACCTATGGGGCTCCGCGGGTAGGGGCTGTGGGGTGTTTGGCGTCACGCGTGGCGTAGATCCCATCTGTCCCATCTGTCCCATAGGTCCCATCTGTCCATCTGTCCCATCGTTTCTCCCGCCACCGTCCACTTTCGGCACCCAACTCACGGGCTGCCCGCCCATAATGTCCAGCGCATGAAAATCAGCGCGTTTGTTCTCGCTCTGCTGCTCTCTGTCTCTGCCGCCGTTGCCCAGCAGGTTCCGACTCCCGAGGCTTTTCTCGGGTACACGCTGGGGACGCAGTTCACGCCGCATCACCGGCTCCTCGATTACTTCGACGAGCTCGATCGCCGCTCGGAGCTGCTGAGCGTGGAGCGGTTCGGGCAAACGTACGAAGGGCGTCCGCTCACGATCGCCGTCATCACCTCCGCGAAGAACCGGGCCCAGCTCGAGCAGATCCGGCGCGACGTCGGCACGCTCGCCCGCGGCGAAGGGAACGTCGACGAGATCGTCCGCCGCACCCCGGCCATCGTCTGGCTGGCGTTCGGCGTCCACGGCAACGAGTCCTCCTCCGCGGAAGCGGCCATGGCCATCGCTTCGACGCTCCTCCGCGACGAGCAGCGCCTCCTCGAGGACATGGTCGTGGTCATCGACCCGCTGCAGAACCCGGACGGGCGCGAGCGCTACATCGAGTGGTACCGCCGCACGCGCGGCATGCAGCCCAACCCGGCGGTCGAATCATTCGAGCACAGTGAGCCGTGGCCGGGCGGGCGCTACAACCACTACATGATCGACATGAACCGCGACTGGGCGTGGCAGTCGCAGCGGGAGACGCAGGCGCGGGTAGCTCTCTACCAGCAGTGGAATCCGCAGGTCCTGGTCGACTTCCATGAGATGGGCTCCCAGTCGACCTACTTCTTCCCGCCGGACGCGAAGCCGATCAACGCCAACCTGCCGGGCGACGTGGAGAAGTGGCTCGAGACCTTCGGCCGCGCCAACGCCGACGCCTTCACCAAGCAGAACTGGCCCTTCTTCGTCGCCGAGCTCTTCGACCTCTTCTACCCCGCCTATGGCGACTCCTGGCCGTCGCTGCGCGGTGCCGTGGGCATGACGTACGAAGTGGCGGGCGGTGGCCGCGGCGGCGTGACCGTCGAGCGGGAAGACGGTTCGGTACTGACGCTCGCCGACCGTATCCTCCGCCACTACACCACCGGCATGACCACGCTGCGGACCGCGGCTCAGAACCATGAGGAGCTGCTCCGCTACACCTACACCGCGGCCCGCACGCCGATGGAGACGGGGAAGAACGTCTTTCTCCTGCTGCCCGGCTCGCCCAACTTCGGCAAGCTCGTCGACCTCCTGCAGCGGCAGGGCGTGCGCGTGGACATGCTCACCGCCGGTACGCCGCTGCGCGCCACGCGCATCGACCGCGAGGTCACGGAAAACCGCACTTTCCCCGCCGGCACGGCCGTCATCACGACGCGCCAGCCGCTCGGCGCGCTCGTGCAGGCGCTGCTCGAGCGCAATGCCAGCTTGCAGAAGGGCTTCCTCGAGGAGCAGCGCGAGAAGGCGCTGGCCGATGAATCGGACGACTTCTACGACATCAGCGCCTGGTCGCTGCCGCTGGCCATGAACGTCGAGAGCTACGTGACGACCGCGCCGGTGACGGGGGCCGCGCAATACCGCGCCTCCGCCGCGGCGCCGTTCCGCCCCGCCGTCTACGGCTACCTCGTCGACGGCAACGACCCGAACCTCTACCGCTTCGCCGGACGCCTGCTCGCCGCGAAGCTGCGCTTCGCCGTCAGCACGTCGAACGTGCCGGTCGGCGACGTCACGCACGCCCGCGGCTCGCTCGTCGTCCTCAAAGGGGGCAACGTCGCCGATCTCGACGCGCAGCTCGAAACACTGGCGCGCGAGACCGGCGTCACGATCGTCCCGCTCCAGTCGGGCTGGACCGGCGGCGTCGGTTTCGGCTCCGAGCGCATTCGCCTCGTGCGCAATCCGAAGATCGCGCTCGTCGGCGGCAACGGCACGAGCCCGACGTCATACGGCATGCTCTGGCACACGCTGGACGTCGACACGCCGATCCCGCACACCATCCTCGCGGCCGAGTCGCTGCGCAACGCCGATCTCTCCCGCTACGAGGTCCTGCTCTTCCCCGACGGCAGCTACGCCGATCGCCTCGGCCGCTCCGGCGTCGACCGCGTCAAAGCGTGGGTCAGCAACGGCGGGACGATCGTGGCGGTCGGCGGTGCGAATGCGTTCCTCCGCGAGAAGGATGTGGAGGTCTCGAAACTGAAGCCGTGGGAGGCCCCGAAGAAGAAGGAAGGGGCCGCTGCCGCCGGGGACGGGGACGACGAGACGCAATCGCCGGAGTCGCGCTACAACGATTTCCGCACGCCGGGCGCCGCATTCCGCACGACGATGAACGAGCGCTCGTTCCTCACCTTTGGAGTGCCGGCGTCGCCGGCCGTACTGATCGAGGGGAGCGCCGCCTATCAGCCGGCCACGAAGCGCGTCGACAACATCATCACCATCGACGCGAAAGATCCGCTCATCTCCGGCGTGGCCTGGCCGGAGTCGCTCGAGCGGCTGAAAGGGGCGCCGTTCCTGGTGCGCGAGCCGTTCGGGCGCGGCCAGGTCATCACCTTCGCCGACGAGCCCCACTTCCGCCTCTTCTGGCGCGGCACCCTGCCGCTCCTGCTGAACGCGGTGGTGTACGGGCCGACGTTTGCGCGGTGAGTGAGGCGAGTTGGCGGTTGGCAGTTGGCGGTTGGCAGTGGTTGAAGCACGGTGAGCGGTGCGGGGTATCGGCGCACTCTGTGCGCCTGTACAAGGCAGCGCCCATCACTCGGTTCTCGTACAGGCGCACAGAGTGCGCCGATACCCCGGCCGGCGCGCCGGTACGCAGCAGGCGGCAGAAACCGTTTCAACCGCCAACCGCCAACTGCCAACCGCCAACTGCCAACTCCCCCTGGCACGCGTGATGCTGAATAACAAAGCGGCGGTGGAATGGGAGGCGACCAGGCAGTGACCCTCCCGACCCCTTGAATCTGTCGGGATGCAGTTGCCCCCGACCGCATCGATGCGATGACATCCACCGTCATCGAAATGCCGCGGCAGCGTGTGTCGCGGCATTTTCGTTCTGGAGTGATGCAATGACGACCAGACTCCCCGCCGTGGCCGGCAGCTTCTACGAGGGGACGCCCGAGCGCCTCCGCGCGCAGGTCGCGCGCTGCTTCGCCGCCAACCCGCCGCAAACCGCGAAGGAGAAATGCCGCGCCGCCGTCGTCCCGCACGCCGGCCTGATGTACAGCGGCCACGTCGCCGCCGCGCTCTACGACGCCGTCGAGCTGCCGCGGCGCTTCATCATCCTCTGCCCCAATCACACCGGCGCCGGGCATTTCGCCGCCATCAATCGCGAAGGCGCCTGGCGTACGCCGCTCGGCGATGCCGCCATCGACACCGCGCTCGCCGACGCCCTCATGCAACGGACGCCACTCCTGGCGGAAGACGCCCGCGCCCACGCCCGCGAGCACTCGCTCGAGGTCCAGCTCCCGTTCCTTCAGCAACTCCTCGGCGATGCGTTCACCTTCGTCCCCATCTGCCTCGGCGCGCATCGCTACGAGGTCGCCGAAGAGATCGGCAAAGCCATCGCCGAGGTGGTGGCGGGGGCGGAGGAGGAGATCGCCATTCTGGCCAGCTCCGATCTCAATCACTACGAGGACCAGCAGACGACGCTGCGCAAGGACCAGATGGCCATCGATCAGGTGCTGGCGCTCGATCCGCGCGAGCTCTGGCGCGTCGTGAACGACCGGAACATCTCGATGTGTGGTTTCATCCCCACCACGACGATGCTCGTGGCCGCCAACGCACTCGGGGCGAAGTCGGCGCGACTCGTGAAGCATGCGACCTCCGGCGACGTCAACGGGGACTATTCGCACGTCGTCGGATATGCTGCCGTCGTCGTTGCATGAGACGCAAACGGAATGAAGTTAGTCTTTGCTGCTGCTGAAGTCTCTCCCATCGCGAAAACCGGCGGCCTCGGCGACGTCGCCGGCTCGCTGCCGAAGGCGTTGACGAAGCTCGGCCACGAGGTCGTCGTCTTCATGCCGTTCTACCGGCAGGCCCGCCAGTGGTTCGACAAGAACGGCATCACGCCGCATCAGATGGCGCCGAGCGAGACCCTCCGCTGGAGCGGCTGGGAAGCGGAAGTGACGTTCCTCCGGGCCACGCTGCCCGGCACCGAGATCCCGCTGATCCTCGTGGCCAACGACCACTTCTTCGACCGCGACCAGATTTACGCCGCACGCAACGACGGCTTCGACGATTTTCTCCATCGCTACACCTTCTTCTGCCGCGCCGTCATCCGCGGCTGCGAGCTGCTCGCCTTCGCGCCGGACGTCCTCCACTGCCACGACTGGCACACCGCGCTCCTGCCGGTCTATCTCCATTCGGGTCTGCGCGGACACGAGCTGTTCGGCAACACCCGCTCGGTCTACACGATCCACAACCTGAACTACCAGGGCATCGCCGGCCGCGACGCGTTCGGCATCCTCGGCCTGCACGACCGCTACTGGGCGCCCGATGCGCTCGAGCATTTCGGTGAGCTCAATCCGATGAAAGGGGGGCTGATCTTCGCCGACCAGGTGACGACCGTCTCCCCAACGTACGCCCGGGAGATCCAGACGCCGGAGTTCGGCGCCGGCCTCGACGGCCTCCTCCGCCAGCTCGACGGCAAGGTCGCGGGCATCCTCAACGGCATCGACGTGGACGAATGGGATCCGGGCGCCGACACGTTCCTCGACTCCACCTACACCCCCGAAAAGCTGGCCGGCAAAGCGGCGAACAAGCGGGCGCTGGCGAAGGAAGCGGGACTCCGGTTTCACGGCAAGCGGCCGATGCTCGGCGTCGTCTCGCGGCTAGTCGACCAGAAGGGCTTCCAGATCCTGCTGCCGGTGCTGGGCAAGCTCCTCGACGCCGGCGCGCAGGCGATCATCCTCGGCAGCGGCGACCCGCGGTTTGAAGACGGCTTCCTCCGCGTCGGGGCCGAGTACCAGGACCAGTGCCGGGTCTGGATCGGCTTCGACAACGCGCTCGCGCACCGCATCTACGCCGGCTGCGACCTGCTGCTCATGCCGTCCATCTATGAGCCGTGCGGGCTGAACCAGATGTATGCCCTGCGCTACGGCACACTCCCGGTCGCCAGGCTGACGGGCGGTCTGGCGGACACTGTGATCCCTTTTGATGGCACTAACGTGGAAACGGCGAACGGCTTCGGCTTCGTCTCCACCCATCCGCTCGACCTCTACACCGCCACCTGGCTCGGCATGCTGAACTTCGCCGATTCGAAGCTCTGGAAGTCGTTGCAACAGAACGGGATGAAGGCCGACTTCTCCTGGGACAGATCGGGGCGCGAATATGAGGAGATTTATCAACGCGCGCTGACCGCTTGACCCTCGTGGCATTTGCGATGCACTAGAGGAGGCAAGGAGAACGGCATGATTGAAATCCTCATAGCAGCTATCGCCGGGACGCTCCTGCTCATCAGCGCCGGCAATTCGCGTAAGCCTGCGCCAGTGCCGGTGCGTACCAAGAGACGTTGACCAGTGAACGAGAAGCAGACCGCATACGCGGAGGCGTTCGACGCCATCGTTGCGATCTGGAAAGATGAAGGTGGCCAGACGCTCGATGACATCGCGCTGATGGCCACGATCAACTCCGTCCTCGCCAATCAATTCGAAACGTACTTCTGGACCGGGTTCTACCGCGTCTGCGGCGACCGCCTCATCGTGGGTCCGTACATCGGCACGGTCGGCTGCTTGCAGATCCAGATCGGCCGCGGCGTTTGCGGCACCGCCGCCCAGCGGCGGGAAACCGTCCTGGTCCCGGACGTTCACCAGTTCCCCGGCCACATCGCCTGCGACGCCCGATCCCAGTCAGAGATCGTGGTCCCGGTCTTCGGCCCGGCTGATGAGCTGATCGCGGTGCTGGACGTGGACTCCGACCAGCTCAATGCCTTCGATGAAGACGATCAGGCCGGGTTAGAGCGCATCTGCGCCCTCTTCCGCGGCTGAGCGTAGCCATCTCGGAGTGGGGGGGGGGAC
>DASWMP010000298.1:0-5900 GCA_036399695.1 Thermoanaerobaculia bacterium | reverse complement strand
GTGGCGTTCGCCACCGCACTCCAAGACCGGCTCGATTGCAATCATGGACATCCAGCGCACAGACACCGCACAACGCCGCCGGCGCCGCCTTTACGGCGCGGGAGTGATCGCGCTCGTGGTGGTCGCCACCACGGCGGTGGGCCTGTCTCAACTCCGGCCCGCGGCGCCGGAGCTCTCCCGGGCCACGCTCTGGACCGGCCGCGTCACGCGCGGTCCCATGCTGCGCGAAGTGCGCGGCACGGGCGTGCTCACGCCGCTGGAGATCCGCTGGCTCGCGTCACCAACAGCGGCGCGCGTGGAGCGCATCGTCGTGCAGCCCGGCACGGCCGTGGAAGCGCACGACGTGATCGTCGAGCTGACGAATCCGGAGCTGGTGCAGAGCGCGGACGATGCCCGTCTGGCCCTCGCCGCAGCGGAAGCGGAGCTGGAGAGCCGGACGATCGAGCTGGAGAGCGATCTCCTCGGACAGAAAGCGAACGCCGCCAGCGTCAGCGCGTCATCGAAGGAAGCAGAACGCAAACTGCGCATCGAGGAAGAGCTGGCGCGGCAGGGGCTCAACTCGTCGCTCGCCCTCGACCTGGCCCGGACGCGCGCCGAGGAGTTGCGCACGCGGCAGGAGATCGAGGCGCGCCGGGTGACGATGGCGGAGCACGCGGTCCGCACGCGCGTGGCCATGGTCCGCGCCCGCGTCGATCAGCTCCGCACCGCCGCCACGCTGCGCGCGCAGCAGCGCGATGCCCTGTTCGTCCGCGCCGGCATCCGCGGGATCGTGCAGCAGGTGGCGGTGCAGGCTGGGCAGCAGCTCGCACCCGGTACGACGCTGGCGAAGATCGCCCAGCCGGAGCGGCTGAAGGCGGTGCTGCGCATTGCCGAGACGCAGGCGCGCGACGTCCAGAACGGCCAGCGCGTCGTCATCGACACCCGGAACGGTACCGTTCACGGCACCGTCATGCGCGTTGATCCCGCGGCGGTGAACGGCACCGTCACGGTCGATGTATACCTCCCCACGGAGCTCCCGAAGGGCGCGCGGCCGGACCTGACGATCGACGGCGTGATCGAGCTCGAACGCCTCCCCGACGTCCTCCACGTCGCCCGCCCGCTGCAGGTCGAAGAACGAAGCCGCGTCACCCTCTTCCGCATCGACGGCGACGAAGCCACCCGCGTGCCCGTCCGCACCGGCCGCGCCTCCGCCAGCGAGATCGAGATCGTGGAAGGGCTCCACGCGGGAGATGAAGTGGTGCTGAGCGATGTGAGCGGGCTGGGCGGGGTGGGGAGGGTGAGGTTGAGGTGAGCAGAAGCGGAGAAGCGTTTTTAATTTTTGGTTTTGGGTTTTCAACCGACAACCGACAACCGACAACCGAGACGCGGTTGGTTCTACCAACAACCAAAAACCAACAACCAACAACCGGTGGCCGGTTGGCACAACCGGCCGGGCGGAGGGGCAGTGATCAAACTCCAGGACATCACCAAAATCTTCACCACCGATGAGGTCGAGACGCATGCGCTCTCGCGGGTCGATCTGACGATCTCGAAGGGGGAGTACGTCTCCATCTCCGGGCCGTCGGGCGGGGGTAAGTCGACGTTGCTGTCGATCCTCGGGCTGCTCGATTCGCCGAGCGGGGGCGGGTACTGGCTGAACGGGAACGCCGTGGCCCGGTTGTCGGCGCGGGAGCGGGCGCACATCCGCAATCAGGAGATCGGCTTCATCTTCCAGAGCTTCAATCTCATCGGCGATCTCACGGTGTACGAGAACGTCGAGCTGCCGCTCAATTACCGCGACGTCTCGCGCGGCGAGCGGAAGAAGCTGGTGCGGGAGGCGCTCGAGCGCGTCGGCATGGTGCACCGGACGAAACATTATCCGGCGCAGCTCTCCGGCGGGCAGCAGCAGCGCGTGGCCGTGGCCCGCGCCATCGTCACCCGGCCGTCCGTGCTGCTGGCGGACGAGCCGACCGGCAACCTCGACTCCCGCAACGGTGAAGCGGTGATGGACCTCCTCGGCGAGCTGCATCGCGGCGGCGCCACCATCTGCATCGTCACACACGACCCCCGCTACGCGCAGTACGCCGAGCGGAACATCCAGCTCTTCGACGGACGCATCGTCGAGGACGCGCGCCTCCACGTCAGACCCGCTCTGTCCACGAACGCATGACTAAACCCGACCGATTCCGAGTGCTGATCGCCGACGATCAGCTCGACGTGCTCGAAGCGCTCCGCCTCGTGCTCAAGGCCATGGGCTGCGAGATCGAGACTGCCAGCTCGCCCGCCGCCGTGCTCCGGGCGGTGGAGGCGAGCGACTTCGACGCCGTCCTCCTCGACCTCAACTATCGTCGCGACACGACGTCCGGCGACGAAGGGCTCGACCTCATCGTCACGCTGCACGCCTTCGATTCGCACCTGCCCATCGTGGTGATGACGGCCTGGGGCTCCATCGAGCTGGCCGTGGAGGCGATGCGCCGCGGCGCGCGCGACTTCATCCAGAAGCCGTGGGACAACGCCCGCCTCCTGGCCACGATCAAGACGCAGGCGGAGCTCGGCCGCGCGCTGCGCCAGGGACAGCGCCTCGAAGCGGAGAACCGCATCCTCCGCGAAGCGCGCTATCCCGACCTCATCGCCGAGTCCGAGGCGATGCGGCCCGTGCTCGACGTCATCGCCCGCGTCGGCCCGTCGGACGCGAACGTCCTCATCACCGGCGAGAACGGCACGGGCAAAGGGGTCGTCGCCCGCGCGCTGCACTCGGTCTCGCGGCGCGCCTCGAGGGCGATGGTGGCGGTCAACGCCGGCGGCCTCTCCGAATCGCTCTTCGAGTCGGAGCTCTTCGGCCACATGCGCGGCGCCTTCACCGACGCCAAAGCGGACCGCATCGGCCGCTTCGAGCTGGCCGACGGCGGCACGCTGTTCCTCGACGAGATCGCCAACGTCGGCTTGCCGCAACAGGCCAAGCTGCTGCGCGTCCTGGAGACCGGAGAATACGAGCGCGTCGGCAGTTCGCAGACGCGCCGCGCCGACGTGCGCCTCATCTCCGCGACGAACGCCCGCATCCAGGACGACGTCGCCGCCGGCCGCTTCCGCGAAGACCTGCTCTTCCGCCTCAACACGATCAGCATCGTGATCCCGCCGCTGCGCGACCGCCGCGACGACATCCCCCCGCTGGCCGGCCACTTCCTCCGCCAGCACGCCACCCGCTACCGCAAACCACTGCGCGCCTTCGAGGAGCAGGCGATGAAGTCGCTCCTCACCTACCCCTGGCCCGGCAACGTCCGCGAGCTGGATCACGTGGTCGAGCGCGCCGTGCTGATGTCCACCGGCACCTCGATCACCGCCAGCGACCTGGCCCTCCGCGCTGCCGACCCGTCCTCCGCAAGAATCGAAGACCTGAGCCTCGAGGAGGTCGAGTACCTCCTGGTGAAGAAAGCCCTCAAGCGCTTCGAAGGCAACATCAGCCGCGCCGCCGAAGCGCTGGGACTGAGCCGCAGCGCGCTGTATCGCCGGCTGCAGAGGTTTGGGCTGTGAGCGCGCAGCGCGCTTCGCGCACTGCGCGCGTTGTCCGTTGCACGTTGTCCGTCGTCCGTGAGGACCGCCGGGTGAACGTGCGCAGCACCGACCACCGGCCACTGACCACCGACCACCCACGGACAACGGACAACGAGCAACGGACAACGCCGCCATGACCTACGAACGGCGCATCACCTTGCTCGCTATTGCCGCGGTGTTGCCGGCGGCCGCAGCCATGGCAGCGTTGCTGGCGCTGCTGGACGTCCCGCTCCGCGTGCAGCTCTCCATCGGCGGAGCAGTGCTCGCCGCAACGGTGCTCCTGCTGGCGATCCTCCGCCAGCGCGTCGCCTATCCGCTGCGCACGCTCTCGAACATCGTCGCGGCGATGCGCGAGCGCGATTACTCGCTTCGCTCCCGCGGTGGCCATGAAGATGAAGACGCCTTCGCCGAGCTGGCCCTCGAGCTCAATCTCCTCGGCGAGTCCCTCCGCGAACAGCGTCTCGGCGACGTGGAAGCGACCGCGCTCGTCCGCGCTCTCGTCGGGCAGCTCGACGCCGCCCTCTTCGCCTTCGATCACCACGGCCGCCTCCAGCTCACGAATGCCGCCGGCGAGCGCCTCCTCGGCTCGTCCGAGCTCCTCGGTAAAACAGTCGATGAGCTGGGGCTGACGCCCTGCTTCGCTCCCGCGCTGCCGCACGCCGTGGAGATGCGCTTCCCCGCCGGCCACGGCAAGTGGTCGATCCGCCGCTCCACCTTCCGTGAGAAGGGGAAGGAGCACCACTTCCTCGTCATCTCCGATCTCAGCCGCGCGCTGCGCGACGAGGAGCTCTTCGCCTGGCAGCGTCTGGTGCGCGTCCTCGGGCATGAGCTGAACAACTCGCTCGCCCCGATCAAGTCGATCGCCACCAGCCTGCAGCGCGTCGTCGAGCTCGACCCGCTTCCCTCCGACTGGCGCGACGACGCCAGGCGCGGCCTCAACGTCATCGCCTCACGCGCCGAAGCGCTGACCCGCTTCACGCAGGCCTACGCGCGCCTCGCCCGCCTCCCCCGCCCTTCCTTCGCACCGGTCGACGTCGCATCCATCGTCCGCCGCGTCGCCGCGCTCGGCTACCAGTTGCCGGTGGCCGTCGAGCAGGGGCCGCACGCCGTCGTCATGGCCGACGCCGATCAGCTCGAGCAGGCGCTGATCAATCTCATTCAAAACGGCGTCGATGCGTCGCTCGAGACGGGCGGCAGCGTCACGGTGACGTGGAGCGTCCGCGACGGCGCGGTCGAGCTGCTCGTCGCCGACGAAGGACCCGGCCTCTCCGGGAGCCTCAACCTCTTCGTTCCTTTCTTCACGACGAAGCCGGGCGGCACCGGAATCGGTCTCGTCCTGTCGCGTCAGATCGCAGAAGCCCACAACGGAAATCTACTGCTGCAGAACCGGAGCGAAGGGGGCTGCGAAGCCCGCCTGCGGCTGCCGGCGCTGCGGCAAGCCGGAGAATCGCGATGAGCACAACGACCATGATCCCCACCCGTGTCCGTCACGCCAGCAGCTATGCGTTGCCCCGCCTCCAGCAGCTCTGGACCGAAGCGGTGGCCGAGTCCCCGCTCGAAGCGGACGTCTCCCCGCACGGCGTCTGGGCCTGGTCGGCGATGCACGACATCGATCTGGACCGCTCCATCGTGCTGGAGAACGAGGCGGGCGAATTCATCGGCCTGTCGCTCTTCGGCGTCCGCGGCGCACGCGGCTGGATCGGCGCCTTCGGCGTCGTCCCCCGCTTCCGCCGCCATGGCTATGGCTCGATGCTCCTCGACGCGCAGATGCTCGTGGCCCGCGAGTCGGCGCTCGGCAGCGTGCAGGTGGAGGTGCTGATCTACAACTGGGCCGCGAAGCTCTTCGAGCAGATCGGCTTTGCCACGTCGCGCGTGGTCGTCGACCTCGGCGGCACGATCGCCAAGCGGCGCGCCTCCGCCAACGTGACGCAGCACAATCCCGAGACGCTCGTCGCGCACATCCAGAGCCTCCGCTGCGGCCGCACCTGGCCCTGGCGCCGCGAGATGACGACCATCAGCCGCACGCTCACGCGCCGCTCGCAAGGCCTGACCATCGAAGCCGACGGCCGCTGCAGCGCCGCGCTCATCTGCGAGCCCGAAGGATCGGACGAGCTGCGCATCCTGGACATCGCCGGCAAGCCGGAATGCGTGGCCACGCTGCTGGCCGCCGCCGGGGATATGTTCCCCGGGCGGCAGGTGACGCTGCTGGCCGAGCCGCAGGACAGCGAGCTGCAGCAGGTGCTCGCGGAGCACGGGCTCACACCCATGGCCATCCGGCGCGAGCTCATGCTGCACTGCGACCTGTTGTGAGAGTCGGATCTCGGAGTGCGGTGGCGAACGCCACCGCTCTTTTACACGTGTAGCAGAGC
>DASWMP010000297.1:0-19682 GCA_036399695.1 Thermoanaerobaculia bacterium | reverse complement strand
TGCTACACGTGTAAAAGAGCGGTGGCTTTCGCCACCGCACTCCAAGACCCGCTACGCGGTCCCTCCGGAAATCGGAAATCGGAAATCCGAAATCGCTTCTACACTTGCCACGCATGTTCCCCGACGTCCCCCGCAAAGCCTGGCGCGCCCTCTTCGCCGCGCAACTCGGCTGGATGCTGGACGCCATGGACGTCCTGCTCTTCACCTTCGCCCTCATCCCCATCCAGCAGGAGCTCGGACTCACGCGCAAAGAGATGGGCATCCCGCTGGCCATGACGCTGTTCGCCAGCGCCATAGGCGGCATCGTCTTCGGGCGGCTCGCGGACCGCATCGGCCGCGTGCGGGCCATGACCTTCAGCATCCTGCTCTACTCCGGCGCCACCGCCGGTCTCGCGACCTCCACGGCGCTGTGGCACATCATCGCCTGGCGCATCCTCGTCGGGCTGGGCATGGGAGGGGAGTGGTCGTGCGGCTCGGTGCTCGTGGCCGAGAGCTGGCCCGCGAAGCACCGCGCCAAAGCGATGGGCATCATGCAGGCCGGGTGGGCCATCGGCGCTTTGATTGCGGCTGGTCTGTCCGCGCTGGTCCTGGAGCGCTACGGCTGGCGCGTGCTCTTCCTCATTGGCGCTACCCCCGCGCTCCTCGCGTTCTTCATCCGCCGCCACGTCGAAGAGCCGCCGCTCTGGCGGGACCGCGAGCGCGTGGAGACGAAGTTCACCGACATCTTCGCCCCCGCCTTCATCCGCCGGACGACGATCGCTACCATCGTCGCCACCAGCGTCCTCCTCGCGTACTGGGGCATCACCTCGTGGCTGCCATCCTTCCTGGCGACGCCGGTCGCCGAGGGGGGAGCGGGCCTCACCGTGACGAGCTCCGCCCGCTGGCTCATCGTCCTGCAGGTCGGCGCGTTCTTCGGCTATCTCAGCTTCGGATGGATCGCCGACCGCATCGGACGCCGTCCCGCCTTCACCGTCTTCATGATCGGTGCGGCCGCCGTCGTGCCGCTCTTCGCCTTCGGCGCACGCACGCCGCTCATGCTGCTGACCATCGGCCCGCTCGTCGGCTACTTCGTCCACGGCTACTTTTCGCTCTTCGGCGCCATGCTCGCGGAGCTCTTTCCCACGCGCATCCGCGCCAGCGCCCAGGGCTTCTGCTACAACGCCGGCCGCTTCGTCTCCGCCGCCGCGCCGTACGCGATCGGCGCCGCCTCCAAGACCTACGGTCTCGGCACGCTCATCGCCGCCGACGCCATGTTCTTCCTCCTCGGCGCGATCCTGATCTGGTTGCTCCCCGAGACGAAAGGAACCGAGCTGTGATCTTCGAGCTCAGCGCCGACATGGGAGAAGGTGCCGCCGACGAAGAGCCGCTCTGGCCCCTCCTCGACGCCGCCAATATTGCCTGCGGCGGCCACGCCGGCGACGTCACCACGATCACGCACGCCGTCGCCCGCGCCCGCGAGCACGGGGTGATCCTCGGCGCGCACCCCTCGTATCCCGACCGCGAAAGCTTCGGCCGCCGCTCCATGACCATGACGGCGGACGCTCTCCACGCGACACTCTTCGAGCAGATCCGCGCCCTCTACGCCCTCGGCCCTCTCCGCCGCGTCAAACCCCACGGCGCCCTCTACAACGACGCCCACCACGATGCCGTCCTGGCCCGCACCATCATCGAGGCCATCGTGAGCGTCGATCCCACGCTGTCCATCGTCGCGCCGAACGACTCGCAGATGGCCCACGCTGCCCGCACCGCCAGCGTCCCGGTCATCCGCGAAGCCTTCGCCGATCGCCGCTACAACCCCGACGGCTCGCTTGTCTCCCGCAACGAGCCCGGGTCGCTGCTGACCGTCGAAGAATCGGTCGACCAAACCCAACTCCTGGCCACCGAAAGCACAGTGATCGCGACGAACGGCACCCGCATCAGCATTGCGTTTGACACAATCTGCCTGCACTCAGACCTCCCTGGTGCCCTAGCCCGCGCCACCGCGATTTCGCAACTGCGCAAGAAAAAACGATAGGACTTATCGGACCTATACGACCGATGGCCTCCGGCCTTCTCCCATTCGTCCCATAGGTCCTATCGTTCCCCCTCCCGTTCCACCCCCAATGCTGCCTCTGTCGCAGCACTGTCACTCCCCACCCCCTCTCTCCCCATACAATTCCTACATGCGCCCCATCGCCACTTCCTTCCTTCTCTCGCTCATCGCGGTGACCGCGGTAGCCCAGCAGGGTTGGTATCAATGGGGACGCAACGGCGCGCACGACAGCGCCTCGCCCGTCGTCGGCCAGAGCCTCGGCCGCATCGAAGCCGAAATCGTCGTCGACCCGCACGCAGCCGACGCGCAGTTCGCCACCGGCGGCAATCTCCTCATCCACTACCAGGTGCCGCTCGTCGACGGCGCCGACATCTACTCCGTCCTCAAAGGCGGCACCTTCACCAACCCCGCCACACGCGACACCCAGACCTGGAACGTCCAGAACCTCCGCCGCACGCCCGCCGGCGTTGCCCAGCGCTGGCTCTACCAAAGCGACTGGAAGCCGCTGCCGTTCGGGAGCGGCGGCCCGACGTGGGAGCCGGTCTACCACCTCGCCGTCACCGACGACGCCGTGTGGGCTCCCGCCGCCGGCGGCACGCTCGACAAAATCAGCCGCGCCGACGGCACCCGCCTCGCGCGCATCAATCCCTTTGGTCTCTCCATCGACCCGACCATCTTCACCGCCGGCCCGCCGAGCGCCGACGCGCAGGGCAACATCTACTACACCGCCATCCGCGTCGCCCCGGCTGCGCCCTGGTCGAACGATCCGCTGGCGTCGTGGCTCGTGCGCATCGACCGTAACGGCACCAGCTCCGTCCGCACCTTCACCGCGCTCGTCCCCAACGCCCCGGCCGCCGACGCCACCACCTGCACTTCGCAGTTCCCGAGCGGACAGTTGCCCTGGCCGCCGTCGCCCGACGCCGTCGCCCCTACGACGCGTTGTGGCGTTCAGCGTCCCGGCGTCAACATCGCCCCGGCCATCGCGCCGGACGGCACCGTCTACGTCATCAGCCGCGCGCACGTGAACGACCGTTGGGGCTACCTCGTCGCCGTCAACGCCGACCTCACGCCGAAGTGGGCCGCCTCGCTGCGCAACCGCTTCAACGACGGCTGCAACGTCCTCCTCCCGCCGAACGGCACCCCCGGCGGCTGCCGCGCCGGCGCCGCCACAGGCGTCTCCCCCGACGACAACCAGCCCGGCTCCGGCCGCGTCACCGACAACTCCACGTCGTCCCCGGTCGTCACGCCCGACGGCAACATCCTCTACGGTGCGTACACCCGCTACAACTACTCGCAGGGCCACCTGATGATGTTCGACGCCAACGGCAACTACCTGCGCGCCTACCCCTTCGGCTGGGATCTCACGCCCGCCATCTGGCGTCACGACGGCACCTACTCCGTCCTTCTGAAGCAGAACCAGTACGGCCTCGGCTCCTACTGCGGCGACGGCGCCCACTGCCCCGGCGACCGCACGCTCAACACCCCGAACGACCCCGAGGCCTACTACATCTCCCAGCTCAACCCGCAGCTCCAGCTCGAATGGAAGTTCCGCAACACTGAGACGCGCAGTTGCGGGCGCCGCGACGACGGCACCATCGAATGCCTCGACGACCACCCCAACGGCTTCGAATGGTGCGTCAACGCCGTCGCCGTCGACGCCGCCGGCATCGTCTACGCGAATGCCGAAGACGGCTACCTCTACTCCATCGACCAGGGCGGCCTTCTCCGCCAACGCCTCTTCCTCCGCCTGGCCCTCGGCGCCGCCTACACCCCGCTATCGATCGGCCCCGACGGCCGCATCTACACGCAGAACGACGGTTACCTCTTCATCGTAGGCAGCCTCCCCAAACGCAGATCCGCGCGGTAGGGGAGGAGGCGGGTCACACCGCGGAGTGGTGGCTGCGAGCCGGCGGTGGGTCTCTACGGACCGATGCGCTCCGCTCAGGTCGAAGCGGCCGACGCCGCATGGAACGTATCGTTGTGCGAGCGCTGCCGGACTGCTTCGCTGCCCGTGACCATGTACACCGGCATCTTCTGCTGCAGTCCCTTGAGGGCGAACTCGCCCAGCGACTCGGTGTCGAAGCTGCCGATGACCCGGTCCAGCGTGTTCTGGGAGATCACGAGCTGGCCTGGCTTGGCCACGCCGCTTTCCAGGCGGGAGGCGATGTTCACCGACGTCCCGAGGACGGTGTAGTCGACGCGCTTCTCCGTCCCTACATTGCCGACGACGGCCGGACCGCTGTTGATCCCGATGCGTACCTTGACGACCGGGAGCCCCTCCGCCTCGCGCTGGCGGTTCCATTCCGCGACGCGTTCCTGCAGCATGAGCCCCGCCAGAATGGCCCGGTCAGCGTGATCGTCCTGCGGGATCGGCGCGCCGAAGAACGCCATCACCGCGTCGCCGATGAATTTGTCGAGCGTGCCGCCGTAAGCGAAGATCGAATCGACCGCCGCCGAGAAGAAGTTCGACAGGAACTCCGCCACTTCCTCCGGCCGCTGGGTTTCCGAGACGGTCGTGAAGCCGGAGATGTCGGCGAAGAGGATCGTCACCTCTGCGCTGCGGATATCCGTCTCGTCGGCGAAGATGACGCCTTTCACGATCTCCTCGATCACGGCGGGCGAGTGGTAGCGCTCCATCTTCGAGCGGATCTTCCGCTCCTGCTCGATCTTCTCGGCGAGCTGCGCCCGTTCGATCGCCACCGCGGCGAAGTTCGCCAGCGCCGTGATCAGGTCGAGGTCTTCTTCGGTGAAGCGGCCGATGTGGATCGGCGAATCGACCTGCACGGCGCCGATGACGCGCTGCCGGTTCCAGAGCGGGACGCACATGGCCGAGCGGATGCCGTGGATCGCGATGGACTTGCCGCCGAGGAGGCGGGCGTCCTCGAGCGCGTTGGAGGTCATGAGGGCGATCTGCTGTTCCGCCACCATCTTCAGGATCGTGCGGGAGATCGGGATGTCCCCCGCGTCGGCGCCGGCGATGAACTTCGTCAGCCGGGGCACGGGGTTGCCCTGCTCGTCGAACAGGATGATCAGCCCACGCTCGACCGGCAGGTACTTGAAGATCATGTCCATCACGGTGTTGAGCAGGTCGGTCAGCTCCTCGGTCTGCAGCAGCGACTTGGCCACCTGCACGAGCACCTGGAAGATCTTCTCGCGCGTCACCGAGGGCTCGGAGCCCGGCGGCAGCGGCGTGCGCGGGGCGCCCGGCTCCGCCTGCAGCTCCGCGAGATCGAGGCCGAATTCCGAGTTGAAATCGGAGATGCGGCGGATCACGGTGCCGGAGGGGTTGTCGAACATCGAGTCCGCGTTGAAGTCGACGCTGGGCAGCGCCTTCACGTCGAGCTGCACGCTTCCGATCAGGATCTTGTCGCCGGGGTTGACCAGCGCCTCGGTGACGAGGTTGCCGTTGATCTTCACGCCGTTCGTCGACCGGAGGTCGATGATCCACCAGCCGTTGTGGCGCTCCTCGAAACGGGCGTGCTTGCGTGAGACCGACGGGTGGTTGAGAACGAGATCGTTCCCCTCGGTGCGGCCGACCGAAGTCTCCGGCTTCAGATCCGCCACGCGCGGTACGCCGAGGTCCACGTAATGAATCTGAAGCTGTTCGGCCATTTGAACGCCTGATTATAGCGTCGCCCGGCGGCCGTGTGCGGTCCGGACGAGGCGCCGCCGGGCGACAAGCCTGAGGCAACAAGCCCTGCGTCCCGTGGCGGCCAGAATGATTCACGTATAATCCGCAATCGTCCCGACGCTTCAGCCTATGAGTGAACAAGCGGCAGCACGGCCCGTCTCGAACAGCCGCCTCGTCGTCCGCGCGGTATTGCGGACGGACGTGGGGCTCGTGCGCTCCGAGAACCAGGACTTCGGCACGTACACCACGTCCGCCGAGGAGCGCGACAGCCATCCCGGCGGCCGGCTGCTGGTCGTCGCCGACGGCATGGGCGGCCACCGCGGCGGCGCCACCGCTTCGAAGCTCGCCGCCGAGACGGTGAAGGCCCAGTACCTCGGCAGCGAGACGTCGGACATTGCCGTGGCTCTGAAGGAATCGCTCGTCCGGGCGAATGCGCGCATCTTCTCCGAGGCCCAGGCCAATCCGGACCTGCGGGGGATGGGCACGACGACGTCGGCCCTCGTCATCCGCGATCGCGACGCCTGGCTCGCGCACGTCGGCGACTCGCGCATCTACCTGGTCCGCGGCGACGAGCTGCGCCAACTGACGGACGACCACTCGCTCGTCGCCTCGATGGTCCGTGAAGGGCTGCTGACGCGCGTCGAAGCGGAGAACCACCCGCGGCGCAACGTGCTGCAGCGCTCCATGGGCGTCGCCGAGGAAGTCGAGATCGACGTCCGCGGCCCGATGGGCATCGAGGAGGGGGACATCTTCATCCTCTGCAGCGACGGCCTGCACGGCGTCGTCAAGGAAGAGGAGCTGCAGGAGATCGCGAAGCTCCCGATCGAAGCGGCGGCGGACGAGTATCTCCGCCGCGCCCTCTCCCGCGGCGCACCGGACAACGTGACGGTCATCGTGGCCGCTGTGGAGCGCGGAACGGCACCGGCGGAGGTAGGGGACGAGACGCTCGTCGACCGGCTCGATGACACGCAGCCGTTCGAGCTCGTCGATCCGTCGAAGCTCGACGAGACCATGCCGATGGACATGTCCAAAGTCCCGACGCAGAAGATCGTCGCCGTGACGACGGAAGAGCTGGCGACGCCGGTCGCCGAGCCGGTGACCGAGGCCGCAACCGGGTCGATGGCGGCGCCCGCGTCCGGAGTTGCCGCCGTCCCCGCGGCCGGCCACCCCGTCCTCAAGTGGATGCTGATCCTGGCGATCGTGCTCGGCGCCGCCGGCGCATGGTTCTACTGGAGCAGCCAGAAACAACAGGGGCCCCCTCCATCGACCTCCTCCCGGTAGCCCTCATGAGCTCGTCCCCCGTTGCGGTGAGGCTGTGGTCAGTGCTCGGTGGTCGGTGGTCCCTAAAGCGGCCGCTGATGCGCACCACGCCGCCCGGTATGGAGTGCGGCAGCGACGCTTCATCAGCTGCCGCTTTCCTACAGTGGCAGCGTGGAGCTGCCACCCTTTCTGGTGCACCGCGAACGCCGAAGCTCGACGGTTTGATGAAGCGTCGCTGCCGCACTCCAAACGGGTTCCGTGGGCCCTGGGTGCGCGGTCTGTCTGTGCTCTTCGCGCTCCTCCTCACCGGCTGCCGCCGGGATGTCTCCCGCCTCGACGACGTCCAGCGCATGGCCTACAGCGTCAAGCCTGCGGTGGTGCGCGTCAGCGCCTACGCCACGGCGGAGTTCCGGTATGACGCTGCCGCGATGCAAGCGGCGGCGGCGCAGCTTCGGGTGGCGCCGCGCAACGTGCCGGCGGCGCCGGCCGTCGTGGAGACAGGCGCCGGCGGCTCCGGCAGCGGTTTCATCGTCAATCCCGACGGCTTCATCCTCACGAGCGGCCACGTCGTCGCGCCGACGCGCGATCCGCGGCTGCTCGAGCGGGAGCTGCGGCGCAACGGCGCCATCGCCGCGCTGGTGAAGCACTTCCCGAAGGATCAGCTCCGCGCTCTCCAGCGCACCGACGAGCTTGAAGTCACCGTCGACAGCCTGACCCGCCTGGGCAAGCTCACCAACGTGAAGGTCGTGAACGAGGTCGAGCTCTCGAACGGCGAAGCGCTCCCGTTCCGCATTCGCCGCTATTCGCCGTCACTCGGCGAGCGCGGAGTCGACCTGGCGGTCCTGCACGTCGAGCGCAAGAAGCTCCCTTCGCTGCCGCTCGGCAACTCCGATTCCGTGCGCGTCGGCGAGTCGATCTGGTCGGTCGGCTATCCGGCCGTCGCCAGCAGCAGCGATGAAGTCATCGGCGGCTGGCTCTCCCGCGAGAGCGACCTGGAATCGACGCTCAACCCCGGCAACATCACCGCGATCAAGCGCAACATCGCCAACGCGCCGGTGTTTCAGTCGAACGTCGCCATCTACCGCGGCAACTCCGGCGGGCCGGCCGTGAACGTCCGTGGGGAAGCCATCGGCGTCTCCACCTGGGGGCACACTGATGCCGAGCAGATCAAGTTCCTGGTGCCGATCGGCATCGCCCGGCAGATGCTGACCGAGGCGAAGATCCCGGTGGACGGAGAAGGGGAGTTCAACCGCCACTACCGCGCGGCGCTCGACAGCGCGTACGACGGCCAGTGGCTCGACGCCCGCCAGCGCCTCCACCAGGCCGCCGGTATCTTCCCGAGCTCCCCTGACGTCATCCGCTTCAACCACGACATCGACGAAGCGATCCGTGCCCTGCCGCCCTGGCAGCTTCACCCGGTCGTCAGCGGCGCTGCCGTGGGTCTGGTCGCCGCCGTGCTGGCCGTCTCGACCTTTCTGACCGTCCGCTCCCGCCGCCCGCAGTTCGAGCCGGACATCCTGAAAGCCACGACCGTCGAGACACTCGTGGCGCCGCACGAGGGGACCTCCTCGTCCGTTCGGGGGATGCTCGGCCGCTTCACGATCCTCAACGGCCAGCGCGCCGGGGAGCGCCTCGGCCTCGGCGGCTCCGGCATCCGCATCGGCCGGGAGGCGACAATTTGTGAGATCGTATTGGAGAATCCCAAAGTCTCTCGGCTGCACGCCGAGGTCGTGTCGATCGATGGGAAGGTCCTGCTGATCGATCGGAATTCGTCGAATGGGACGTACGTCAACGACCAGAAGATCGATAAGACATATCTGAAGGACGGCGACATCATCTATTTCGGCGGGCGCAACGCCGTGGCCGTTGCATTCCATGCATGAAGGTGGGGAACGTGGCTGACAAGAGGTGTGAGAACGGGCACTTCATCGACGAATCCTGGGACATCTGTCCCTACTGCCCGCAGGATGCGAGCGAGCCGGAGATCCCGATCGTCCGCCCGTCCCGCTTCGTCACGAATGACGGCTCGCAGGCTGCCCCGGCCTCGGCTCCGGCCGCTGCCGCCGCCGTGAAGGAAGCGCCACCCGCCGCCCCTGCAGCGCCCGCACCTGTTGCTCCACCCGCGCCTCCGGCTGCCCGTCCCGCGTCTGAAGATGCCTCCGCCTCGCTCCGCCGCGCCGCCGGCGGCGAAGGCTCACCGATGGAGCGCACTGTCGCCGTCGGCCGTGGCGAGGGCGCCCCGGTGCAGGCGAGGCGTTACGTCGTCGGCTGGCTCGTCGGCCTCAACTCCGCCATCCGCGGCGAGTCCTATCCGGTCCGGATGGGACGCAACGTCATCGGGCGGGACCGCCGCTCCGACATCGTCATCAACGACGACCAGGCTTCGTCGCATCACGCCGATCTGGTCTTCCGTCCCGAGGAACGGCGCTTCATCCTCATGGACCACAACTCCACGAACGGTACCTACGTCAACGAGGCGGAGATCGAGCCGCGGCGCGACCTCGCGGCGAAGGACATGATCCGCATCGGCTCGCACAAGTTCATCTTCTTCCCGCTGTGTGGCGAGGGGTTCCACTGGGATGACGAGGGGCCGCTGAAATGATCGGGAACGTCATCGGGAACTACCGCATCGAGCGGGAGATCGGCGAGGGGGGGATGAGCCACGTCTACGTGGGCCGTACCCTCGCGGCGACGGACGTCCTCCCGGCCGGCTTCTCGGTCGTGCTCAAAGTCATGTCAGAGGAGCTGGCGGGCGACAGCACGGCACGGAAGCGGTTCGAGCGCGAAGCGAAGATGCTGAAGGTGCTGCGTCACCGCAACATCACCCGCTTCTACGAGTTCATCAACAGCAACACCGGCGCGGTGCTGGTGATGGAGTTCGTCGACGGCATGCCCGTCGACCTGCTGATCAACGAAAAAGGGGCGCTGCCGATCGACGACGCCATCGGCATCTGCCAGAACATGCTCGACGCGCTGATCTACGCGCACGACAAGGACATCGTTCACCGCGACATCAAGCCGGCCAACCTGATCCGCGAGCGGAAGAGCGGCGTCGTGAAGATGACGGACTTCGGCATCGCCAAGATGAAGGAAGGGAGCAACATGCCGGGGCAGACGGTCCTGACGAAGTCGGGTTTCCTCCTCGGCACGCCGCATTACATGTCGCCCGAGCAGATCCGCGAGCCGAAGGACGCCGGTCCGAAGAGCGACGTCTATTCGTCGGGCGTGGTGCTGTACGAGATGCTCACCGGCGTGCTGCCGTTCAACAGCCGCTCGCTCCCGAAGCTGATCGACGCCATCTATCGCGGCGAGAAGCAGACGCCCCGCGCGCTGCGTCCGGAGATCGACAACGACCTCGAGACGATCGTCCTCAAGTCGATGCATCCGCGTATGGACCAGCGCTACGCCTCGGCGCACGCCTTCAACATGGCCCTCGAGGAGTACATCGCCCAACGCCCCGTCGTCTGGAGCAGCTCGACCGATCCGGACGACGACACCGCGCCGCCCCCTTCGCCGCGCCAGGATCAGGCGCGCCACTGGGCGCTCGTGCACGTGAAGCCGGAGGCGAACGAGAAGCACGCCATTACCGGCGACAGCGTCATGGTCGGCCGCGACCGCGCCTGCTCGATCGTCCTGGCGCACCCGGCGGTTTCCCGCCGCCACGCCCGCATCACCCTCACCGGCCCCGGGCCGGTGCTCGAAGACCTGCAGTCCGCCAACGGAACTTACGTCAACAACACGCGTGTCGAGCGCGTCACGTTGAAAGCCGGCGACATCGTCCGCTTCGGTGCCGACCCGGCGTGTAGTTATGTGTTGAGAGAGCACGTGTAGAGAAGCAACCGAAAACCAGAAGAAACCGCGACCAACGGGAGCGACTAGATGCCCCAGATCACCTGCCTGCGCTGCAAACAGTCGATCGATTCGCAACTCGAGCAGTGTCCGCACTGCACTGAGCGGGTCACGCCGCTGCAGCGTACGTATGGCGGCCGTCTGATCGACGGCAAGTACCAGATCATCGAACGGCTCGGCGTGGGGGGGATGGGCGAGATCTTCAAGGTCCGCCACATTCACCTCAACGAGCTGCGCGTCATCAAGATCATGCGTTCGAACGTGGCCCAGGACGACCAGGGGCTGCAGCGCTTCCTCCAGGAGGCGCGCACGTCGACGCAGATCAAGCACCGCAACCTGGCGATGCTCTACGACTTCGCCCAGCTCGAGGACAACTCCTACTACATGGTGTGGGAGTTCATCGACGGGACGAACATCCAGAAGTGGATCGCCCAGAACGGCCCGGTGCCGCCACGCCTCACCGCCGAGATCTCGATCCAGGCGCTCATGGGCCTCGATCACCTGCACTCCATGGGGCTGATCCATCGCGACGTGTCGCCCGAGAACATCATGCTGTCGCAGGACCGCAACGGGAAGCTGCTCGTGAAGGTCATCGACTTCGGGATCGCCAAGTCGCTGGCCGAAGGGGACGAGGGGCAGGGGCTGACGCAGACCGGCATGTTCCTCGGCAAGCTCAAATACGCCTCCCCCGAGCAGGCCGGCTTCCTCCGCGACGACGAGCATCTCGATCCCCGCTCCGACCTCTACTCGTTCGGCATCGTCATGTACGAGATGCTGGCCGGACGGGCGCCGTTCCAGGCGACGAACCCGCACGCCTACATCCTCAAGCACGTGCAGGAAGCGCCGCCGCCGCTGGCGCAGACGAATCCCTCGATGCGCGTCCCGGCCAACCTCGAAGCGATCGTCATGCGCGCGCTGCAGAAGAAACGCGACGAGCGGTTCGCCGCCGCCGCCGAATTCGCCTCCGCGCTCGAAGCGATCCGCAACACCATCTCGCCCGACCAGAAGTACGGCCTCGGCGAGCGCATGGTTACGCTCTCCGGCGCGCAGACGCTCGCCGACGCGAAGATGACGATGTCGTCGACCTCCCCCGGCGGGACGATGCCGGGCGGCACGATCGGCGGCGGTCAGCAGACGCAGCAGACGCAGCAGGCTTCGGCCGGCACGCTGCGCGACACGAAGATCGGCAGCAACGACGCGACGATGATCACGCGCGCCGCGAGCGACGAGGCGACGATGATGGAGCGCCTCGACACGCAGCAGCCGGCCGCGCCGACGATGCAGGAGGCGAAGGCGCAGTGGACCTCCCCGGCGCCTCCCGCCGACGCGACGATCATCGAGAAGCAGGTGTCGATGGCGCCCGCGACCGCGGCGCCGGCCGGCAGGAAGTCGAACGTGGGCATGATCGCCGGCATCGCCGCCGTGCTGCTCGTGGCCATCATCGGCGCGGCCGTCTACTTCACGCGCAAGCCGGCGGACGTCGCGCCGGTGGCGACGAACACGGTGGCGACGAGCGGCACGGACATCGTCTCCAGCACCGCTCCGCCGCAGCCGATCCCCTCCGGCCAGGGCGTGCTGCTGCTGTCGGCCACGCCCTGGGGCGATCTCGACAAGATCGTCGGCGCCGATCAGCAGGAAGTCCAATTGCCCGAAGATTCGCGCTCCACGCCGGCGCGCATCGCCCTGCAGCCCGGCAAATACACCGTCACGGTGAGCGGGCCGGCCCGCTCGGATGTCATCGAAGTCCAGATCAAGGCCGGAGAGCTCACGCGGCACAACGTCGACCTCGGCAAGGTCGACTACGACCAGCTCGCAAAGGAAATGCAGCAATGACCCCCGTCCGCACACTCACGTTCCTCGCTCTGCTCTTCATCGCCGCCGCCGCCCAGGCTTCCTGGTACGACGATTACGACGCCGGCATCGCCGCCGCGCGCGCCGGTAACTGGTCGACCGTCGTCTCGAAGATGAACGCGGCCATCAAAGGCAACGCGAAGGAAGGGAGCAAGACGCGCACGTACGGCGCGATCTTCATCAACTACAAGCCCTACTACTACCGCGGCGTCGCGAACCTGAACCTCGGCAACTACGAACAGGCCATCTCCGACTTCGAGCGGACGGAAGGGCGCGGCGAGGTCGATCTCGGCTCGCTCGAGACGCTCATGGGCCGCGCGAAGTCCCGCCTCGAGGCGACGCAGACCCCGGCCCCCACGCAGCAGCCCGATCCGACTCCGCCGCCGGTGCAGCGTCCCGTCCCGCAGCAACAGCAGCCGAACGTCGTCCCGGCGCCGCCGCCGTCCCAGGCGCCGGTGACGCCGTCCGTCGACCCAGCGCTCCGCCAGCGGGCCGCGCAGGCGCTGAGCGCCGCACGCCAGCGCATTACCGCCGCACAGCAGCGCCGCGCCGTGACCACCGAAGCGACGCGCGTCTGGGCGCAGGCGAACGCCCGCAATGCCTCGGCGCGCTCGAACGACGATTTCAACGCGGTCATCGCCGAAGCGGAGAACGCCGGCATGCTCGCCGATTCGGCCGTCGCCCCGAACGTCGCGGCCACGCCGCCGCCACCGTCACGCCAGCAGTCCGCCACCGACGCGGTCCTCGGCGACTACGAGCGCGAGCTCCGCGACGCGCTGTCGAACTACTTTGCCGGTGACTTCGACGAATCGACCCGAAAGTTCCAGAGCCTCACCCGCAAGCTCCCGAACAACGCCTGGGTGTGGGCGTTCCTCGGCGCCTCGCAGTACTCGCAGTACGCCTTCGAGGCCGATGAGGAGTTCCGCCGTGCGGCGTTGCAGTCGTTCCAGCGCGCCAAGTCATTGCGCTCATGGAAGGGCGGCCTGCCGCCGAAGTACTTCTCGCGCAGAATCCGCCGGGCGTTCGACAACACGGCGGGGTAGCGGTCAATCCTGAGCGCAGCGAAGGATCAATGGAGCCACAGCCACGCCGTTGCGCAGACGGCATAGCTGTGGCTCCACTGATCCTTCGCTGACGCTCAGGATTGAAGGCAAAAACGTAGGGCCGGCTCATGAGCCGGCCCCTCATGGGCAAGCGGGATTGCCTGCCCATCGTTTTCAGAGCGAGCTACTCGGCGCTGCCGCCGCCGTTGTTGCTCTTGCCGCCGCTCTGCTCCGACGTCGAGCCGATCACTTCTTCGATCTTCTCGCCACCGAAGCTGGGCATGGCTTCCTTGACCTGCTCGACGACGCGGCTGATTACGCTGCGCACGCCGCCGCCGGACTTCTTGCCGCCCTTGCGACCCGCAGCCTTGCGGCTGGAGGAAGCTTTCTTCGACGACGACGAAGAAGAAGACGATCCGCCGCCCTTGCGGGACGACGAAGCTTTCTTCGACGACGAGGAAGAGGAGGACGACGATCCGCCCTTGCGGGATGAGGAGGCTCCGCCCTTCTTCGACGAGGAGGACGAGCCTCCGCGCTTCGAGGACGACGAGGACGACGATCCGCCCCGCTTCGAGGAGGAGGACGCTCCGCCTTTCTTCGACGACGAAGAGGACGATCCGCCGCGCTTCGAGGACGAAGACGACGACCCGCCACGCTTCGACGAGGAGGACGAGGAGGACGAGCCGCCCCGCTTCGAGGAGGACGACGATCCGCCGCGCGACGCCTGACCGCCCTTCTTGGCGGCAGCGCGCTGCGCCGGCGACGCCTTCCGCGACGACGACGATCCCTTCGAGGAGGAGGACGCCTTCTTGGAAGAAGACGAGCCCTTGCTCGAGGTGCCCTTGCTTGAAGAGCCCTTGCTCGAGGAGCCCTTCGAGGAGGAGGCTCCGCCCTTCTTCGACGAAGAGCCCTTCGACGATCCGGACGACTTCGACGACGACGAGGACTTCTTGCTCGACGATGAGGACTTCGAGGACTTCGAAGATCCCTTCGACGACGACTTGCTTGATCCGCCCTTCTTCGAGGCGGAGGCTTTCTTCGATGCAGCCATTCGATTCTCCTTTTTCAAAAACAGTGTCGGTGGGGAGCCGTACTTTTTTTGAATCAACGAGAGACGAGCTGCGTGGCAACAGTGTTGCTCGTTGAAAAATGTAGAACAACATGATGCGAATGTCACGCCCGCTGAGATGGCCGCGCCTCACTCTCGCCATTTCTATCGCCATTTTTTGCGTCGTCTACGCGTTCGCCGTCTACATTTTCATCCTCAACCGGCGTCTTTCGCGCGAGCTCGTGAACCACAGTTGGCGCGAGCCGACGATTCTGATGTCGAACGCCGGCAAGACTCCGCGCGAGGTGGCGAAGCTCTACGGCACCGACTGGCGCGTCACGCCGCCGGTGCGTCTGGAGGCCATTCCGCCGCATGTCGGCTACGCGTTCATGGCCGCCGAGGACGTCCGCTTCCGCTTCCATCCCGGCGTCGATCCGATCGGCATCGCCCGCGCCGCGTTGCGCAACGTGCGCGCCGGCGGCATCGCCGAGGGGGGCAGCACGATCGACCAGCAGATCATCAAACAGCGCTATTTCTCCAACGAGCGCACCTGGCGCCGCAAGATCGTGGAGATGATCCTCGCCGTCATCCTCGACGCGCGCCTCTCGAAGAACGACATCCTCGAGCTCTATCTCAACGACGTCTACCTCGGCCACTTCGAGGGCAGCCCGGTCCTCGGCGTCGACGAAGCGGCGCGCCTCTACTTCGACAAGACGCCGCGCCAGCTCCGCCCCGATGAAGCCGCGATCCTCGCCGCCATCGTCCGCGCCCCGAACCGCGACAACCCCCGCAAACGCCCCGATCTCGTCCGCACGCGCCGCGACGGCATCCTCAACGTCATGCGCGAGCACAAATGGATCACCGAGCAGCAGTACCGCGACGGCGTCGCCCGCGCGGTCGACCTGGACCGCGGCCGGCTGCCGCAGACGCCGTTTCCGTTCTACATGCGCGCCATGCGTGCCGAGGTGGTGAAGGAGGTCGGCGTCGGCGCCATCATCTCAGGAGGGCTGACGATCGTCTGCGAGGTCGATCCGGTGGCGCAGCGAGCGGCCGAGCAGGTCGCGTCCCGTACGCCGGCGTCGCTCGAAGCGCGCTACCGCTGGCTGCGCGAGCAGGCGGCGCAGGACCCTCTGCAGGTGGCGCTGCTCTCTGTCGATCCCCGTACCGGCGGCGTCCGCGCGCTCGTCGGCGGCTCCGACTTCAAGCGCTCCACGCTCGACCGTACGTCGAGGATGCACCGCCAGCCCGGCTCGGCGTTCAAGACGTTCGCCTTCCTCGCCGCCATCTCCTCGAAGCGCGCCACCAACGCCACCCTGCTGCTCGACACGCCGGTGAAGATCGCGGTCGGCAGCGAGGAGTGGGCGCCGCAGAACTACGACGAGCGTTTCCGCGGCCGCGTGACGCTGCGTGAGGCGTTCGAGAAATCGCTGAACGTACCGACGGTGCGGCTGACGCAGCAGATCGGGATGCGCCGCGTCGTCAGCACCGCCGACAAGTTCGGCTTCGAGGAGGATTTCAAGCCAGTACCCGCGCTGGCGCTCGGTGTCACCGAGGTGACGATGCGCGACCTCACCGCCGCCTACACCGCCTTCCCGAACCTCGGCGAGCGCGTCGAGCCGTATCTGCTGACGGAGGTGCGCGACAGGCGCGGCAAGACGCTCTACAAGCACAAGGTCGAGCGGAAGCGCGTCATCGACCGCGACTCCGCCTTCATCGTGCACACGCTCCTGCGCGGCGTCGTCCAGCGCGGCACGGCTTCACGCCTCCGCCGCTATGGGCTCGGCTACGTCGCCGGCAAGACCGGCACGACCAACGACTACCGCGACGCCTGGTTCGTCGGCTACACGCCCGACATGGTCACGACCGTCTGGGTCGGCTTCGACAAAGGCGCGCCGCTGCGCCTCTCGTCCGGTGAGGCCGCGATCCCGGTGTGGGGCGCCTACATGCGCGAGCTTCCCCATATCCAGAAGTTCCCGGACGCTCCTGACGGAGTGACCTGGCGCCAGATCGATCCCGAGACCGGCATGCTCTGGCGCGAAGGGTGCCCCGGCCCCCGCCGCGAAGCCTTCCTCGACGGCACCGCCCCCACGCACCAATGCCCCCGCGGCATCATCGGCAAGATGGTGCGCCGCGTCTTCTTCGACGAAGAAAGCTTCGACGAGCCGGCGGCCATCACCCTCGACAAGTTCCGGAGATGGGCCAACGAAGCGGACCGAAACCGCCAGCAGGTCGAAAGCGCCATGGACCGCTTCAAACGAATCTTCCAGTAACTGGCGGGGATAGAAAGCGGCGCCGTTGCTCTTGAAAGCAACACAACTACTTTCGAAAGCAGTTGGGTTGCTTTCAAGAGTAGTCGGGTTGCTTTCGAAAGCAGTCGGGTTGCTTTCGAAAGTAGTTGGGTTGCTTTCGAAAGTAGTCGGGTTGCTTTCGAAAGTAGTTGGGTTGCTTTCGAAAGTAGTTGGGTTGCTTTCGAAAGTAGTTGGGTTGCTTTCGAAAGTAGTCGGGTTGCTTTCGAAAGTAGTCGGGTTGCTTTCGAAAGTAGTTGTGTCGCTTTGGTTCTGTAGGACAGACACTCCTGTCTGTCCGGTGTTCCGCGGACCGGCCGTAGGACAGACAAGAGTGTCTGTCCTACGCAAAACGAAAGGCCGGCTCTCACGAGCCGGCCCGGAAATCGGAAATCGTGAATCGTTAGATCGCGCTAAAAGCTCACGCTCGCGTTGTTCGAGCAGGTCGTCGTCCCGGCGTTGCACACGCGGTAGGTGTACGTGCCGCGGGCGCTCTTGCCGATCTGATCGCTGTGCGCGCCGTCGTTCGCGGTGGTCGTGATCTTCACGTTGTTGCGGTAGACGTCCACCTGCGTCGACGTGGCGCCGCTCCAGGTGAGGTCGGCGTAGGCGACGTTCTTCGTCCTGCGGCCCGCCGCCGTCAGCGAGATCGCGCCGCCGGGGGCGGTGATCGTCACGTTGATGGACGCGGAGCCGGAGAGCGAGCCGCTGTCCGTCGACGTCGCGGTGATGTTGTGCGTGCCGAGGGCCAGGCCGCTCGTCGTGATCGAGGCGCCGGTGCCGAGCGCGCCGCTCATGCTGGAGGTCCAGTTGATGCCGGACGAGATCGCGCCGTCCTGCGTGTCGGTGGCGGTGCCGCTGAACGTCACCGCCGTGCCCTGCACGAAGGAAGCGCCGTTCGCCGGCGCCGTGATGACGACCACCGGGGCGGTGTTGACCGGGCCGCCGGTGCACGTCGTCGGCAGCGAGAACGACTCCGTGACCGAGACCGTGCAGGTGAAGATGCTGCAGCTCTCGGCGCCATTCGCGCCGACGCCGATGCCGAACTGGGCGAACGCGCTCCAGATCAGGCAGTCCTGCGCCGCGGTCGGCGAGGAGGCGAGCAGGCCGTCGCGCATGTCTTCGTACGCCGGGCGGGCCGGGGTGAAGTTCATGCCGTCGATGACGACGTCGAAGAGCTGGTCCTGCGTGTAGCCGGCGCCTTCCCACAGCCCGAGGAGCTTCCACAGCGTGGCGGCGTAGATCTCGCCGTCCGCGTGAACGCTGCTGCCCTTCACGTCGCTGTAGGTGTTCGGGTAGTTGGTGTACGGGAAGCGGCGGATGCCGACCGGGTTGTTGTAGGCGTACTCGCCGACGCGGTCGTTCCGGTTCGTGTAGATGGCCAGGACGTCGGCCATGCCCTCGCCGATGGCGCCGGCGAACGGGCCGCTCATGCTCCCGATCATGCGCCA
Organism: Thermoanaerobaculia bacterium; assembly: GCA_036399695.1. Classification (GTDB taxonomy): domain Bacteria; phylum Acidobacteriota; class Thermoanaerobaculia; order Gp7-AA8; family Gp7-AA8; genus DASVEE01. The sequence continues at coordinate 1,232 of DASWMP010000297.1, read as the reverse complement.
CGTCAGGCCGTGACCGTACTCGTGCCAGACGATGTCGGAGTCGAGATCGCCGTCACGTCCCGGCGTCGAGTTCGTCCAGAGGTACATCTGCATGCGCGGGCGGCTGCCGTCCGCGGGCGTGGCGAAGTTCGCGTTGTTCGTGCCGCCGCCGTCCTGCGCTTCGGCGTTGACCGGGTCGTTGCCGAGACCGCCCTTGCCGAAGTTGTTCGCCTGGAAGTTGCCGGCCGCCTCGTTGAAGCCGTGGCGATAGAGCTTGTCGTGCACGCGGTTGTTCAGATAGAAGAGGTTCGCGACGGCAGCCTGCTGGTTCGTCAGGGTCGTCGGCGCCTGCGTCAGGTCGGCCGTGTACTCGAAGCTCAGCGTCGGCGAGACCGGACGCCCGTTGGTGTCGGCGCCGTTGCTGTTGTCGCGGTCCAGGTAAGCGTCGACGTTGTTGCCGATCGTCGTGTTCCCCGAGACCCAGCCGGCCGGCGATTCGGTGTTGCCGGTGCCGGGGCCGTTCACGACGGTCTGCGTCGAGTTGCCCGGATGATCGGGGAAGATCTTGTACGTGTCGGTCGCGGTGCGGAGCTCGCGGTAGACGACGTCACCTTCGTTGTCCACGAGCGAGTGCCAGAGGATGTTCGTTTCCTCTTCCCACGTCTGCACGAGGTAGCCCTCGGCGAGCGTGCCGTCAGCGAACGGGATCACGACCAGCGTGGCGGACGGCTCTTCGTGCCAGAAGGACGAAGGCTGGTCGGCCGTGTCGTAGAGCTGCGACACGCCGGCGCGGATCGAGTCCTTCGGCGAGAGCGTCGTCGGCTGCACTTCGGTCGCCGAGATCGTGTTCTCGACCACGCTCAGGAGCCGCCCGTTGTTGTCGAGCGTGGCGCGGACGTACGTGCCGTAGACGAGTCGTCCGCCGAGGCGCTGCTCCATCTTCACATGGCGTCCGTCGTCGGCGACGGTAGCGAGCGTCAGCCCCTTGCTGCCGAGGAAGGAGCGGACGATTTCCGATCGCGACCTGTTCGACGGCCCCGTCAGAGGGTTGAGGTCATTGCTCCGATGAACCCGTGCGCCTTTGGCACTCAGATCGATCGTTTTTTTGCCCGGCGCTGCGAGCACAGGGGAGGAGAGGAGAAGCAGGGCACCGCACACCGACAGGACTTTCGACATTCCGCCTCCAGAGAGTAATTCGGAAGAAGAGCGGCCGGCGCGGCGGCGCAGACCGGAACGGATACGTGACTGATGTT